>DATHTH010000049.1:0-3658 GCA_035463495.1 Anaerolineales bacterium | reverse complement strand
CGGATATCCGGCAGATCCTTTTTCAGCAGGCGCACCGCTTCCTCACACGCCGCGCGGCGGTTGTTATATTCGCCACTCGTCAACTTGCGTCGGACCCTGGTATCTGCGACGACGATCGAAACATCCTCTGGCAGGGGGATCGGTATCCATTCCAGCGAACGGCAATCCAGCAGCAGCAATTGGTTTTCCACGCCGCAGGCGGAGGCGAATTGATCCATAATGCCGCTGTTCACGCCCACATACCGGTTCTCTGCCTTTTGTCCGAGCAGAGCGCGCTTCATGGCTGGCAGGCTCCAGCCGCCAAGCGTCTGCCAGGCGATCATGAATGCCATTTCCACCGAGGCCGAAGAACTTAATCCCGAGCCGAGCGGCACATCAGAGGCATAGACCGCGTTCATCCCCACAGTTTCTAGATGTTCCTCACGTAGTGCCCACATCACTCCGGCTGGATACTGCGCCCATTCCGGGAGCGAAGATCCGCTCAGCTGAGTTTTGGATGGAATTGTTTCCTGTGAGAAAGAAGCTTCCTGATCGAAGTCCGTCGCGACCAGCATGGTCTGATCCGAGTCGGATGGCGAAAACGCAATAAAGGTAGCACGGTCAATCGCAGCCGGCAGCACGAAGCCGTCGTTGTAATCCACGTGGTCACCGAGCAGGTTCACCCGGCCAGGCGCGCGGGCAAGGTGCGCCGGCGCACTGCCAAATCGATCTCGAAAGACACTTTTGATGTAGTCAATCAGCTCCATATTCATGGGCGAATTGTACAGGAGTTTATGAAGGTTGACGATATGCAAACGATGCTGATACACTGCCATCTTAATTTGTAGCGTTTCGACGCACGCATTTGGCAGGTTGCAAGCCTGCCCTACGATTGGATCTTTCGATGCAAAGCCTTAATGTACAGTTTGAGTCCTTCCGCCAATCCCCCACGGTTGCCATGGCAGACCGCATTACAGCGCTTAAAGCCGGCGGGCGCGAGATCATTGGCTTGCAGGTAGGCGACCCGGATTTTCCAACGCCGTCGGCTGTGATGGATGTTGCGTTTCAGGCAATGCAGGATGGCTTGACCCATTATGGCCCCAGCCGGGGCTATCCGGAATTGCGCCACGCGGCTGCCCTCAGGCTGGACCATGACAACGGGGTTACATACGATCCGGAAACAGAGCTCCTGGTCACCCATGGGGGCATCCATGCGTATTATCTAGCCATGCAGTCTCTCCTGAATCCCGGCGACGAGGTGCTCATCCCGGACCCAAGCTGGGGGACACATGCAAATATGGCGACCATGCTCCGTGGGAGCGTGGTTCGTATCCCTGCGCCCGCCGAGAACGGTTTTATCCCCTCCTTTGACTCCTGGGAAAAAGCCCTGACCGGAAAAACGCGTGTCATCGTGTTGAACTATCCCTCCAATCCGACGGGCGCCTATCCAACACGAGAATATCTGGGACAACTGCAAGAGCTTGCGACGCGCCATCATCTCTGGATCGTCAGCGATGCGGTCTACGAGAATCTATATTATGAAGAGAAGCCTACCAGCGCCGCGGCATTCGAGGGAGCGAAGGGTCGCACGATCCTGGTCAACAGCCTGTCGAAGAGGTACGCGATGACCGGCTGGCGTGTCGGGTATCTCGCCGCCCCGCAAGCCGTGATCGATAACGCACTGAAAGCAGGGCAGAATTCCATCACCTGTGTCGCACCCTTTGTTCAAAAAGCGGCTGCCTTCGCACTGACGGATCCCTCCGTCCAGCAGGCCGCGGCAGAGATGCGCCTCGCCTACGCGCGCCGCCGCGAGCTGGTCTTACGGATTGCGCGTGAGCTGGAGAGCGAGAAAGTAGTGGTCACGCCGCCGCAGGGAGCCTTCTATTTCTTTCTCGATATGCGTCCATTGAAGATGACCTCCCTGGAAATCTGTGAGCGCATTCTGGAGGAAGCCGGCGTCGGACTCGTGCCCGGTTCGGGTTTTGGCGCGCAGGGGGAGGGCTTTGTGCGCATGACGATCGCGGCGTCCGATGAGGCTGTAGAAGCGGGGTTTCGGAAGATCCTAGAGTGGGCAGCGAAACAATAAATAACGGTGGTTGAGTAAAGCGGTGCTGTGCCGCTCGTATCGAAACCACCACTGGAAGGGATAATGAAAATCGCATTTCAGGGCGAGCCCGGTGCGTATAGCGAACAAGCCGTATTTGACTATTTTGGAGCGGTAGACACTCTCCCATGCGAGTCATTTGACATCGTCTTCGAGGCGGTGGTCAGTAGAGCATGTGATGAAGGCTTGATCCCTATTGAGAACTCACTGGCAGGAAGCATCCATCAAAACTATGACCTGTTATTGCGGCACGATCTGCACATCACGGGAGAATATCTGCTGCGGGTCCGGCATTGTTTGATCGCTCTGCCCGGTGTGACTAAAGCAGAAATCAGGAAGGTGATCAGCCACCCGCAGGCCCTGGGACAGTGCGCTGCCTACCTGCGCCGGCTCGGCGTGAAAACAGAATCCGCGTACGATACGGCTGGAAGCGTGAAGATGGTAAAGGAGTCCGGTGCGCGCGATACCGCCGCGGTTGCCTCCCAGCGCGCCGCGGAAATTTACGAAATGCAAATTCTCGAGGAGGGCGTCGAGGATAATGCTGAGAACTACACTCGCTTCCTTGCCATTTCCAGAAATGTCATTGAACCCGAAGGGGAAGCAAAGACCTCGATCGTGTTCACGTTGAAGAACCAACCCGGGGCTCTGTTCAAAGCCTTGAGCGTCTTTGCATTACGCGACATCGACCTGACCAAGATCGAATCCCGCCCGCTGCAGGGCAAGCCCTGGGAATATCTCTTTTATATTGACTTCGTCGGCGCGGCGCAGGAAGAAAAAGCGCGGAAAGCACTGGACCATCTGGGCGAGTACGCGTTGATGCTCAGAGTCCTGGGCTCGTATCCGCGGTACAGGCAGACCTGACAGTCCCGTCATTTGTTTTCCTGTATAATCCCTCCACGGAATGCAAAACAGCCAGGAGGACCGTCCATTGATCGACACGCTCCGCCCCTACATCACGAAAGACGAGCCGTTCGGTCCGATCGACTCGGTAGATATTGACCCAAAAGACACCGATGTCATGAACCGGTTGTTCGAGCGGCACAACTGGATCTATAAGAATCTTCACCAGAGGCCATCCATTATCATAGGGCGGAAAGGCTCGGGTAAGACCTCCTACCTGCGTGCAGTTTTCTTCGACAAGCAATATGACTTCTACATAGAAATCCGTACCGCACACTTGCTGGGTCATATCTCCAGCGTGATCCAGGGGCTCACCCGGGATGCTGTCTTCCCCGAAACACTTTCTGAGCTGTGGGAAACGATCCTGTGGATCTGTGTCCTGTCGGAAATGCGGGCTTACGGCTTTATGAGCTTCGAAGCCCTTCAGGTTGTGAACACGTATCTAAACAAACTCGGGGTTCGGGGCGGCGACACCGTGGACGACGTGCTCTGGAAGCTTGCCAATCTATTCGATGAGGTCATGCAGCAGAATCCTCGGGACGGGATCGCCGAAATCCTGCGCCGGTTCGACCGCGTCGCCTTCGACGATGCCAAAACTATGATTGTGGCACGGCTTCAATCTTCAAAGAAAAGCTTTGTCATCCTGATGGATTCGCTCGACGATTTCCGCCTGGA
>DATHTH010000048.1:0-6489 GCA_035463495.1 Anaerolineales bacterium | reverse complement strand
CAGCTGGACACACCCTCAACCATCAAAAGCTGATACGAGTTCGCCTCCCTACGCCATCCCCCACACTTTTCTCAGGGGATCTGAGTACAATTGGCGGATGCCTTCCCCCAATGCCTCTTCGTCGCCTCTCACAGACACTCCCGGCAGCACCCGGCTCGCGGGCTTTGGGCGGGCACGCCTGGGAATTGCTCTGGTCACTGCAATCCTGGCCGTCTCTACCGCTTCGATCTTCATTCGTTTTGCGCAGCAAGACGCGCCTTCCCTGGTCATTGCGGCATTAAGACTGACTTGCGCCGCAGTGCTGCTCGCCCCTCCGGCTCTCGTCCGCTACCGGACAGAGCTAGCCAGGCTCACACGTGGTGAGATTCTCCTGGGGGCGATCTCCGGGTTATTCCTGGCAGTGCACTTCGCGACCTGGATCTCCTCACTCGAATACACCTCAATCGCCAGCTCCGTGGTGTTCGTCTCCACGGGTCCGCTGTGGGTGGCGCTCCTTTCGCCTGTGCTGCTCAATGAGCGTCTGAGCCGTCTCGCCGTGATCGGGCTTGGGATCGCGATTCTGGGCGGCATAATTATCGGCTTATCTGATGCCTGCCTGTGGGATAATGGTCTGCGCTGCCCGGAGCTGGCGGAAGTCGTGCAGGGACGAGCAATGTGGGGTAACTTCCTCGCCCTCATCGGCGCGTGGACCGTTTCCGGTTACCTCATCATTGGCAGAAAGCTGCGAATCAAGATGCCGCTCATCCCCTATATCTTTTTAGTATACGGCATGTCTGCGATTGCCCTGATCGTGATGATGCTCGTCGCGGGCTACTCGCCTCTCGGTTATCCACCGAAAACGTACGGCTGGATCTTCCTCATGGCGCTCTTCCCCCAGCTCATCGGCCATTCTACCTACAACTGGGTTCTGCGCTACCTCCCGGCGGCGCTGGTCGCCGCGGTCACGCTGGTCGAACCCATCAGCTCCGCCGTGCTGGCATACTTCATTCTCAGTGAAGCACCGTCCACCGGCGTCTTGCTTGGTGGGCTCTTGATTTTATCCGGTATTTTTCTCGCCTCAAGAAAGCAGCTCACATCCGTGGCGTGATAATGACAATCAAAGATAAATTATGTTAACCCTCTCATCCCAGGACCTCGAAATGCTGCATGGCGAGCACGGATCCGCGGCAAAGATGGCAATGGCGATTGTCGCGCGGATGGCGGATGTCGCGGGCGCAGACGAGTTGCTTGACATCAGCGGTGCGCACATCGACAGCACGGTCTACATCGGCGATGCGGGGCTGGAGTTTGCGGAGCGCCTTGCGAGCCTCGGAGCGAAGGTGGCCGTGCCCACCACACTCAACGTCAGCGGGCTGGACGAGCACCACTGGCGGGAATGGGCAGTCCCCTCCGACTGGGCACGGCAGGCATACCGCCAGATGGTCGCTTACCGGAGCATGGGCACCATCCCAACCTGGACCTGCGCGCCCTACCAGACCGAGATGCGTCCTGCGTTCGGGCAGCAGATCGCCTGGGGCGAGTCGAATGCCATCGCCTTTGCCAACTCCGTGCTGGGGGCACGTACCGAGCGCTACCCGGACCTCTTCGACATCTGCTGCGCCATCACGGGCCGTGCCCCGGCGATCGGACTGCACCTGACCGAGAATCGCGCGGGAGAGCTGCTCTTCCGCCTCGTCGATGTGCCGGAGCAATTACAACAAAGCGACGACTTCTATCCTGTGCTGGGTCATCTGATCGGAAAAGCCGCCCTCGACAAAATTCCCGTGATCGACGGGATCCGGCTGCAGCCGGATGATGACCAGTTGAAAGCCCTGTGTGCTGCGGCAGCTTCCTCGGGCGGGGTGGCGCTTTTTCATATGATCGGAGTCACGCCTGAAGCCCCTACACTGGAGACCGCCTTCCAGTGGAAGGAACCTGTCCAGGTTCTCGAGATCAACATGGACATGCTGCGAGCCGCGCGCCGCGAACTGACGCACACCGACGGCAGCCAGTTGGACATGGTCGTACTGGGCAGCCCGCACTTCTCACTGGCAGAGTTCAGACGTCTGGCGCCAATGCTCGAAGGAAAACGTAAGCACCCTCATGTGAAGTTTTTAGTGACGTCCAGCCGGGCGATGACTCAGCTCGCACAAAAAGCGGGCTTGCTCGAGCCGCTTGAGCGTTTCGGCGCGCAGCTCACCGTGGACACCTGCATCCTGACTTCACCGATGCTGCCGACTAAGATCCGCAACCTGATGACCAACTCGGCGAAATTCGCCTACTACGCGCCGGGCTTGCTCGGCAAACAGATCGCCTTCGGCAGCCTTCAGGACTGCGTCAACTCCGCCCTCGTGGGCGAGATCGTCCGGGAGGAGAGCCTGTGGCTGTCATAATCTTGCAGGGAAGAGTTGTCATCCCCGGCGCTGCGCGTGGACGAGCACTGGTCGGAAATGAGCCGCTTTCTTTCTGGGGCGGCTATGACTGGAAGACAGGCGAGATCATCGACCGCCGCCACATGCTCTCGGGGCTGATCGCAAAGGACAAGATTCTGGCTATCCCATTCACCCGCGGCTCGTCCACAACCACCGCCGTTCTGCTCGAAGCCATTCGCGCGGGCACCGCGCCCGCCGCTATTCTTACCACAGGCGTAGACTTCTTCTTCGCGCTGGCTTCAGTGGTCGCCGAGGAGCTTTACAATGCGCCCCTGCCCCTCGTGACGCTTTCCAACGAAGACTTCGCCGGGCTGAGGACTGGCGATGAGGTGGAGATGACTGAAGCCGGAGAAGTGCTCATCTCTAGAAACCAGCCATCGGAAAAGTAATGAGAGAAGAAGATATTCCAGACTACAATATTTTTATGATGTGCGAAAGGCTCAATCATCACGCACTCACAGATCTAAGCACTGATTATTATTTTAGGAATTGCCGCCAGGACGAACTGGAGCTTTGGAAAGCTTTCCCTTTTGACAGTGACATCGTCCCGGTAGAATATGAAGCCTTTATGAACCAAATCATAAACGACACATATTGTGGGGATATGGATACCTTTTTCAAGAACACGATTTTTGTATGTAACAAAGAGGGAAGACCCGTTGCAACCTGTTCGTATTGGAAGGCGTACGGAAAGATCAATACCATCCACTGGCTAAAGACACGCAAAGCCTATGAAGGAGAAGGAATTGGAAGAGCCGTGCTATCTGCAATCATGAGACGCTTCGACAGTACAGACTACCCGATTTATCTTCATACACAGCCGGGAAGTTTCAGAGCGATCAAATTGTATTCTGATTTTGGATTTCACCTGCTAAGGGGTGGACGTCTTGGAACGAGAATGAACGAACTGGAAAAGTGTCTTCCCATACTCGAAGAATTCATGCCGAATACAGACTTCGAACAACTAAAAATCGTGGATACACCCGCCTATTTGATAGAGCTGCTAGAAAACGAAACAACACTACAGTTTTGATAAAGTAGAATTATAGGTACAGAAAATGCCGTCTTCCCATGCGTACAACACCCGAACGCCATAATACGTCTCACAGGAGAATAGAGTGATAGAACGAATCAACCCCTTCAAAATTAACACCTTTGGTCATTATTCCCAGGCTGTGAAGATCGACCTCGGCACAAAGACGATGATCCTTGTCGCCGGCCAGCTTGCGTTGCAGGAAGATGGGACACCGGTCGCTCCAGGGGATTTCACAGCGCAGACTCACTTCGTATTCAGGCGCATACAGCGAGTGCTCGAAGAAGCCGGAGCCAGCCTGGACGATGTTGTGAAGGCTCTGTTCTTCATCACCGATGCCAGCAAATACAACGAGGTTTCCGCGGTACGGAACGAGTATTTTGCGGTTGCCCGCCCGGCCAGCGCCATGGTGGAGATCAGCAACACGGTCGCACAGGGTTGTGACGTTGAGATTGAAGTCATGGCGATCGTTGACAACATCTAGGGAAAACACAATGAGTGAAAAAGTTGCCATCATCACCGCTGCCGGACAGGGTGTTGGCGCAGCCATCGCCAGCGAACTGGCAGCCTCCGGGTACCGGGTTTCATTGCTTTCCAAATCCGGAGGCGCACTTAAACTGGCGCAGGAGCTGGATGGGATCGGCATGACCGGCTCGGTCACCGAGCCCTCCGATCTGGCGAGGCTGGTAGAGTCCACGATGCAAGCCTTCGGGCGGATCGATGCCGTGGTCAACAACACAGGCCATCCTCCAAAAGGCGAGCTACTGGAGATTTCAGATACCGACTGGCATCTCGGTCTGGACATGCTGATCCTGAACGTGGTGCGCATGGCGCGCCTCGTTACACCCATCTTCATGAAACAGGGCGGCGGTGCAATTGTCAATATCTCCACCTTCTCCGCGTTTGAGCCGAAGCTGAGTTTTCCCGTCTCGAGCACGCTGCGCAGCGGGCTGGCGAGTTTTACAAAGCTCTATGCAAACCGCTATGCCGAGTTCGGCATTCGGATGAACAACGTGATGCCTGGTTACATGGATAATTACCCCGAGAGCGAGGAAAACCTTGCCGAGATACCTATGAAACGCTACGGCAAACTACGGGAGATCGCAAAGACCGTCCGTTTCCTGCTCTCAGAGGATGCTGGCTACATCACGGGACAAAATCTCCGCGCAGATGGCGGCATCACGCATTCGATATAACCCCTGCCACTGGGAAGACATGAACAAGATACAGGCATATGATGTGATCATGGCGGGCGGCGGCGTGATGGGCTGCGCCACAGCCTATTACCTCTTGAAGGCAGATCCAACCATCAAGGTTGCCATTGTCGAGATGGATCCAGACTATAGACGCAACTCGACCGTGCTTTCGGATGGTAATATCCGATTGCAGTTCAACATCAGGGAGAACATCCTGATTTCCCTGTATGGTATGGAAAGGCTTAAGACGTTCAGCCAGGATATGGCCGTTGGCGACTGGCGGCCACAGATCGATTTCCGGCAGCAGGGAAATCTATTCCTGGCGGATGAGGGGAACAAGGAAGATGCAAAAGCGGGCCTGGCGCAGCAACGGCAGATGAATTGCGAAGTGATCTGGATGGAGCCCGCAGAAATCAGGCAAAAGTTTCCTCTGTATGATGAAACCAGGTTTGCCGGGGGCACCTTCGGTCGTCTGGATGGCACCATGGACCCGCAGGCGGTATTGACGGCTTTCAAGAGAAAAGCTATCGACCTGGGAGCGACCTACCTGAAAGCAGAAGTTATAGATGTCCTTCGTTCAGCAGGAAGAGTCAACGGCGTGAGGCTGAGCGATGGTACTTGCCTGGTATCGAAATATGTCGTCAATAGCGGGGGCGCCTGGGGCACAACGCTGGCGCGCACGGTGGGTATTGAGCTGCCGGTGGAACCGGTCCGCCGGCAGGTGTTCGTATTGCAAACCACGGCTACCCCAACCGAAGTGTATCCGCTCACGGTTTTCCCATCGGGCCTGTACCTGATCCATACCCATGGCAGTCAGTTCATGTGTGGAAAATCGTTCGACGATGATCCCGTGGGCTTTGACTTCACCTGGAATCATGATCGTTTCATGGAGTTCATGTGGCCCGAGCTGGTGGAATATGTACCTGCCTTCGATCAGCTAAAGATCCTCAGCGGCTGGTCCGGGTTGTATGACGTTAACCGCTTTGACGGGAACGCGATCCTGGGGGAATGGCCCGGGCTGGGAGGCTTTTTGCTCGTCAACGGTTTCTCCGGACATGGCTTCCAGCAGTGCCATGCGATTGGTCGCTACCTGTCGGAAATCATACGCGGAGTGCAATTTTCACTCGACCTCTCGATCTTCGCACCCGGGCGCATCCTGGAGAACAAGCCGGTTTTTGAGGGCCAGGGAAAACTGGTATAGCTTAACAATAAACGGTCAATTGACATGCCAATGACCTTCCCCGCGCATCAGGGTCTCATTCTGCCGGTGGACCTTCTCGATGTTCGTGGGAATTCTTTCCCACGTGGCTTTTGATTTTATCTCGCACGATACGAACCTGCTGCTCTATCCCTGGTACGAGGATCCCCGCTGGTTTCCGGAATGGTGGTACAGGACCTGGTTCGAGATCCCTCCGGTTCCCCCGTTCGGGCATACCTACTCTGCGGGAATCCACACAGTGATCTGGGGGCTTTTGACCGTCACAGGCATTTTTCTCTTTTTTCGCTTTCTGAATTCAAGGTTGGAGAAAAGCATCTGAGCTGGTGTGCCGACGTGTAACACCTTCCAGCCCGGCTCGTTATAGGGTTGCGTGCCACGCTGCACGGGTAACAGGGACAAAAATGAAAATTAAATGAGAGGGGCTATTCATTTTCTTGTATAATATGCTCTCCCCTTTAAAAATAACCTGTGCCCTGTAATGGAGTTCGATTTGAGTCTATTTGATTCTTTTTTCCTGGCAGGCTTTGAGTCTGCCTGTCATATCAACCGAGCCGGACAGCGCCTGAACATGCTCCAGGCGACGCAGCACGACTGGCAGGTCTCCGAAGATTATGAGTTATTGCGCCGCCT
>DATHTH010000047.1:0-2735 GCA_035463495.1 Anaerolineales bacterium | reverse complement strand
GGTCCGCACAGCGCCTGGGAGGATGAAGGACCGCTTGCAGCTGTAGATTTTGCACCTGGCAGTGCTGAGACCGGCTGTCTTTCTTCGGATCACTGGATCGTCGCCGCTGCGCCAGGCCTTGTCGTGCGCTCGGGAAATGGCGTAGTTGTCGTCGATCTGGATGGAGATGGCTCAGAGCAAACTGGCTGGAACCTGTTATACCTGCATGTGGCTGCAAAGGACAGAGTCGCCGAGGGCGAGTGGGTGGAGCAGGATGGCCGCATCGGGCATCCCTCTTGCGAAGGAGGGACATCCACCGGAACACATCTCCACTTTGCGCGAAAGTTTAATGGTGAGTGGGTCATTGCAGACGGGCCGCTTCCGTTCGTGCTCAGCGGCTGGACGGTCTATGCAGGTGAAAAACCCTACCAAGGCAAGCTCGTCAAAGGTGATGAAGTGATCACGGCGGATCTATATGCCACATCCCTGGCGCAGATCCGGCGTGAAGATGAATAGTTCGGCATGAAAATCCGCATCCCAGACTTCACAAAAGAATATACCAAGCATGCACGGCGAGGTAAACGAATCACTCTTCGTTTTTTAAGCGCCCTATTGGCGGTCATCCTTGCCGGCGCCTGCGCCCCCGGCGCCCCGCCGAGCATTCTGGAGAACATGATCACCCCGCTGGCGCCCACACCGGTGCCTGCCCCCACGTCTGATCGGCCGAAATACGCGCCCGGCGAGCTGGTCGATTACATCGCCCAGAGCGGTGACACGCTCCCTGCCCTTGCGGCGCGCTTCAACACAACCGTGGAAGAGATCAGAGAATCCAACCCTATCATCCCGGTGGATGCAACCACAATGCCGCCGGGGCTGCCTATGAGGATACCGATCTACTATCTTCCGCTTTGGGGCACGGCATATCAGAGTATTCCCGATCACGCGTTCGTGAACGGTCCCGCCCAGGTTGGGTTTAGCACCTCGGCATTTGTGGCCTCTACATCCGGCTGGCTCAAGGATTACCGGGTCTATGCCGGCGAGAAGATGCGTACCGGCGCCGAAGCCGTTGATTACATCGCGACCAATTACAGCGTCAGCCCGCAGCTGTTACTGGCTATTCTGGAATACCAGAGCGGCGCACTGACCCAGCCTGTCATGCCGTCCGCGAATTATATGCTCGGCTTCCGGAGGGTGAACTACGAAGGACCCTATCTGCAGCTGATCATTGCGGCGAACACGCTCAATCAGGGATACTATCTATGGAGATCCGGAAAGTTAACCGAAATCGAGCTGCTTGACAAGTCGCTCTTCCGCCCCGATCCCTGGCAGAACGCAGGGTCTGTGGCGCTGCAATATTACTTCTCAAGGCTGTATACGGGGGACCAGTATTACGGCTCGATCGGACCGGAGGGCGTGGCGCGCGTCTACCAGACGTTTTTTGGTGACCCCTGGGCTGAGCTCGTGACCATTTTGCCAGGCAGCCTTCAGCAGCCCCCACTGCGCTTCCCGTTTCCTGCCGGACAGATCTGGGCATACACGGGCGGACCTCATACCGGTTGGGGGACTGGCGAGCCGCTTGCCGCCATCGACTTTGCCCCCGCCTCGGAAACGAGCGGCTGCGTGACAGCCGGATCGGACCAGTATGCCACGGCGATGGCCGATGGATTGATCCTGCGGTCCGATATTGACGGCACAATTCTCGATCTCGATAAAGATGGGGACGAGCGCACCGGCTGGGTGCTATATTATCTGCATCTGGCGACCAACGCCCGCATGCCCCTCGGCAGAGAGGTCAAGGCGGGTGAGCCGATCGGCTATCCCTCCTGCGAGGGTGGGCGTGTGACCGGAACCCATGTGCATGTCGCCCGTAAATATAACGGCGAGTGGATCCTCGCCGATGGTCCCCTGGCATTCAACCTGGAAGGCTGGGTCGCGCATAATGGCTCACAGCCCTACCGGGGCACACTGACTCGCGGCGCCGCGACGATCACGGCCTGCGAGTGCTCTGACTATCAAAGCCGGGTGATCTCAGGCATTAATTATCAATCCCCCGAGTAACCGGATTATTCGGTAGATAGGCTCTGCCAGATGCCCGCGTAGGCAAGACGGCGCTCTGTGTCCCCCTCCGCCTCGTAGATTTCATAATGTAATTCCATAGGAAACGCCTGTGCAAGCATGAATTGCGCCGGGCAGTACTTCGTTGCAGTCAGCTCAATCGAACGTAAGACGGCAGCTTCCTGTATATTTTTTCCGGTCACAATGTAGGTAATGCGGGCACTCGTGAAAACCTTGGGGTACTCGCGCGAGCGCGGCGCGTCCAGCTTCACATCGAACTGCGTAACCTGCTGGCGCTTTTTCTGCAAGATGGAAAGCACATCCATCGCAGCGCAGCCCGCCAGTCCCAGGGCGATCATCTCCATGGGCCGGATGCCGCTGTTCGTTCCGCCAAAGCCCACATCGGAGTCCATCTGGACCGTGAAGCCGGAGTCGGGAGTTCCCACAAATGTCATATTCTCTTTCCACTGGGCGGCTGCTTTCATGAACGCTCCATTCAAAACGTAGTGCCCTGCAAAGGCGCTTTCACCGGCATGAATGATGTGGTGGATCAACCTTCATCAGGCGCAACCATTGAGTATCGATCCTGAGTGATTATTCCTGCACGATCAGGGGAGTAACATGTTGTTCAAGCATGCTGGAACTGATCCGACCGACCCATGCCAGTTGAATCGTTCCCTCTCTGTCGATCACGAAGGACG
>DATHTH010000046.1:0-8662 GCA_035463495.1 Anaerolineales bacterium | reverse complement strand
CGTGTCGCCCACAACGCCCGCTTTGTGGCGCTCGGAGCCTTTGCCGGTATTCATCTCTATGCTCCTGGGCTCGTCCTCGATCAGTTTCTTGGCATTGTCCCAGGCGCCGCCAGAGTTATTCAGGAAAACCGCCAGAAGCTGTCCGGAGACAATGATGCCCGCCAGAAATCCGCCCAAGGCTTCCACCTGCAGGGTCAGCCCAACAACGATCGGAGTCACGACACCCAGCAGCGCCAGAGAGACCAATTCCTTTTGCGCAGCCGTTGTGGAAATCGCAACCGCCTGCCGATAATCCGGTTTGACCTTGCCTTCGAGCACACCCAGCTTGAATTGACGGCGGACTTCCATCACGATCAGCGACGCGGCGCGGGCGACAGCCTGGATGGCAAAGGAGGAGAACAGCCAGGGCAATGCCGCACCGAGCAGCACACCAACAAAGACCTGCGGAATATCGACGCGAATGCCAATGGTCTGGATCTGCTGCTCCACGGGAATGCCCAGGCTGGTCTGCGCGCGGGACACGTCCACGAGGAACGAGCCGAACAACGAAACCGCCGCGATCACAGCAGAGCCGATCGCCACACCCTTGGTGATGGCTTTGGTCGTGTTACCGACCGCGTCAAGGTCCGCCATGATCTGCTGCGCCTCACGGGTCTCCCGATCTGTGCGGCCGGACCACGACATCTCGCCAATACCGTTGGCGTTGTCCGCAATAGGACCAAAGGAATCCATGGCGACATTGTTTCCGGTGAGAGTCAACATGCCGATGCCGGTCATGGCAACACCGTACAGGATAAACGTCGCCCGGGCCACACCATCAACACCCGGGATGGTGCCAAAGATGAAGATCGAGGCAACGATGGTCAGAGCAATCACCAGCACGGACCAGACGGAAGACTCGAACCCGACCGACTCGCCGTTGAGAATCAGAGTAGCGGGTCCCGTGTCGGCAGAGCGCTTGATATCATTGACCGGCGCAGCATGTGTACCTGTGAAGTACTCCGTCAGGCGGTCGATCAGAATCGCCAGAAGGACACCCACGCCTACTGCAGTTGGCAAGCGCCACCAGCCACCCCACTCGTCCATGGCTGCTGTATTCAGATAGAGGAACCCGGCAATGAAGAACATTGCAGCAGAGATCACCGCCGACGTCAGGAAGCCGCTGAAGATCGCCCTCATGGCATCCTCGCTCTTGCCCGTCTGACCACCGCGAACAAAATACGTGCCCACAATCGAGGACAGCACGCCAATGCCGCGCACCACCAGCGGGAAGATGATCCATTCGAGCCGGCCGGTAATGTGCCAGAGCGCCAGCCCGAGAATCAATCCAGACACGATCGTGACTTCGTAGGATTCGAAAATGTCGGCAGCCATGCCGGCGCAGTCGCCCACATTGTCCCCAACGAGGTCCGCGATCACAGCGGGATTTCTCGGGTCATCCTCCGGAATACCGGCTTCCACCTTACCTACCAGGTCCGCACCGACGTCTGCGGCCTTGGTAAAGATGCCGCCGCCCACGCGCATGAACAACGCCAAGAGCGTCCCACCGAAGCCGAAGCCGAGCAGGGCATCCGGCGCAGCAATCCCGAGGATAATGAAAATAATCGTCCCGCCCAGCAGCCCCAAGCCATCGGTCAGCATGCCGGTGATCGTGCCGGCGCGATAGGCAATGCGCAGGGAATCGCCGAAAGACCGGCGGGAGGCGGAAGCCACGCGCACGTTCGCCTCGACAGCCATACGCATCCCGATCTGACCGACCATGAGCGAGAAACCCGCGCCCAGCACGAAGGCGAGGGCACGCGCGAAGCCGATCCACAACCGGACGGTCGCCTCATCCACGCCTTCAAAGCGTTCGAGGGCTTCCGGGGTAGGCGGAACGATATAAACAGAGAAGAAAAGTGCGACCGTGAGGATCGCAATTAACGGCAAAATGGAGCGTAGCTGCCTTCTCAGGTATGCATCCGCTCCATCTTTGATCGCGTTCCAGACTTCCTGCATCTTTGCCGTGCCCCTGTCTTCGCGCAGGATCTGGTTGCGCAGGAAGACCGCGTACAGCAGGCCGAGAATGGCAACGCCAAATACAGCCCAGATTGCGATGGCCTCAAAAGGTTGTAGTCCTTGCATTGCATACATAGATGGGTGAGTCCTCCCGAAGGATGAAGAATATGTTTTTGCTGCTCCCAAAAAGAAGGGTCAGCGTGAATAGCAGGGGGATTTTACAGGGGCAGTTGGTACGTGTCAAGAAGAACAATCTCGCGTTTTAACGCAGTTGACAGTCCGCTCCGAATTTGATAATATGTATCCACTTTAGCTCCAGGAAGGAGAACAAATGTTAGAAGAACTGGATACAAAAACGATTACAGAGACCGGCACGCTGACCCTGTCGACGGCGGCGTCTGATGCAGTCAAAAACATTCTGAGCGAGCGGAACCTGGAAGGCTATGCCTTGCGGGTGTATGTTGCCGGGGGCGGCTGCTGCGGGGTGAATTTTGGCATGGCGTTGGATAACAACATCCGGGATATAGACACGACGTTTGAAGCCAATGGTGTACAGGTGGTGGTGGACGAAGTTTCCATCGATTACCTGCGGGGTGCGACCATCGATTTCGTGAATGATCCTGTCCGCGGGGCAGGCTTTGCGGTGGACAGCCCGCATGCCAAGGGTCACAGCCACGATCATGGCGAGAGCAGCTGCGCCTGCGGCGGCTCATGCTCCTGCAATAACTAATCGACCGTCAGGCTAGCTGAAAAGACCGGACAATTGTCCGGTCTTTTTCTTTCTTATCCACTTCGCGCTTCGTATCTCCATCCGCCACGCAGCACGAGAGGTATTATCTGCCGCGCAGGTAGGAGATCACCGCACCGAAAAAACCAAATAATGCCAGGCTGACGATCAATAGCCCGGTCGGCACACCGGCGGCCGGGGTGCTCGATTGCTCGTTAAATATCGGCTGTTCGAGAGGCGGCGGTGGCGTAAAGGTGGGCAAGCGGGTTGGAGTCTGCTGCCCGATGAAGGCGGCTTCGAGCGTGGGATTAATAGTAGGTGTTGCGAATGGCGTCGGCGTGGCGGGAATGTCCACAAGCTGCAGGCGCGCTCCCGGTGAAAGCTTCACATACAGGGCATACACCCAGCCCGTCGAGCCGGGCACGCCCGGATAACTGATCTGGATCCAGTCCTCCCGGTCCCTTGCCCGCCCGATGGCGGGCGCCGTCTCATTGGCGAGCAGCACGCCGATGGACGGATAATCAAACGAACTCGGACCCGCGTGGACATGAATCACCGGAATGCTCTGATCCACAGTAATGATCGGACCAAGAGGTGTGCCGGTCACGGTTGGGACCGAACCGGTCGGCTGCTGTGCAAGGACGCTGGCATTGCCGGAATCAAACAGTCCTAGGAGGCACAACGCCAGCGAGAGAGCCAGGACAGACATGACTTGGCTACGCATATCGCTCTCCCTCTATTTTTTCAGGAGGAAGGAGGCCAGCAAGCCTGCGCCTCCGATGAAGCCCAGCACAACGATGAAGAGTCCCGTCGCGCCGAAGGAGCCACGGCTATTATCGGTGAATTGGGGAACCTCGAGGGGCGGAGGTGCTGTAAACGTCGGCATGCGCGTCTGGGTTGGCTGGATGGCAAATTGGGCGGCTAAGGTCGGGTCGATCGTAGAGGTTGCCAGCGGGGTGGGCGTGGGAGGCGGCTCGAGGATCCGCAGCTCACCCCCCGAAATAGCTACGAACGAGGCATACACCCAGCCCGTGCCGCCGGGAAACGTCACCTGGATCCACTCGCGGCCCGGCGAAATGCCGAGCGCGGGTACCACCTCACCGGGATTCAGCTGCCCAACAATGGGATACTGCGTGGTGCTCGGTCCGCTGCGGACGTTGATCGGATCGGTATAAGTCACAGTGACAAAAATACCGGTGGGCGTCGGCACATCCTGATACGCCTGCGCCGACCGGGGCAGGAGGAATGCAGCAAAGCCGAGGCTGATTATTGTGATGATCCCCGGCGAAATCTTAAACCAAAGTTGTCTCATTGCGTAGATCTTCTTGAGAGATGAAACACGACGACAGATCGTCGTCGTAAGATATTGCGGATTATAATCGAAAACATGGACCGAAGATTCTTTTACGGCAACATCAGGCCCAACGATATCGCGCAAGCCTTAATGGCTGAATTCAACCGCGGGAATTTTCACGCCCAGGTGCTGGGGAGCACCGACAAAATGGCGGTCCAGATCGCGACTCGTTCAGGGGCGATGTCCGGCGGACAAACTGCATTGACGGTCAACGTACAGAAGGTAGAAGATGGCATCATGATCGAGGTGGGACAGCAAGCCTGGCTGGGGCTCGCGGCGAGCCTTGGACACACGGCACTTTCTGCCATCCGGAATCCGTTCAGCCTGTTCGGCCGGCTGGATGACCTCGCCCAGGATGTGGAAAGCATGCAGCTAAGCGAACGCACCTGGCAGGTTATCGACCGGGCGGTCAAGAATCTGAAAGCCTCTTACGCCTTATCGGAGAAATTGGCACGGATTGCCTGTGAGTATTGCAATTCCGCAAACTCGTTCGGAGAGGCAAGCTGCCTGGCTTGCGGTGCTCCGCTGGGAGGTCTGCAACCCACAACCTGTCGCTCTTGTGGCTTTGTGGTCACGAGCAGAGAGGTTATTTGCCCCAACTGCAGCCAAAAGCTCGATTAGAAAGTCGCTCTCATCACCGAGGTAGAGATTATCTGCAAACCACATGGCTTGCAGTTTTTTCGTCTCGCCTCTATAATAACCTTGCCCGCTCATGGGCGTGAGGGCTTTGCCTTATGTTAAGATTAGATCAACTCGAAGCAAAGATTCAGAAGCTTGTCGAAGACCAGCTGGCGGGCATACTTCCCGGTGTCAAGCTCGAGGACCGCGTCATCCAGCGGCTGGCAACGGCTGTCCGGGAGAACGTGGTTCAGCAAAAAGATGACCGCGCCATCGCGCCCAATGAATTCACCCTGATCGTCTCGACAGAGACGTCCCCGATGTGGAAAGAGCCGGGCACGATCGAGGCGCTTAAGAAGATCATTTCAACGGCGGTGCGAGACGTGGGCTTGAAGTTCACGACCCAGCCTTCCATTATCATTACCACAGATGACTCGTTTTCGGCTGATGAGATCAAAGTGGTCGCCTCACACCGGCTGGAACCGGTCGCCGACACACAGGGTATGCAGCTCTCTACCTCGAGCCCGGATGTGGAAGCAGGAGAGAACATCCCCGAAAATGCGTTCCTGATCATTGAGGGCGTGAAGGTCCATCCCTTGAACCAGACGGTCGTGAATATCGGCCGGCGGCTGGAGAACCAGCTGGTCATCGATGATCCACGTGTCTCGCGAAATCACGCCCAGCTGCGCGCCATTAAGGGCCGTTTTGTGCTCTTCGATCTCAACTCCACGGGCGGGACCTTCGTAAATGGCCAGCGCACCAGCCAGACCGTGCTGTACCCCGGCGATGTGATTTCTCTGGCAGGTGTGGCGCTGATCTTCGGGCAGGATAACCCGCCAGCCCGACCGGACCTTGCCAATACCGCTCCGCTCGAAGCCGAACCGGGCGCAAGCGAACGTCCGACAGCCACACTCGAACAGAATACAGTAGATCTCAGAAAACACAGAGACCTCCCCGACGATCAATGATCGCGACCACCGTTTTGATCCTGAGACTCGTTCTCGCGGTCGCACTCTATGCGTTTCTGGCGTGGGCGCTCTGGACGCTTTTACGGGAATTAAAACAACAGGGGGATACCCTGTCCCTGCAGAAAATGCCAGGAATCAGATTGGCTGTTCAGATCGAGCCGGGGGAAGAAAGCCTGCGCCATTTTTCGCAGCCGCAGGTAATGATCGGACGTGATCCCAATTGCGATCTGGCGGTGGTGGACGAAGCCATGTCTGCACACCATGCGCGCCTGACCTACCACCACGGTCAATGGTGGCTGGAGGATCTTAATTCCACCAATGGGACATTTTTAAACCGGGAGAAACTGACCATTCCCGCTGTGGTTATCCCCGGCGACACATTCAAGTGCGGAAATACCCTCTTCGACATTCAGCCAGAAGGTCAGAGTCAGCTTTCCCCCGCGGAAGCACATTAAACTGGAGGTCAACCATGACCGATCACGTGCCTCTTGCAATTATTGGCGGTTCGGGCTTGTATGAAATGCCGGGACTTCAGGATACGCGCGAGCAGATGCCTGATACACCGTTTGGGAAACCCAGCGCACCTATAGTCACAGGCACGCTGGAGGGGCAGTCCCTGGCATTTCTGGCACGGCATGGTATCGGACATCACATCACGCCGACAGAGGTCCCCTACCGGGCGAACATCTATGCCTTGAAAGCGCTCGGGGCGCAGCGGATCGTGAGCATCAGCGCCTGTGGCTCGCTGCAGGAGGAGTTTGCACCCGGTCACATCGTCATCCCGGATCAGATCTACGACAACACCCATGGGCGGCCGCGATCTTTCTTTGGCGAAGGATTGGTTGCGCATGTCAGCGTTGCCGATCCGTTCTGTGTAGATCTCTCAGACCAGCTCGAAGCTGCCGTCCGGGATGCGGGCGGCGTCACGCATCGCGGCGGTTCATTTATCACGATCGAGGGACCGCGCTTTTCGACGAAAGCCGAGTCCCGGACCTACCGCTCATGGGGTATGTCCATTATCGGCATGACGGCTTCTCCCGAGGCATTCCTGGCGCGGGAAGCCGAGATGTGCTATGCCACCATGGCGCATGTCACGGATTATGACGTCTGGCATGTCAGCGAAGCCCCGGTGACGGTGGAGATGGTGATCCATACGCTGAACCGAAATACTGCCATTGCGCAGGAGGCAGTGCGCCTCCTTGCGAGGGCGTTGAAACCGGAACGTGACTGCAATTGCGAGCATGCGCTCGCGACTGCGTTGATCACGCGCCCGGAAGTCGTGCCTGCCGGGACGCGCAAGAGGCTCGATCTGCTGGTAAAGAAATATCTATAAGAATGATCCGGGCTACTCAGGCGACCCTGCTGAAACTGGCAGCTGCCTTCCTCGTTTTGCAGACCATAATCATTACGCTTTCCCCGGCGGTCCGCTTTCGCAGCTGGGACGTGGATTTCCGTTGGTCCCAATGGGTGGCTCTGGTGCTCTGGGGAATTTTCGTTCTGCGCGCTCACCAGGCGATTGTACGCCAGCTGCCGGATACCGATCCATTTCTCTTTCCCGCCACGGCTTTCCTCAGCGGCTGGGGATTGCTCACCGTCTGGCGGCTGGATGCTGGTTTCGGAGGGCGCCAGGCGCTGTGGCTGGGGATCAGCATGGCAGTGCTATTGTTCGGGCTGGGTCTTCCGACCACGCTGGACTTCATGCGCAAGTACAAATATGTGCTGCTCACGGGCGGACTGGCCCTGACAGCCTTCACGCTGATCTTCGGCACCAATCCGGCTGGCTATGGTCCGCGCCTGTGGCTGGGCTGCTGCGGGGTCTACTTCCAGCCATCTGAGCCGCTGAAGCTGCTGCTGGTGGCATATCTCTCCGCGTATCTGGCCGACCGGCTTCCGTTTCGGCTGAACACCTTCCCGCTCATTTATCCCACGTTTATCGCGGGCGGCATCGCCATCCTGCTCCTGTTGGTTCAGCGCGATCTGGGGACAGCTTCGATCTTCATTGCACTCTATACGATCATTATGTATCTTGCCACCGGGCGCCAGCGCATCCTCTTGCTCAGCGCCGGACTCCTGCTCTTCATGGGCATCGTCGGATACTATCTGATCGATATCATCCGCGTCCGGATCGACTCCTGGACCAATCCATGGAGCGACCCTGGGGGCGGGTCGTATCAGATCATCCAATCCATCCTGGCGATTGCCAACGGCGGTCTGGAAGGACGCGGGCCAGGATTAGGAAGTCCGGCGCTTGTACCGGTTGCCATCTCCGATTTCATCTTTGCCGCCATTGCCGAGGAAACGGGACTGATCGGGACGGTCGGCTTACTGGCGGTCTTTGGCTTGATCCTGTCTCGCGGACTGCGGACGGCTCTGCGCGCGCCGGACCTGTTCCGCCGCCTGCTGGCAGCCGGCATTACGGCATACCTGGGAGTGCAGGCGCTGCTCATCATCGGCGGCAACCTGCGGCTGCTGCCCCTCACCGGCGTCACGCTGCCGTTTCTTTCGTATGGCGGGTCCTCTCTGCTCACCTCCTATATTGCTTTGCTGCTGTTGCTGCTCATCAGCAATCACCTGGATGAGGAGCCGGCTCCCCTGCCCCGGCCGCAGCCGTATCTGGCGCTCAGCGCCTTCCTGTCGCTGGGGCTGTTCGGAGCTGCACTGGCAAACGGATGGTGGGCAGTCGTTCGCGGTCCGGACCTGCTGACTCGACCGGATAACCCGCGCCGCATCATCGAGGACCGCTTCGTGCCCCGCGGCATGTTACTTGACCGGACCAATGCGCCGATCAACACGACCGAAGGAATTACTGGTAGCTACACGCGTAATTACCAGTATCCCGACCTCGCACCCGTGACCGGATACAACCATCCAATCTACGGCCAGTCCGGTCTGGAAGCCTCGCTGGACGGATATCTGCGCGGCGTACAGGGCAACCCGGCTGGGACCCTCTGGTGGAACCACCTTCTATACGGTATGTCACCCGAGGGACTCAACGTG
>DATHTH010000045.1:0-5200 GCA_035463495.1 Anaerolineales bacterium | reverse complement strand
CGACCCCGCACCCACGCCCAGGTCGGCGAGCATCCATCCGTTACGAGCATCGATGAAGCTCAAATCTCCGGCGCTGAACGGTGTCGAGGAAACTGCCCAGGTCAACCCGCCATCTGCGGTGTGATAGAGCAATCCGTTATTTGGGAAATTGTTGAAATCGGGCTCTTGCAGCCAGACGTGATCGTTATCCAGAAAGAACGTTTCCAGGATATCGGTGGTGGACTCTATCTCCTCGGGCGTGACGTCATACCAGGTGATGCCGCCGTCGTTCGTGCGCAGGATCTCGGTCTCAGAGATACCCCAGCCGTCCAGCTCATTCAGAAATTCAATGTCCATCAGCGACGGTTGCTCGACACTCTCCACATTAATTTCAGGTGGGGCGGGAGTATCGGGGTAGGGACTGGGCGTTGGTTCCGTCGTTTCGACAGTCTGCTCGGCATCCGGCGGCAGTGTTTCCACCGAGAGATTGCAGGCGGAAAGCACAAACGCCAGGACGATCCATGCATATCTCAATCTCATCCAGGAAATCTCCTTTTCAAGACATACAAACGGTTACACAACGTTGAATGTTCCAAGGGGATTATCCGAGATACTCAACGATAGTCGCTTCCCCCTGCCCCACGCCGACGCACAACGTGACGAGCCCATACTTTACATTCCCGCGCAGGCGCATCTCGTGGACAAGCGTGGTCATCAGCCGCGCGCCTGAGCAGCCCAGCGGATGCCCGATCGCAATGGCGCCACCGTTAACGTTGACGGTCTCCGGATCGATGTCCAGGTCTTCCATCACCGCCAGAGCCTGGACGGCAAAGGCTTCGTTCAACTCGACCAGCCCGATATCTTTCATTTGCATGCCCGCGCGGTCCAAAGCCTTTTTTGTAGCCGGGACCGGTCCATATCCCATCACACGCGGCGGCACGCCCGCCGAAGCCGATGCTACGATGCGCGCCAGGGGCTTTAATTGCAGTGCTTGTGCCCTCTCCTCGCTCATCAGCAACAGCGCCGCCGCGCCATCATTCAACCCGGATGAATTCCCTGCGGTCACAGTCCCGCCTTCTTTCTTAAAGGCAGGCTTCAACCTGGACAGCGATTCCATAGTTGTATCGCGGCGCGGGCGTTCGTCGATATCGACGATCTTCGCCTCGCCTTTTTTCTGGGGGACCGCCACCGGCACGATCTCCCGTGCGAAGCGGCCGGAGTCGATTGCCTCTATCGCGCAGCGATGGGAACGCAACGCAAACTCATCCTGCTTCTCGCGCGTAAGATGCGGGCGCTCCGCGGCGATGTTCTCCGCCGTTTCGCCCATGGACTCTGTCCCATATTTCTCTTTCATGATGGGATTCGGATAGCGCCAGCCCAGGGCCGTGTCCCAGGCAGTGAGGTTGCCGAAGGAGAAGCCAGCCTCTGCCTTGGCGATCGAGTAAGGGGCGCGGCTCATCGATTCAACACCGCCGGCGATATAAAGCTCTCCTTCCCCGGCTTGGATGGCGCGTGCAGCCTGGTTGATCGCGTTCAAGCCCGAAGCGCACAGGCGGTTCACCGTCACCCCTGCCACCTCGACCGGGAGCCCCGCCAGTAAGGCAGCCATGCGCGCCACGTTACGGTTATCTTCGCCCGCCTGATTTGCGCAGCCGAAGATCACCTCTTCGACCAAAGTGGGATCAAGTGGATTACGCCTGATAATTTCTTTAATCACGAGAGCAGCCAGGTCATCCGGCCGGACCGCGGCGAGCGAGCCTCCCAATGCACCGACCGGCGTGCGGATTGCATCCACGATCACAACATCCGTCATTCATTCCTCCAATTAATCTGAGTTTATTCTACCATCCAGGACATCCGGGGCGATGAGCCTGGAAAGCCTGCTATACTCTCCGCAGGAGATTCTTATGAGCACGAATTCTCAAATTCAGATCTGGGATCTATGGTATTCAAAGGCAGCCGCCACCGGGCTTTCCTTTGCACGCGGCCGCCTGGATAAAACGGACGTGTTGCTTGTGCATGCGCCGCCTCCTGTGCTGACGGTCGAAGTGCGCAGCGATGATGGCGAGCGTCTGGCGTATGAGCAGGACCTCGAACGAACTGCAGACCGTCCGATTGCTCGTCTCATGATTCAGGGAGATCAAGTGACGCGTGAAGACCTGTGGCCGGGACAAGAGGATATCGGCCGTGTTGTCATTCTTCCTGGAGGTGAGGTAGGAACACTTGTGAGCTGGTGGAACGCGGAGGACGGAAGCGAGTGGCGCTGGCAAGTAGAGTTTTATAACCGGCGTTGATCCCGAGCCTGTAAGCCTATCCGATGATCGTCCGGACGATGGGAACATGTCATCTGGACGATTTGTCTTTAAGGACCAGGATGTGTGCACATGGCAAATGAATGACCTTTGACGCTCCCGCGGATGACGCAATACACTAGCCCGCACTGTCAGGAAGGGACATAATCAGACTGGAAGCATATTGACCTATTCCTGTCAAACTTCTCTACTAATAAAGACCCTGACAAAGGAGACTGAATGCCTGCGAAAGGTTGGATCGAAGTCAGTGACATCTATTGCAAGGGCTGTGAGTTATGCCTGAGCTCATGTCCGCAGGATGTGATGGAGCTGGACATGACCAGGCTAACCCCCAAAGGCTACCACCCCGCGCACATCTTCAAAGACGGATGCACGGGGTGTGCTATTTGTGCGCTCGTCTGTCCCGATGCGGCGATCACTGTCTATCGCGAGATTACAAAAGCGGCCGCGCCTCCAGCGGCATAAATAAACCGCGAGGTCGCGAAGCTCGCAAAGAGTCTCTGGTTAAAGAAAACAGACGAAAGAATTCCTTTGTGCACTTCGTGTCCCTTGTGGTGAAAATTCTTCACGGAGAAACATATGCCAAGAGAATTATGGAAGGGCAACGAAGCCATTGCCGAAGCCTCAGTTCGCGCCGGACTGGAAGCCTACTTCGGTTACCCGATTACCCCACAGACAGAAATCCTCGAATACTTATCTAAACGAATGCCAGAGCTGGGGCGCGCCTTCGTGCAGGCGGAATCCGAACTGGGCGCGATCAACATGGTCTACGGCGCGGCGTGCACGGGCGTGCGCGTCATGTCCACATCATCCAGCCCGGGCGTGAGCCTGATGATGGAGGGACTCTCCTACATCGCCGGCACGGAAGTCCCTGCGGTGCTGGTCAACGTGATGCGCGGCGGCCCCGGTCTTGGCAACATTGCGCCGGCTCAGGCGGATTACAACCAGGCTGTCCACGGCGGCGGTCATGGCGACTACAGACAAATCGTCCTGGCTCCGGCGTCGGTGCAGGAATGTGTGGACCTGATGGGGCTTTCTTTCGACCTGGCGGAAAAGTATCGCACGATCTGCATGGTCATCCTCGACGGCTCGCTCGGTCAGATGATGGAACCGGCGCAGATGCCCGAGATGCGACCACTCCAGCGAGCAAACTGGGAGTGGGCAACGGATGGACGCATGGGCAAGCGCGAGCGGCGTATCCTGACCTCCATCTACCTGGATCCCATTCAGGAAGAGAAGATGAACTTGAGATTGATCTCACGCTGGCGGACGATCCAGAAGAATGAAGTGCGCTACAAGGAATATTTCCTCGACGATGCAGAGTTTGTCGTCGTCGGCTTTGGCACGGCGGGACGCGTGGCTCTTTCCGCAGTGCGGACTGCCCGCCAGCAGGGAATCAAGGTCGGTCTGCTGCGGCCCATCACCGTCAGCCCGTTCCCATCTGATGTGATCGAACAGCTCGCAGATCGCGTGAGAGGTTTCCTCGTCACCGAGATGAACTCGGGTCAAATGCTGGAAGATGTACGCCTGGCTGCCAGGGGACGCACCCCGATCGAATTCTACGGGCGCATGGGCGGCGTAGTGCCGCTCCCCGATGAGATCCTGCACGAGATCCAGCGCATTGCCACATCTCCTTTATCGGTCAATACCAATCCGCGCGATGACTGGTACGAGCGCATGGTAGGAATGAGGTAGGTTATGGCAACTTCGAACAACCTGGTGTACGAACGGCCCGAAGGTTTTACCGACACCCCCACCCACTATTGCCCCGGCTGTACGCACGGCGTGGCACACCGCCTTGTGGCGGAGGTGCTGGAAGAGATGGGCATGATCGATCGCACCATCGGCGTGGCGCCGGTCGGTTGCGCAGTGTTCGCATATAACTACTTCGACACCGATTTCGTCGAAGCGCCGCACGGACGCGCGCCTGCCATGGCAACCGGCATCAAGCGCGTCCTGCCGGACCGCATCGTCTTTACCTATCAGGGCGACGGCGACCTGGCATCGATCGGCATGGGCGAGATCGTCCATGCCGCGGCGCGCGGCGAAAACCTGACCGTGATCTTCATCAACAACGCCAACTTCGGCATGACGGGCGGACAGATGGCGCCGACCACGCTGCCCGGGATGAAGACCACATCCTCCCCCAACGGCCGGGATGTGGAGACGCAGGGCTATCCCATCCGCATGGCTGAGATGCTCTCCACGCTGGATGGAGTGGGCTACTGTGTACGCAGGTCTTTACATGACCCGAAGCACATTCGCCTGGCAAAGAAGTCGATCCGGCTGGCGTTCGAGACGCAGGTGCGCGGGCTCGGATTCTCGATGGTCGAGCTGCTTTCCACGTGTCCCACCAACTGGGGCATGACGCCGGTCGAGTCGCTGAGGTTCGTCGAACAGCACATGGTGCCCGCCTTCCCGCTGGGCGATTACAAAGTGACAGCGGGTGTCGCGCAGATAAAGATTTAATGTCATTGCGAGCCCCGAAGGGGCGAAGCAATCTCCGGTTTGATGGACAAATCTCTTCGATAAGTTTTTGCGATTTAACAGGAGATTGCTTCGCAAAGAAGGCTCGCAACGACATGGAGGCTATGATGCAAAAAGAAATCATGATCGCAGGCTTCGGGGGGCAGGGCGTTTTGTTTGCGGGGCAGATCCTGGCGTACGCAGCCATGGATCTGGGCAAGGAAGTGACGTGGATTCCTTCCTATGGGCCAGAGATGCGCGGCGGCACGGCTAACTGCACGGTTGTCATCGCGGATGAAGAGATCGGTTCTCCCCTGGTTAAGCACCCGCCGCTGGCAGTCGCCTTGAACCTGCCATCCTTTGACAAATGCGAGGAAAGTCTCGCACCTGGTGGAACTCTGATCGTCAATCAGTCCATGGTGGACCGCGCCGCGAAGCGCGAA
>DATHTH010000044.1:0-3871 GCA_035463495.1 Anaerolineales bacterium | reverse complement strand
CAGCATGGGTCCCATGGCGGAAGAGACAGGCAGCCATTTGTCGAAGCGCCACCATTTGTTGACGCGCATTCCGATCAGGAAGACAACAAACGGCTGGTCTGTCTTTGCCGTATAACGACCATTAAAGATTTTGCTCATTCTATTTACTCCTTTATAAATTGACGGGCGATGGACGCCAGCTCGAACAGGTACAGGGCATCCCCCTTTTCACCGAAGGGAGGCAGGTTGCCCTGAATTTCCAGGGAGACGATGCCATGCACGCGTGACCAGATGATCATCGCCGCAAAGAGAGAGTCAGGGTGGACTTCACCGACATACTCCTTCCATTCCTCATAGTAGACCTTGTATTTCTTCTGTACGTCAGGGAACGAGGCGGCGCTTAACTTTCCTGCCGCTCGAATTTCCTCCACAACGCTGAAGAGAGCGCTGATGGACCGCGCGGAAGACGGAAATGTCTTTTCCTTTGGCGGTTCGTATCCTGGAATGGGTGTCCCAAAAATGAGCTGGTAGCGCTGTGGATATGTATGTGCCCAACTGCGATACGCCAGTCCAATGGCTTTTAGTTTGCCAGGGAAATCGCTAGCGGCGACCGCATCCCGCGCCTGGAGCTGCCAGTCACCAAAAGACATGTAAGCATCGATGATGAGGGCGGTGACCAGCGCATCGCGGTCCGGGAAATAGTTGTAAATCGCCGGCGCGGTGATCTTCAATTCCCTGGCAATCGCGCGCAGGGATAGGGCAGGGGCTCCATGCTCGGCGATCTGTTTCCAGGCGGTTTCCTTGATCGCTTCCTGAAGATTTGGGATCTGTTTGTCTCTCAGTGGTCGAACCATCGCAGGCCTCCATTTAAATTTACACTGTAAATATACAGCGTAAATTTAGCTTTGTCAAGGGGTAATTTGGAAACCTTATCAGACGTGCAAGCGATCGCCCAGGCGCCTACGTGAGAGAACCGAAAGTAATGCTTGAACCTTGTGTTCCTTCATGCTAAACTACTTAAGATTGGTCTTAAGCAGAACCGGCTTAATGAATATATTTGGCAAAGGAGACAGGATGCGTAGATTACACGCCACACTCATCATCGTCCTAGTGTTCAGTTTACTGGTAACGCTCACGGGAACCGTTCGGGCAGCTCCTCCAACCGCACGTGCCAAGTGGACGGTCATGCTGTATATCTCAGGAGACAACAATCTCGAGCAGTACGTGGTCAGCGATATTGAAACCGAACTGGCAGCCCTGGGCTCGAGTGCAAATGTGCAGGTCATCGCCCTTGCAGATCGCGCTCCCGGCTACGACACCAGCCGCGGCGACTGGCAGACAACCAAGCTCTTCCGCGTGACCCAGGGCATGACCGCGACCCCACAAAATGCGATCGCCGATTGGGGTGAACGCAATTTTGGCGATCCGCAAACCCTTATCGATTTTGTTACCTGGACAAAGGCAAACTATCCTGCGGACCGGTATGCGCTGTACTTCTGGGGCCACGGCTGGAACTGGCATCCCGGGGTGGTGATGCAGGACGATACTGATGGCGACGCGCTGGACATGGAGGAAGTCAAAGGCGCGCTGCCATCGCTTGGATTTATCGATATGGTCGGGTTCGATGGCTGCAATATGGCTTCTATCGAAGTGCAGCTATTGTGGCATGGCCATGCTACCGCCCTGGCTCATTCTCAGGAGTGGGTCGGCGGCGAGGGGGTCCAGTATGACCTGGTGCTCGCCCAGCTTTCTGCCAACCCAAATATGACCGCCGATCAGGTGGCGATTGCCACCAGCCAGAGCGCCACCAAGGACAAGACCTGGTCCGCGGTGGCGGTGGATAATCGCCTCGACACGCTACTGACAGCTGTGGACCAGTGGTCGGTTGCACTGAACAATGGGTTATCCCAACATCGGAAGAAGTATGATCAAGCCTTCACCGCCACTCGCACCTTCTGGCAGGCTCCCATGGATAAGGACCTGTACGATATGGCGTATGAGATGAATCGCCTCGTCAGCGATGCGAATATCAAGAGCAAGAGCCAGGCGGTGATGAATGCTGTCAATGCCGTCGTGTTGCACGAACGGCATGTCAATGCATATTCCGATGCGCACGGGATCACGATCTATCACGTATCCAAAGCTGCACAGAAGGATTCAGATTACACGTATTATCGAACGCTCGATTTTGCTTTGCAGACGGGCTGGGATGAGTTTTTGGATGCCTATGCGCGATGATCCCATCGTCCTTGCCGGAGACTGCTCCCAATCTAAAATTCGATCCGGGGATTGGGAAGAGGCAGTGAGGCAATGGATAGAATATAAAACTCCGAGCCTGCAGGCTCGGAGTTTTGCTTTGTTTACTTCGATGATTCGACCAACAACTAGACGACACCTAACTTCTTCCCCACTTTCTCGAACGCCTCTAATCCCTTCCCCAGGTCGTCGTTATCATGCGCGGCGGAGATCATGACCCGGATGCGTGCTTTGCCTTTTGCCACGGTCGGGTAGCCGATTGCCATGGCGAATACACCCTCTTCGAAGAGCTCACGGCTGAATTGCTGCGCCAACGGCGCCTCGCCGAGCATCACGGGCGTGATGGGCGTTTCACTGACGCCGGTGTCGAAGCCCAGTTTTTTCATCTCCGACTTAAAGTATTTCGCATTCGACCAGAGCTTATCAACCAGCTCTGTAGATTCCTCGAGCAAATCTACGGCAGCCAGGCAGGCGGCCGCGTCTGGCACGGTGACCGCGGAGGAGAATAGGAAGGGTCGTCCGCGCTGTCGCAGCCACTCGACGATGGTTTTGTCACCTGCGACAATTCCGCCCACAACGCCGAATGCCTTGGACATCGTGCCAACCTCAATATCTACTTTGCCGTTCAAGCCGAAGTGGTCCACGATGCCGCGCCCGCCTTTGCCGAGCACGCCTTCGCCGTGCGCGTCGTCCACCATGAAAAGGATGTCATATTTCTTTGCGACTTCATACAGCTCGGGTAGAGGGGCGATGTCGCCGTCCATGCTGAAGACGCCGTCCGTGATGATCAGGGCGCGGCGATACGTGGACAGGTTGTCCTTGATCGCATCCTCCAGGGCCCCCGGGTCGTTATGCTCATAGGCGATGATCTTGGCGCCGGAGAGCCGGCAGCCATCGATGATCGAGGCGTGGTTCAGCCGGTCCGAGAAGATCACATCTTCTTTCCCGACCAGCGCCGAGATCGTTCCCAGGTTCGCCGTGAACCCCGATTGGAACGTAATGACGTCCTCTGCGCCTTTGAATTTCGCCAGGCGCTGCTCGAGCTGGACATGCAGATCCATGGTGCCGGCGATGGATCGCACAGCAGCGGGACCCACACCATACTTCTCTGTCGCTGCTCTAGCAGCCTCCACAATCTTAGGATGATTCGCCAAGCCCAGGTAATTGTTCGAGCAGAAGTTGAGCACATTCTTGCCGTCCACGGTCAGCCAGGCGCCCTGCGCCGAGCCGATCGTGCGGATGTGGTTATACAAGCCCTGTTCTTTTAAGGCGTCAATTTCCTGGTTCAGCCAATCGAGTTTGGACATGAGAACTCCTGTGTGAAAAGCAATGCTGGTCGAGTAGGCAGGCAGCGGAGATGCATGTATCTAAAGGCTACTGTTTGCACTTACCGCCGTATCGAGACCACATCTTTTGGCCTTCTTCACCTGGCGTAATTCTTCCGATTGTTGGTCTCGATATATCCTGAGAAAAGCACCCAGGGTAACTCGACCAAGGTTTCATTTTTATCATTATAGCAATCTTGCAAAAAAACGACTGTCACGATTCTGCCGTGACAGTCGCCCTGTTTTATGCCTCTTCGAGCGTGACTGCTCTAGGCTGCTTCCCATCGATATCCGGAATGCCATACTCATTT
>DATHTH010000043.1:0-3339 GCA_035463495.1 Anaerolineales bacterium | reverse complement strand
TCGATGGCGCGGACCTGGATGATGTTCGCAGTCACGCCTTTGTCCTTAAGCTCCGCTGCGAGAGTTAAGACCAGATTTTCCTGCGCGGCTTTTGCTGTGGTATAGATTCCAGTTTTCCCTGGCGGGTTGGGAACTGTGGAGGCGGAGACCACGATCACGCGGCCCCATCCGTTTGTAGAGAACTGCGGAATAAAGGATTGGAACAAGTGGAACGTCGTCCACACATGCTGAGCGAGCATCAAATCCAGGTCTTTCGGGTCCCCTTCCACCAGGGTCTTGCCGCCGACCCAGCCGCCGACGAGATGGATCAGCGCATGCGCGCCGCCAAATTTTGCGGCAACCGTCTCCGCCGTCGCGCGGACCGCATCTCTGTCCCGGAGGTCGATGGCCGCGGCGTGCAGCCGGTCCGCGGAGAGATTCAAGTCACGAGTTAGAGCATCCAGCTTCTCCTGGTCATGGGCGAGCAGTACCAGCGAATGTCCGCCTGCGGCAAAAGCCTGGGCAGCCTTGCTGCCCAGGCCGCCGGTCGCACCAGTAATGACGATTGTTCTAGTCACTTAACTCCTCGATCTGCGCCTCGCTCATGCCCACCACGATAGGACGGTCATGCTGCTCGGGTAAATGCTCGTTGCCATAAAAATCGATCAGGTGACCCGACTTGGCTGCCTTCGTCTCCAGGTAAAAACGGTTGTGCTCGTTCGGCTCGACGATGTGCGGGACGCGCCCATTGACATCGATGCCATACTGAGTCAGTTGATCGATCTTCTTCGGATTGTTGGTCATCAGCTGCACCGACTGGATCTTGAGCGACATCAGCATATGGGCAGCCACGGCATAATCGCGTTCGTCATCGCGGAAACCCAGCGCCAGGTTGGCTTCCACCGTATCCAGGCCCTGGTCCTGCAGGCTGTAGGCACGGATCTTGTTGATGAGCCCGATGCCGCGACCTTCCTGGCGCAGATAGAGGACAATCCCTCGGTCCATATGCCCGATCTTCTTTAAGGCGGCTTCGAGCTGATCGCGACAATCACAGCGCAGGGAGCCCATCACATCCCCCGTCAGACACTCGGAGTGCAGACGTACCGGCACGTTCGAGGCGCCAATCACATCACCTCTGGTGATGGCAATGTGCTCCTTGCCGTCACGGTTATTTTCGAAAGCCACAATATGAAACTCTCCAAAACGGGTCGGGAGCTCCGCCATCGCCACCACTCGCACACAGACTTTATCTTTGCCCAGCCCCTCGCACTCATGATCCCCTTCCCGTGCCAGAAGCAGATCGAATTTTTCGTGCATCGTCGTCGTCATAGTCACCTCTCAAAATGATACTTTAATAACACGCCGCCATCCTCCCAGTGTTCAACTTCGATCAATTTCAATGGGATCGCTGCACTTCGTTCCAGGCCGGAGCCTGCCGCCAGGGTCGGAGCGGATTCTCCCCCGAAGATCATCGGTGCAATAAAAGCTGTTACCTCATCCACCAGGCCGAGCCGCATCAATTCAAAGTTGAGCCGAGCACCACCTTCCACCATCAGGCGCTGGATGCCCAGGTCCTTGAGGGTGGCTAACGCGCGTTGTAAATTGACTTTTTCTGTGTCGTCCACATATACGTCCACATGCCGGGACGTCAACAAAGAAAGGTATCGTTTAGATGTCCGCCGGGTCGTAAATATTACAATATCCGCCGGGCCTGCGTTCAAAAAGTGCGAATCGGGCTTAAGAGCTGCCTGCGTGACCACCCCCACTTTGACGGGATTCGGGGAAAGCCCGCGCGCGACCCGTTCTGCGCGCAGCTCCTCGGATTTTACGGTCAGTTTTGGGTCCTCGTCCAGCAGCGTCCGCCCGCCCACCATGACCGCGTCGGCGTCGGCCCGTAGACGGTCGACGCGCTCTTTATCCCGCGGCGAGGAGATTGCCGCCCCCCGGCGCTGAAAGGTGTCGATCTTGCCGTCCACGGTCATCGCCACATTGATGAACACAAAGGGACGATTCATAATACAATTGTAAAGCCATACGTTAAAAAAAGAGACAGCTACTTTGTCCGGAGGTGGAAACATAGTCCGCTGTCTTTGAGGAGAGTTTATGCGCCAGTCCATGCTGACCAACCAACAAGCCAATTTCCTGCGTGAGGAAAAAGAAACGCTGGCAGAGATCCGCCTGGCTCTGGCAGAGCTGGATGTGCCACGCGAAGCGCTTGCCACGCTCCAGGATGCGATCTTGCAATTGGACGAGCTCTTTCTGATGGTCGTTGTGGGCGAGTTCAATGCCGGCAAGAGCGCCCTGGTCAATGCGCTGCTCGGTGAAAGGGTCCTGGCGGAAGGCGCCACGCCGACCACTTCGCGCGTGACCCTGGTGAAATGGGGCGAAAAGGCGGAAGAACAGATCGTGGATGAAAACTTTGGCGTGTACACCCATCCCCTGCCACTCTTGAAGGAACTAAATATTGTCGATACACCCGGGACGAACGCGGTCATCCGTTACCACGAGCGCCTGACCGATGAGTTCGTGCCGCGCAGCGACTTGATCCTCTTCATCACCTCGGCGGACCATCCTCTCACCGAGAGCGAGCGCCAGTTCTTGCAGCGTATCGTCGCGTGGGGCAAGAAGGTCATCTTTGCCCTCAATAAGGCGGACATCATCGAGGATGAAGCCGCTCTCAACGAGGTGCGCTCCTTCGTGCTGAAGCATGCCACCTCGGTGCTGGGAGATACGCCTGAGTTCTTCCCGGTCTCTGCGCGGCTTGGACAGCGCGCTCTCGCCGAGCCCGACCCTGCCAAACGTCAACAACTGAGGGCTGCCAGTGGCTTGGATGGACTGGAGCAGTACATTACATCCACACTCGACGATACCCAGCGGTTGAAGCTCAAGTTCAACAATCCGCTGGGCGTGACGGAGAATATCATCACGCAGTCCGCGCAGGTGAATGAAGCGGAAGCCGAAGATATCAAAGAGGATATCCAGACCGCTGCCGCTCTCGAAGCTACGGTCTCCGATTACGAGCGGGACCTGCGCAAGGAGCTCCAGCCGCGCCTGGCAGAGGTAGAAAACATCCTCCACCGGCTCGAGCAGCGCGGGCTGGACTTCTTCGATAACAAAATGCGCATCACCAACATCCAGGAGCTGATGCGCGGCGACAAGGTCCGGCGCGAGTTCGAAAAGCAAGTGTTGGCAGATATTCCACAGCAGATCGAGGAGCATGTCCAGCGTTTGATCGACTGGCTGGTGCAGAAAGACCTGCAGGAATGGCAGCGCGTGATGACCTATGTGCAGCGCCGCAAAGCATTGCACACCGAGCATATCGTGGGCGAGGGCATCGAGCCGCGCGAAGGGCGTCGGCGT
>DATHTH010000042.1:0-4026 GCA_035463495.1 Anaerolineales bacterium | reverse complement strand
CCGCAGGGGATCGGCATTTTGCCATTTCTCCTTCCGGGCTCTGCGCAGCTGACAGTCGAGACCATGCTGGCATTGCGTGAACATCGTGTAGTCATCTGGTCTCGGCACGGGGTGATGTCAAGGGCGGATGACTCTCTTACCCATGCCCTCGACTTGATCGAATACGCGGAGACAGCGGCTCACTACGAGTACCTCAGCCTGACAACCGGAGACCAGGGCGGGGGGCTCAGCCCGGAGCACATCCGGGCCATCAGCGCCTCCTGGAACGTCCGCCAGACTATTTTCTAGTTTGCGCGTAGGCAAGGAGTGACATTCTTGCCGTTGGGCGATCTACGTCTTCCATCCATAAAAACTGGACAAAACTACTCTTAAACTTGTCAGAGGAGGGATTTGAGTCTATACTTTGCTCCATCTTTGGAGGAAGGAGCGTAGCCATGAAAACCGTCCGAGATATGATCCGTAACAAGGGACGTGAGGTGTTTTCGATTGCACCCGAGGCAAGTGTCTTGGAAGCCCTGGACTTGATGGCAAAGCACAATATTGGAGCATTATTGGTAGTTTCCGAGGGCAAAATGGTGGGTATCGTGTCGGAGCGGGACTGTATCCGCAAAGTGGATCTAAAAGGACGAAACGTAAATGAGACGCCGGTCAGCGAGATCATGACCAGGGATGTCATCACCGTCGATTGCGACGAGCCTCTCGAGGAGTGCATGTCTCTGATGAGCGATCGAAACATCCGCCATTTGCCGGTCTACGATAGCGGCGAGCTGGTGGGCTTGCTCTCCGTTCGAGATGTACTCAGGGAGGTGATCGAGGTTCAGCAGGATATGCTTTCCCAGCTGGAGCGTTACATTACCGGCGGCGGGCGCTGATCGCCAAGGAGCGGGCTGGATGATCCTTCCGGAGTGGACGATCACTGATCTGCAGGCACGGATGGAGTCGGGCGATCTGACGGCGCGTCGGCTCGCCGAGCTTTATCTGCAGCGCATCGCGGAGGTGGATAAAGAAGGTCCCTACATCAACTCGGTGATCGAGCTGAATCCGGATGCGCTCGAGATCGCCGGTACACTCGACGAAGAGCGTAAAGCCGGTAAAGTCCGGGGTCCCCTGCACGGCATTCCCATCCTGATCAAAGACAATATTGACACCGCCGACCAGATGCAGACCACCTCCGGATCGCTTGCTCTGGAGGGGCACATTGCCGCGAAGGATGCATTCATCGTCAAGCATTTGCGCAAGGCGGGGGCAGTGATTCTTGGCAAGACCAATCTAAGCGAATGGGCGAACTTCCGCGGAAAGCGCTCGGTGAGCGGCTGGTCCTCTCGCGGTGGCCTGACACGCAATCCCTATGCCCTGGATCGCTCTGCCTCCGGTTCCTCGTCGGGATCTGCAGCTGCGGTGGCAGCCAATCTTTGTGTAGCGGCTGTCGGCACCGAGACCGATGGCTCGATCATCAGCCCCGCGCAGACGAGCGGGATTGTGGGCATCAAGCCGACTCTCGGTTTGATCAGCCGCAGCGGAATCATTCCTATTGCCCACAGCCAGGATACTGCCGGCCCCATGGCGCGCACTGTGACCGATGCCGCCATCCTGCTCGGCGCCATGAGTGGCGTCGATGGACAGGACGCAGCCACCCGGTTAAGCAAGAAACGGAGCTTCTCGAATTACACTCGCTTCCTCGACCGGGAGGGACTGCAGGGCGCACGCATCGGCGTGGTACGGAACATGGCAGGCACCAATCCACGCATCCTCAAGATCTTTGACCATTGCATTGAGGTAATGAAGCATCTGGGCGCCGTGATTGTCGATCCGGCAGATGTCCCGAATTTCGATAAGCTCGACAAAACCGAAAGGGAGGTCCTGTATTACGAGTTTAAAACAGACCTCAATAAATATCTCAAGACCGTCAATGGCAATGTGCAGGTTCACTCCATGGAGGACGTGATCCGATTCAACGAAGAAAACAGTCACAAAGTGATGCCGTACTTTGGACAGGAACACATGTTGGTCGCACAGGAGAAGAAATCTCTGCGAGAGAAGAAGTATCGTGAGGCGCTGGCGAAGAACCAGCGCCTCTCCCGCAAGGAGGGCATAGACGCCGCCATGCGCAAACACAAAGTTGATGCGCTGGTGGTTCCCTCCGGTGGTCCCGCTTGGTTGATCGATCTGGTCAACGGCGACTCCATCAACTGGGATATGGAGAGCACCTCGCCTCCGGCGGTGGCAGGCTATCCACACATCACCGTGCCTGCAGGGTATATCTTCGGCTTACCAGTGGGCATTTCATTCATTGCTCAGGCATGGCAGGAGCCTGAGCTGATCAAGTTTGCGTATGCCTTTGAGCAGGCGACGCAGTTCCGCAGGCAGCCCAGATTCTTGCCAACCGCACATTTGAATGCCTGAATCCACCTTCAGCCACGGAGTCACGAAGATATAGAGCTCTCTCTTTCCTTTCACTGCTTCTGTGTCTTTGCAGCTGGGTGACTTGCCTTTCGCCTTATTTAGGTCTATACTCCCTCCCGGAGACCCCATGTCCGACATCGACACTTCGACTGTGCTCAATGCGAGCCTTGCACCGCTCATCCCGGCAATCGAGAAATATATACCCATGGGCCGCTCGGGGCTTTTGCCTGCCTTGCATGCGGCTCAAAAAATCTATGGCTGGCTCCCTGAGCCCGTCGCCGCGGCGATAGCGACAGCGCTGCGCGTGCCTCTTGCAGATGTACACGGGGTCATCGAGTTCTATTCCCTTTTTTATAACGAACCCGTTGGTAAACGGATCATACGAGTCTGCACCGATCAAGCCTGTGCCTTGAAAGGCGCGGATGGCGTTCTTCATAACCTTTGCGCTCATCATGGACTGGAGCCAGGGCAGACGACCCATGACCTGGCTCTGACAATTGAGGCGAGTCCTTGCCTCGGGCTTTGTGAGCAAGCTCCGGCGGCCCTGATAGATGAGTCCGCGGAAACAAATATCGATCTTGCCAAAGGTACCTATGAGCTGGGCCGCCCGCGATCTATCGTCGGCGGCTCCATTCGTTTATTGACTGCCAACTGTGGAAATGGCGCGACGCCTCTGGCGCAATATGGGAATTATCCCGCGCTGGTAAAAGCACTGCGGATGAGCCCCGATGAAATTGTCAACGAGATCAAAGCTGCAGGGCTCGTCGGGCGCGGCGGCGCGGCCTTCCCAACCGGCATCAAGTGGGAAGGCGCCGCAACAGCACCCGGGACCGAAAAGTATGTCATCTGCAACGCAGACGAGTCCGAGCCTGGCACATTCAAGGACCGTATCCTGTTGATCGATGATCCGCATCGAACACTCGAAGGAATGCTGATTGCTGGCTATGCTATCGGTGCGAGCAAGGGATACCTTTATATCCGCGCAGAGTATCCTTATATTTTGCCAGTTATCGAAAATGCTTTGAACGAAGCCAGGGAAGCAAATCTTTTAGGCGAAGGCATTCTTGGCTCAAATTTTTCATTCGACATTGAGCTTCGCGTTGGCGCCGGAGCCTATATCTGTGGCGAGGAGACGGCTTTGTTCGAATCGATTGAGGGAAAGCGCGGCTTCCCGCGCGTCAAACCGCCGTTCCCCACGACGCATGGTTTATTTGGCAAGCCTACTGTCATCAATAATGTCGAAACGCTCTGCAACGTCCCGTTGATTATTTCACAGGGTGCAACTGGCTATCGTAGCATCGGCACAGAAAAATCGCCGGGTCCCAAGCTCTTCTGTGTTTCCGGTGATGTCACAGGACCCGGATTATATGAAGTCCCGTTCGGCGTTACGCTCCGTGAGCTGCTAGAGATGGCTGGAGGCGTTGCCGGGGGAATGCAATTGCAAGCCGTCCTCTTCGGCGGCGCGGCAGGGGCGTTTGCCACTTCAGATCATCTGGATGTCAGAATGACGTTCGAAGATTTACGCGCTGCCGGCTTGCCCCTCGGGTCCGGGGTCGTGATGGTTTTCGATGAGACGCGCGATATGCGTGATGTCCTCAAGAGACTGGGACACTTCTTCGCCCA
>DATHTH010000041.1:0-8858 GCA_035463495.1 Anaerolineales bacterium | reverse complement strand
TTCGGCGATGTCAATTTGCTATCCCGTCGAACTGGATCGGCGATCGACAGCCAGAAATCACAGTTGGTATGCTGGGTGGAATGGGCAACAAACTTACACCAAAAGTCATCCTGGAAGGCACCCGCCTGACGTGCAAAACCGAGCTTGCCTTCTAACTCAACGAGTATCCGCGCCTGGTGGGACCGCGCAAATATCGCTATCACTCGCCGCTGATCTCCGCAGAATGGTGCACGTTTACCAACTATCCCTGGGGACGCGGACCGATTAACTTCGAGCCTCATACTGGATATTTACGATAACAACATCCTGACTGCTGTCGAGCGGATTGCCAATTGGCTTGAGTCCTCCGGCGAACTCTATATGCCCGATTAACAAAAATGTAGGGTTAAGCCTACTTGGATCTGGCCCGGCCTTGTTGTAAAATAAATGCAACAAATGAACTAGCTGCATCCTGCCCCGAGACATTCAGGGGCAGGATGTTTTAACGTAATTCCCAACTGCCAGGAATTCGTTCACCCAGCTAGCGGATTCCATTGGAAGCTTGGCAGAAGCAAAAGTTGCACAAACTGCGAAACCATGTTTGACAGGATTGTTGAGGCGATTATCAAAGACGCGATGGAACGTGGCGAGTTTGATAACCTGCCCGGCAAGGGCAACCGATCGACCTGAGTGAGTATTTCGAAACCTCGGAGGAGATCCGCCTGGCGCACTCGATGCTTAAGAGTGCCGGGATGACCCCACGCGAGGTGGATCTGTTGAAGGAGATCGCCGAGCTAAAAAGGCTCCGGGAAGCAGTACTCGAAGAGAAGAAAAAACGGGAAATCGAGAAACAGATCCGGCAAAATAGGGAAAGAAAGAAGCAAAAGGTAAGAATCGGGCGGTTTTGTACATCAATATTCTAGTCCATAGCGGGGGTAGAGCAATTCAATGCTCCGCAGAACGCTATAGAGTTACAACTTTACAAATTGCTCCCGTCCTGCTATACTTGCAGGCGTTGAAGTTGACTTTCTCTGTCCCTTTTGGGTGGCAGTGGCTTGAGAAAAAACCGTACGTTTTCGTCAGGACCCTCGCGAGCAAGTCAGCGAGGGCTTATTTTTGTGATTCAGACCTTAACCGCCATAGGCGGATAAATCATATTTTTAACAAAGTGAGGATAAATATATCTGTATGGGTAAGAACGGAAAATTGAAGATTGTTCCCCTGGGTGGACTCGGGGAAGTGGGCAAGAACATGACCGCCTACGAATATCAGAACCAGATTCTGATCGTGGATACGGGCATCATGTTCCCCAAAAATGATATGCTCGGGATCGATTACATCATTCCCGACTATGAGTATTTGCGCCAGAAGGCTGACAAAGTCGTGGGCATCGTGATCACTCACGGTCATGAGGACCACATCGGGGCGATCCACCATGTCTTGAATGACATCTCAGCGCCGGTTTATGGCACCCGCCTGACGCTCGGTCTGATCGAGGTCAAGCTGGCGCGCAACAACGCGACCGACAAAGCTATGCTCAATACCGTGAAGGCCGGGGGATCGGTGGATATCGGACCCTTCAAAGTGGAATTCTTCCACATCTGCCACTCCATCCCCGACGCGGTAGGGCTTGGGATCACCACGCCCGCCGGGCTCGTGGTCCACATGAGCGATTTCAAATTCGATCACACGCCCGTGGATGGCTGGCCGACGGACTACGCCAAACTGGCAGAGTTCTCGAAGCGCGGGGTGGCTCTCCTGCTCTCCGATTCGACTAACTCCGAACGCCCGGGCTGGACCCCCTCCGAAATGGTGATCGGACCTGCGTTCGACAAGGTCTTCACCGAAGCGCCGGGGCGGGTCATCGTGGCGACATTCGCTTCGCTGATCTCGCGCATCCAGCAGGTGGCAGACGCAGCCGCAAGACACGGCCGCAAGATGGCGCTCGCTGGCTCCAGCATGATCGACAACGTGAAGATCGCCCGCAAGCTGGGCTACCTGAACATCTCGGACGATGTCCTGATTCCGCTCGACCAGGCGCTGCATTTGCAGAACCACAAAGTGGTCTTGATGTGCACAGGCTCGCAGGGCGAGCCCTCGTCCATTGTAGGGCGCCTCTCAGCCGGGACGAACCGGCAGTTCGACCTGAAGCAGAACGATACCGTTGTGCTCTCTTCTCACCCAATCCCGGGGAACGAGGAGAGCATCAGCAAGACGATCAATCGCCTGCTGCGCCGCGGCGCCAATGTGATCTATGATGCTCTTGCGCCAGTGCACGTCTCGGGCCATGCCAGCCAGGAAGAACAAAAGCTGCTGATCAACATGGTCAAGCCAAAGCACTTCATGCCGATCCATGGTGAGCTGCGCCAACTGAAACAGCATGGTGCGCTGGCTATCGAGCTGGGCATACCGAAGGAAAACGTAATCGTGGTCGAAAACGGACAGATCGTCGAGCTCTCCGGCGGAAGGGTCAAGCTTGGGGAACGCATCCCCGGCGGCTACGTCTTCGTGGACGGACAATCCATCGGCGAGGTGGACTACGATATCATGCGCGAGCGCGGCAAGCTGGCAAGGAACGGTATCTTCCTCATCGACATCAGCGTGGACAAGCTCAATGGACGCCTGCTGCACGAGCCCGAGGTCATTACCCGCGGCTTCGTCTCCCCCGAGGACGCAGAGGAGATGATTCCCGAGGTCCGCAAGCGGATCATGTCGGCTGTGAACGGCGGGGGCTGGGACAACGAAAAAGACATCGTCAACGCGGTCAAGTCCTACCTGTACGAGGAGACCAAGCGCCGTCCGATGGTGCTGGTTACCGTGAGCAAGGGATAACTAGAAGTAGAAGTTAAAACCTTGCGAAGGTTTTACTCACCCCATCACGCTGAACCTTCGCAAGGGTTTTGTGGACAAAACAGCCCGACCATTTCGGTCGGGCTTTGCTTTTATACATAGGACAGGTTTTGAACCCTCCGATGATTACCCCTGTCATGCTACTTCATTACCGCCGGATACCCTCGGGCATCATGTCTTCGACGACGAGACCTACTGTCCCTGCAGCACGAGGTTTAGAAACTCGGCGTCTATGCGGTTTGTGCCTCTCTTCACCTGATAGCCAACAAAGAACCACTGCTGGGTCGTTCCCACCGGAACGGCATTGAATACTGTGTCGCGCTGGATCCTCGTGCTGACGGCGCCATTCCCAAATTCGAAGACGACCTCGTAAAGCGGCGGATTCTGGACAAAACTGGCCGTCCGCTGGACCTCTTCCTGTCCGGGCATGTTCTTTTGAACCAGCACCCTCTCCCTCACATTACCGGGAGGAATGACGATGATTGTGCCCTGCGACTCGATAGTGGGCTCTGCAAATACGCCCATCCAGATCTCGCCTTCCTGGAGATTCCGCAGGAACACATTGATGCTGATGCTTCCACTGGCAGGCAGAGGTGCAAACAGGCCGAACACCTGTGTCTCGTCAAACCTGCCATTCACAAGAAACGTCAGACGACCATCCGCGGCAAAGAATACATTCACAGGCTCCAGCAAACAGCCGTTGTTCTGCGTCGCCGGAGTCGTATCCGGATAGGGCCGCCACTGGACGCTGATACAGCCGTTTGCCCAATCCGAACCCAGGGCAGGAGGCGCGAGCGTAAAGGTTGCCTCCGGGGCCAGCGTAGGGGGCTCGGGTGTGGATGTCGGATCGCCGGCCGGCACTGTGTCGGTCGGAGCGGGTGTGTCGGTCAGGGTCGCGGTTGGAGAAGCTGTCCATGTCGGCTCCAGAGAAGGCTGAACCTCCGACGGGAGAGGTGGAATGGTTTGCGTGGGGGTCGCCGGGATATCCGGAAGAAGCCTGTTCGCATAAATGGAAATTATGGTCACGCAAAGTGTCCCTAGGACACCTATAACCGCTGCAATGATAGCCGGATCTACTCGTCTGTTGGTTGACATAACATTCCCGATTTCATAAATTTTCCGGTAATTCTACCGCTTGTCTCATAAATTAACAAACCTTCAGGTGTGCTGCGGCAGATACCCTATCGTTTATTTGCTTATTTCGCGATCAAATTGGCGATCTGGCGGTCGATTTTTCCCATAGGGTATTCGTCCAGCTTTTTCAACGAAACCCACTTAAGATTTGTTCCTTGCGGAAGGGAAACCAGCTCGCAACGAAACACATGGACCTCAACACTGAAGTGAGAATAGCCATGATGGACAACGCCAATGGCATCGCGCTCATGGGTGCTTTGACTTCGGAACATGCCCCCCGTGTTCGTCTGTGCAAGGCGAGAGAGACGCAACACCTTAAGCCGCAGGCTGTATGCCGCTTTCAACACTACCGGCAGCTCCCGCCTCGGATCACCATCCACACGTGCGTTGGGGAATTCCCACATTCCGCCCAGCAGTCCGTTCGAGGGACGCTGCGAGAGCAGGACTCTGCCTCGCTCGATGACCACTCCGGCGGCGTGCACGTAATGCGGCACTTCTTTTTTAGGGCTCTTCACCGGGCGCTGATTCTGCGTCCCGTTCTGACGCGCCTGGCAGAGTTTCATCACCGGGCAGATCAGGCAGCGCGGATTCTGCGAGACGCAGATCGTCGCACCCAGATCCATCAGCGCCTGGTTGTAATCACCGGCATGACCCTCCGGCAGGTTCTTCTCTGCCAGAGCCCAAAGAATTTTTTCACCCGCGGGTGTGTCCACCGGCTCGATTACATCGAAGATGCGAGCGTAGACTCGCTTGATATTTCCATCCAGCGCGGCGAGATCCATGCCAAAGGCGATCGAGGCGATTGCGCCGAGGGTGTAGCGACCAATGCCCGGCAGCTGGCGTAGCTGCTCTGGATCATGTGGTATTTCGCCGTTGTACCGCTCTGCCACGATCCGGGCGGCTTTGTGCAGGTTGCGGGCGCGGCTGTAGTAACCCAGTCCTTCCCAGGCGTTGAGCACATCCCGCTCGGAGGCGCGTGCCAGCGCCCGCACTGTGGGGAAGAAACTCATCCATTTTTCAAAGTAGGGGATCACCGTTTCGACGCGCGTCTGCTGCAGCATGATCTCAGACACCCAGATAGCATAAGGCGACGGATGTCCACGCCATGGCAGGGTCCGCTTGTGGGCATGGTACCAGGCTAAGAGTTTGGTAGCGAGGCGGTTCATGATGAGAAGAGGAGTCAACGTCTCCCGACGTTGGGATTTCGACTCTTGGGGTCGTTGACTCCCATAATAAAAACACGGAGTTTTTCGCTCCGTGCTTTTTTCTAGAACTGAAATCCACCTCGTGCGGGAACGACCTTGTAAGAGAAATTCTTTACGTAGTCGAATAGCTTATCTTGGAGGAGCGTCCAGTCGCTGGAGTCGAGCACCTGGCGAGCCTGCGCCAGATCGTTGGCAATCAGTCCCACCTGGATCTGCGGGTAGGATCCATAGATCGTCGCCCAGGCCTCGGCAGGCTGCAGTCCGAGCCGCTGCACACCGGGAATGAACTCACCGATGATGAACTCGAAATACTCCTGGTCTCGTTCACCGGCAATGTCCCACGTCATTAAAACTTTTACCGTCATATCATTAACTCATCTCAGGATTTTGCGAACTACGAAGGCTGCCTTGGCGCTTTGCATACTTAACGAGCCTCGCGGTTCCTGCGTTCCAGTCATTAGCTTTTCTGATAATCCAGTACTACGACCCGGGTCTCATCGGGGAGTCCACTACGGGTCACCTTAAGGGAAGGCTGCGTATCAGACTGCGACAGACCCATCTCTTTGATGAACTTATTCAGCGTGTCGAGCGACAGCTTCGAAGAAGGCGTGGCATAGTGCATGGGGATGACTAGATTGGGCTCGATCAGACTGATGATCTCAGCAGCCTTGGCAGCGTTCAGCGCGCCTCCTCCACCGACCGGCACCAGCGCAACGTTGATAGTACCCAGCGCTTCGATCTCCGATTGCGTGGGCACATCCCGCAGGTCGCCCAGGTGAGCGACCGTAATGCCGTCATAGTCGAAGACGTAGATTGTGTTGCGCGAAGAGTCCGCGCCGTTCTCTTTCGCCTTGGATCTTTTCTTACCGGACCCGCTGCCATCTGTCGTGACCCCGGTGATAAATACACCGCCGATCTCGAATTCGCCCGCGCCGTCGATCACATGAGACGTACCTTTGACCGCATCCGTGTTATTGTGGCCCGGCGCATCATGACTGACCGTCACGATATCTGATCTGAGTTTAAGCGAGTCGTACCCGATTGTCTTGCTGTCGTACGGATCCGTCACAACCGTCGCATAATTGCGCTCGGTGAGACGAAAACAGGAATGTCCATACCAGGTAATTTCCATGTAGTCTTAACCTCCGGGGAGCAATTATACCCGGTGTTTGTGAGGCTTCTCAGCGGATGGAGATCCTGTCGTTCACCAGATCGTCTACAAACTGCCAGCGTTTGGTGTGGGTGTAGTCTCCATTATCCGGGTAGAACCGTTTGGCATAATCCATCCAGTTGTCGATGACGTTGAAGTACGGGTCTTTATCCCCATTTTTTAGACGGTAGCGCTCAATTCGTTTGCGGGCGTGATCCGAGAGATCGTTGCCCCGCTCCCAGCCCACATACATCGCCACCGATTCGGCAAAGTCCTCCTTGCGGTTGAATGCCCAGTTGGAGCCGCTGGGACGATCGCCGTAGAAGTAGCCAGCCCGGTTGCAGCCGGGTTTTCTGCCATAGCGGCCCGGTTTGTTCTCAGGACGCAGACGGCCGGAATCCGCAAAGCCAGCCATGCGAATGACCGTCGCCAGCAGCGGGCTGGTAAAGCCGCGTGTGTATTTCTCGAGCAAACGCGACAGTCGCCAGCCGTAATTTGCATCCCAGGCATGTGCGAATTCGTGAACGACCGTCCAGGGAGTAAACGGCCCCCGGATCGAGAGGCTGACGCGGTGTGCGAGCGCCTCTCCCCCATGCGAGCCGATATCCGCCTTTCGTACGGTGACTCCCCCAAGGTGGCGCCCGAACTTCTCCGGGCCTCCCATCAGGTTTGCCATGAGACAGATCGTATCGAACAGCTTATCAAGCTCACCCTTTTTCCAGGAACCGGGATTCCATTGGCCCTCCCCCTCACCCCAGTCTGCGACCACGTCCACCTGATAATCCTGCTTGAGCTCCGCGAGCTTCGCCTGGGCATATTGAGCATCCGATTGTTCCATGAGCCTCTCCTCCGACGTCAGCAGTTATTTACTCTAAAAGTGTACAACAAACGAGGATGGAAGTCAAAAGAGATCGCGAATGCCTGGCAGGAGAGACGAAAGCACGTTGCTGTCGATGATTAGGGCTTTCCCTATACCGAGGAGGGGCGATGTCTTTATTGACGCTGTCCGGCAGCGCCGAGATAATTGTATCCAGAACGTGTCTGCTTAGTCACCTGGAAGGAAGGTCTGAATGGATATCAATCAATGGGGTACTGCTCTGACCACATCTGCCGCGGCTGCGCTAAGTGTGTTTTTCTTAGCGATCCCACGCCTGATTGGCTTTGTGGTCATTCTCCTGATCGGTTGGCTGATATCCGGCTTACTGGCAGCCGGGGTCACTGCATTGCTGCGGGCTGTGCACTTCAACCTGTTAGCACAACGCTCGGGTTTTCACGGCTTCCTTCTGAACATGGGCTTGCGCACGGATTCCTCGAGCTTTGTCGCCAATACGGTGAAGTGGTTTGTGCGGCTGATCGTGCTGGTAGTGGCGTTCGACGCCCTGGGACTGCCGGCCGTCTCGGTCGTGTTGCAGCAATTCCTGCTCTGGATTCCGAACCTCGTGGCAGCGGTGGTGATCCTGATCATCGCCGGATTGGCAGCCAATGCTTTAGGCGACCTGGTGCGCGGCTCGACGGCGCAGGCGGAGTTCGAGAATCCGGATCTTCTGGCGACGATCACACGGGTGGCAGTCTGGTCGTTCGGGATCGTGGTCGCCGTCAATCAGGTTGGCATCGGGCAAGAACTCGTGAATACCCTCTTTGTGGGCTTGACCAGCGCGCTGGCATTGGCGGCGGGCTTCGCCTTCGGGCTGGGCGGACGCGATGTAGCGGCGCGGATCGTTCAGGGCTGGTATCGCCGCAGAGATGTCAACGGCCCCGGTGATGGGTCTTCTATCGAGGGCACGGAGCGGGCGATGAGAGTCCACCAACAACCTCCCCACTGATATCCCTGCATAGGAACCAGTATCAATCCCGGCTGATCACACGAGTGGTCAGCCGGTTTCCATTCCATGAGCCTGATCAATGAGCGATTTTTTTAGTCTCTGTCCCCGGGTATTTGATGACGGCGAGGCGATGGCTCGCTTGAACGGTTGTTATAATTATGAGGGCCGATATTATTATGTAAGGAAGATCCACACCATCGGCGATTGAGTACCAGAACATCTTTCAATCAAGAATTCACGTCCAGGTGCAGCCCATTGTGGATAATCCACCGCTGCAGCGGCGCCCGGTACTATTTCTGTACAGGACTGAGGTACGTCATGCCTTCCACTCTCACTCGTTTGCATATCGGCGCCGCCTATTACCCTGAACACTGGCCCGAAGAACACTGGGCGAAAGACATTCGCTTGATGCGCGAGGCCGGGCTTACCGTGGCTCGCCTGGCAGAGTTTGCCTGGTCCAGCATGGAACCGGCTGAGGGTCAGTTCCAGTTCGAATGGCTGGAACGCGCCGTCACTCAACTGTCCGACGCTGGGATCTTGACCGTGCTCGGCACACCGACGGCTGCCCCTCCGGCTTGGCTGACCCAGGCGCACCCACAAACTCTGGCTATTGACGAAAGTGGACGGCGTGTCCAGCATGGCAACCGTTGCCACTATTGCGTAAACTCACCGATCTATCACGCCGCTGCCCGGCGAATAGCGGGCGCGATGGCTGAA
>DATHTH010000040.1:0-3275 GCA_035463495.1 Anaerolineales bacterium | reverse complement strand
TCAAACCACCAGTTATGGGTCGGCACAGGGGCTTTCGGTGTCGATGGCGCAGGGCTCAATCGTTTCGATCCCGCTTCAGGTCAAGTTGTTCGTTATCAGCATATCGAAAGCGATTCTCAATCCTTATCCAGCAACAATATCTCTTCGATCTACGAAGCACCGGACGGCAGCTTCTGGGTGGCGACCGGCGGTTTCAGCCTCATGGGCGGTGGACTCAATCATTTTGACCCTCACACCGGAAGAGCAGAGCATTTTTTTCATGACCTAGCCATTGAGGAAAGTCTCAGTGACGATACACTAATGACCGTATGGGGAGATGCAGATGGCATCCTGTGGATCGGCACATGGTCGGCGGGTCTCAACCGTATGGAGCTTTCCAAGCCCGGTCATTTCATTCATTATCAGAACGACCCGTATTTCCCGGACAGCCTGAGCGGGAACGAAGTCTGGTCCCTGTTTCAGGACCGCTCCGGGATCCTGTGGATCGGCACCTCGCATAGCGGGCTCAACAAGCTGCACCCGAAGAGAGGTCAATTCAGCCTGTACCGGCACAATCCGGGCAATCCCGCCAGTCTCAGCACCGATGCCGTCGGCGCCTTTGCCGAGGACCGGCATGGGAACATCTGGATCGCGACCTGGGGCGCCGGGCTGGAAAGGTTGAATCCGCACACGGGAGAATTTGCTCATTTTCGACATAACCCTGAGAACCCCGACAGCCTTTCTGACGATCTATTCATGGATGTCTACGTGGATGAGCACGATACAGTCTGGGCGGGAACACTCGGCAAGGGCCTGGATGCCCTGCATCCGGCGACCGGACGCGTCACTCATTATCGACACGATCCCGAGAATCCTGCCAGCCTGGCTGACGACAATATCGCCTCGATTCTTCCCGATACAAAAGGAGGGCTGTGGATCGGCACATTCGGCGGTTTGTCTCACTATGACCCGCTTGCCAACACCTTTACCAACTACAGCCACGATGCTGCGAACCCAACAAGCCTGGCTGAGAACAAGGTAGTCAGCCTGCACCTGGACGGCAGGAGGAACAGCCTCTGGATAGGGACCTGGGGCGGTGGACTCAGCCGGCTAGACCTGAACGACTCACGTCACACGGATCCAGCAATGGCTACCTTCATCAATTATCGCCATGACCCCGCTGATCCATCCAGCCTTAGCGAAGATTCTGTCTGGGCGATTCACGAGTCGAAGGATGGGCTCCTGTGGCTCGGCACACAGATGGGCTTGAACCGCTTTGATCCGGATTCTGCTATGTTCACGCGTTATACGGAAAAGGATGGGCTTCCGAACAACGCGGTGCTGGGCATTTTGGAGGACGAGTCCGGACACCTCTGGCTCACCACGAACAATGGTCTTGCACAATTCGATTCTCTAGCGAACACGTTCCTTACCTACGATGTATCGGACGGCCTTCAGAGCAACGAGTTTAATTCGAACGCCTACTATCACGCTCGCAGCGGGATGATGTACATCGGCGGAATCCACGGGTTCAACATCTTCAACCCGGTGCACATCCAGCCCAATCCCGTCCCGCCTCCGGTGACACTGACCGGCTTCGAAGTCTTCAACGAGCCTCTCGCCACCGACCTCACCCGGCGCGAGCCCATTGCGCTTTCGTCCAACCAGGATTTTATTTCCTTCGAATTCGCTGCCCTGGATTTCGCAGCCCCGCAAAAAAATCGTTACGCTTACAAACTCGAAGGCTTCGATAAGGACTGGATCCAGGCCGGGAATCGCCGTTATGCCACCTATACAAATCTTCCCGGCGGCGAATACATTTTCCACGTCAAAGCCTCCAACGCTGACGGTATCTGGAACGAAGTTGGTGTTGCCGTTCCCATATCCATTATGCCGCCAGTCTGGCAAACCTGGTGGTTCCTTGGCTCCCTTGTTGTTGTACTGGGAGCGCTCGTGGCAGGAGGGTTCCGCTGGCGGCTGAATTCGGTCCAGGAGCAAAATATCCTGCTCGAGATGCAGATTGCAGAGCGTACTTCTGAGCTGCGTGAGACCAATGCGCTTCTCGAGCGTGAGGTCGAGCAGCGCAGACGGGCCGAGGCAACTCTGGCAAAACGCGCCGCCGAAGAGCTCCACCAATCCGAGGAGCGCTTCCGGGTCATGTTCGAAAATGCGGCGATCGGGATTGCCCTGGTCGGCATGGACCGCCGTCCGCTGGAGGCGAACGCGGCGCTCATCAGAATGACGGGCTACAGCCCCGAGGAATTCTTCAACCTGAGCGGGGTGGAATTGAGCTACCCGGAGGATGCAGATATAGGCATCCCGGAGCTACAGCAAGTGCTGGCGGGAACCCTTGATTCCTATCAGATCGAAAAGCGTTACGTGCGCAAAAGTGGCCAGGTCTACTGGGTAAGGCTGACCAACTCGGTTGTGCGTGCCCCGGACGGCAGGCCGCAATATTTCGTAACGATGATCGAGGATATCAACGATCAAAAGCATGCGGCCGAGGAATTGCGTAAATCGCAGGCGCGCTTCCAGGCGATCTTCGATAATGTGGCTGTGGGTGTGGCCGTCATGAGCCTGGAGCGGAGAGCGCAATCGGTGAACACAACCGCCGAACAGATCGTGGGATATTCCCTGGAGGAATTACAAAAGCTCGATCCGCGCTCCCTAGCTCTACCCGAAGATCGCGGCATAGACACGACTTTCTTCCAGGAGTTGATCGAAGGAAAGCGGAACTCCTACGTAATGGAACGCCGTTATCGCCGCAAGGATGGACGCGTGTTCTGGGCGCGTGTCAACTACTCCCTGGTGCGCGACCTGGAGGGCAAGCCAGATTACCTGATCGGCATCATTGAGGATATCGACGAGCAAAAGCGAGCGCAGGAGCGGTTAGCCGAACAGGAAGCCGATTATCTGCTCACGCTCCAGCAAAGGGTAGAAGAACGCACCCATGAACTGCAAGAAGCCAACGTGCGCCTGCAAAGTGAGATCGAGCATCGCGCCAAGATCGAAAAGGAACTAGCGGAAAGAGCGGCAGACGAAGCCGTCACCGCGGACCGCACCCGCCTGGCGCGTGACCTGCACGACGCCGTGACCCAGACCCTCTTCTCTGCCAGCCTGATTGCCGAAGTTCTGCCCGATCTATGGGACATGGATGCGGAGGAAGCCAAAAACTCCACCGAGGAGTTACGGCAACTGACCCGCGGCGCGCTGGCGGAGATGCGCACGCTCCTGCTCGAGCTGCGCCCGGTAACGCTGACCCAGGCACGCCTGAGCGATCTTATCCGGCAGTTGTG
>DATHTH010000039.1:0-9870 GCA_035463495.1 Anaerolineales bacterium | reverse complement strand
CCAAAACGCCGCCCCCACCTTCGCAGTGGCGCGGCCCTCTTCACCCTCCAGCTTCTGGTGGATCTCATGCACGCTTTTCCAGAGCAGGAACAGGCCGCCCGCGATCAGTACTAAATCACGACCGGAAATGTCAAAGCCAATCACAGAAAAGAGCGGCTCCGTCAAGCCGATGATCCACGACAGCGAAAACAAAAGCAGAATGCGGGTGATCACAGCCATCATGATGCCGGTCGTACGGGCCTTTTGCTGTTGTTCCACCGGAAGCTTGCCCGCCAGGATCGAAATGAAAATTACGTTGTCCACGCCCAGCACAAGTTCCAGAGCCACAAGGGTGAGAAACGCAATCCAGGTTGCAGGTTCAGTAATCCATTCCATACACTCTTCTCCTTAGAGTTAGTAAACTTTCCCGAGTATAACCGAACTCCTGTCAGTTTCACATGATGCTATAATTCACGACCGCATGAAAACACAGCCCTTTCAGCTGACCACCTTATCGCAATCCTCCCTGCAGGATTATATGGACTGCGCCCAGCGATTCAAGCTCCGCTACCTGGATCGCCTGTCCTATCCTGCCGTGGAGACAGAGCCGACCCTCGAGAATGAGAAGCACCAACAACAGGGCGAATATTTCCACCGGCTCATCCAGCAGTATCTGATCGGCATCCCCGCAGAGCAGATCGCGAAATTTGCAGGTACGCCCGATCTGCAGAGATGGTGGGACAATTTTCAAACCGCGAAAGACCTGACAGGTCTGCACGAACGGGTACATCAGAGTAAAAAGGCTGGAGGCCCGTCAGATCTCTACCCGGAGGCCAACCTCTCGGCGCCGCTCGGCGCATACCGCCTGCTTGCCAAGTATGACCTGATCGCGATCAGGGACGAGAAGGTCACGATTTACGATTGGAAGACCTACCGCAAGCGGCCCCGTAACGAGTGGCTCGCGGGACGGATGCAGACGCGCGTCTACCGGGCGCTGCTGGTCCATGCCGGCGCACATCTCAATCAGGGAAAACCCTTCGAGCCGGAACAGATCGAGATGGTCTACTGGTTTGCCGAGTTCCCGGATGACCCCGCCCGGTTCCAGTATACGTCGGCGCAATTCTTACGAGATTGGGACAGCCTGCTTAAGCTTTCACGAGAAGTGGGCTCCGCGACATCCTTCCCACTGACGGAGGACCGCCAGAAATGCCTGTTCTGCACCTACCGGTCTTACTGCGAGCGCGGCATCCAGGCCGGTAATGCCGAGCAGGCAGAATCTGAAATGGAAGCGGAAGAGCTGTTCGACGTCAACTTCGAGCAGATCGGCGAGATCGCGTTCTAAGCCTTATTACTAAACCCGCGCTTTCGACGCGGTCGCGGCAAGCGATTACGGTTATTTTAAATAGATCCCCAGGTGATTCCCCACCGGCCGTTCTGTACCCGGGATGTAATGATCGATCGGGGAATTGAGGATTCGGGGTTCACCATTTTCCCCTTCGATCACCATCGTGGAAGAACCTCCCCCATCCATGTTCATCGCCATGAAGGCACCCTGCTCGATCATTAATTCCGCCAACTCCGCCAAGGTCGCGCCTTCACTGTAAAAAGGCTGGCGGCCATCCACCACAACGATATAGACATAACGCCCGTTCCGACTGACCCCTAACGAGGTGCGCGGCTCCGATCCACTGCCATCCAAGTCGGGCGCAGCTTTTCCTTTCAACACAATCATTCGCTCCCCGGAGATCGCGTGATGCACCCGGTTTGGCTGGTGATTGAACGATAGTGTATTCCGGCGGTTGATATACAGCGTCGGCCGGACTCCAACCTCCTCGATATCGTCTGTCGAATACACGGTCCCCTGCGACGCAGCAAAGCCAAACGGGGAAACAGGATCCCCGACGTGGGGATAATAATCTGCGGGGCCGCGCGACCACCAGGGTCCAAAGTTGTCCCCGTTGATGGCGATCTGCACGCCAAACTCCTGGAGGAATTGCGAGGTGGTGCGCGCCTTCAACGGCATCTCGCCTTCTACATCCGGCGGCGTGACGAGAAACGCAATCCCTTTGACCTTCGTGTCGATGGTCAGGACGTGGGCGATCATCGGGCGCGGCAGGTAGCGGACCAGGCGCCTGTAAGTGACCCCCTGGTAGAGCTGTTGTTCCACCGGGACTGGCGCCGGCCGGCCGCGGTCATACAGGAGGTAGCCGCCCGTGCACAGCCCCAACGAAACGAGAATTATCAGAACTATTCTGATCAATCTTCTACTTTGCATCGGCAAAATTCTAACGTGCTTCCATTACTGGCAAATTAATAAAATAAGGGCAGATTTGCCTCTGCCCTTTGCTACTTGATCTCAGGGAAAACCGGCTACACCACCAGCTCCTGCTCCGCCTTTCGCATGGTCTTGAAGGACTCGATCGCCACCTCCAGCATGGACCGGTCGGGCTCGCGGGTGGTGAGAGATTGCAGCGCCAGGTTCGGCTTGATCAGCCAGCGGACGATGGGCCAGTGCAGGTGGTTGGCTGTCCAGCGGATATACTCCACCGAGATACCGGCCAGGATGGGGATAAGCAATACCCGGCTGGCGAGCCTCCAGAACATAGACAGGGGGCCCAGAGCGGTGAAGACCAGGATCGAGATCAGGACGAGCGTCAGCATGAAGGCGGTCCCGCAGCGCGGGTGCTGGAGGGAAAATTTTTCCACCGACTCGGGCGTGAGCTCTGCGCCGGCTTCGTAGGCATTGATCGTCTTGTGCTCGGCGCCATGATAACCAAAGAGACGCTTGATATCCGGCATGAAGCCGATCGCCCAGATATAGCCGACAAGTAGAATGAGGCGCACGATTCCCTCGAGCAGGTTCGCCAGCCAGGGATTCCAGCCGAGATAGCGCTCCGCCAGGCCGCCAATCCCAGCCGGAAGCAAGAAGAACAGCCCGATCCCGAGCGTCAGGGAGATGCCAAGGGTGATATACAGGGCAGGACCTTCTATCTTTTCATCTTCACCGGTCTGGGTATTTGCGGAGAGCGTCAGGGCACGGATGCCCAGCCCGAGGGCATCCCAGAGCAGGATCACGCCGCGTAAAAAGGGGATCTTCGTGATGCTGGAGCGATAGACCGAGGCAAGCCCCTCCTTGTGAACCACGATATTGCCGTCCGGGGCGCGCATGGCAATCGCAAAGGCTTTTCGCCCGCGCATCATGACGCCTTCGATCACTGCCTGTCCGCCGTAAGTGATAATTTTGTCTTCCATGACTCTCTCTTTACTTTATAAAAGTGTCCCGCGCTGGCGGGACACTCAGCTTAATTGTACCTTTCGATCGTCATTGCCAATTGCGGCACCCGAGAGCGCCTGTTTCTATCCCAGGTTATGAAAGAAACGGATGAACGCGTCGATGCCCTTGTACCAGGTGGGCAGATGCAAATGCTCGTTCGGGGAATGGACGTTGTCACTCGGCAATCCCATACCCACCAGCACCGATTCCACGCCGCAGATCTGCTGGAGCATCGCCACCGCCCCGATGGAGCCACCCTCCCGCCGGTAAAAGGGACGCCTGCCCCAGGTCGCTTCCATGGCTTCGTGCATCGCCTGGACGCCGGGGTTGTTCAGATCGGCGATCGCAAAAGGACTGCCGGTCAGCTTTTTGACTTCCCAGTGGATCGTCTTCGGCGCGTTCTGTTCCATGAAGCGGACCATCTGCTGCTCCACCTCGTCCGGGGCCTGGTCCGGGACCAGGCGGCACGAGATCTTCGCCATTGCCCGGGCAGGGAGCACGGTCTTGGAGCCGGGACCCGTCCATCCGGAGAGCAGCCCGTTCACCTCCAGGGTCGGGCGCGCCCCCACGCGCTCTGCCGAGATGTACCCCTCCTCGCCCCACAGCGCCGGGACGCCGGTCTCCTCCAGATAGTGGGCGTCGTCGTTGGGCAAGCGGGCAAAGTCGGCGTGCTCCTGCTCGCTCAACAGGCGAACGCTGTCATAAAAACCGGGCAGCGTGATGCGACCCTTCTTGTCGTGCATCTTCGCAATCAGCTCTGCCAGCGCCTGGGCAGGGTTGTGGACCACGCCTCCGTAAAGTCCCGAATGTAGATCCGCTTTCGGACCCCAGACATGGACCTCCAGGTAGGCAAGACCGCGCAAGCCGTACGTGATCGTGGGCTGGTCGATGCCCATCATGCCCGCATCCGGGTTGAGCGAGACGTCGGCTTTGAACCGCTCGGCATGCTTGCGCAGGAACGGCTCGAGATTTTTCGAGCCAATCTCCTCCTCGCCTTCCAGCAGGAACTTGATGTTGACCGGCATGCCGCCATTCTTCATGAGGGACTCGATCGCATGGAATGACGCCAGCACTTGCCCCTTCATATCCGAGGAGCCGCGCCCGAAGAGCAGGTCGCCGCGCACCTGGGGCTCGAAGGGACCCGTCTCCCACAGTTCCAACGGGTCGGCCGGCTGGACGTCGTAGTGCCCGTACACCAAAACCGTGGGCGCGCCGGCCTTTCCCATCCATTCGCCATAGACCACCGGGTGCCCGCCATCCGTCGGCATTACTTCCACGTTATCCACGCCGAGATCGGTGAGGTAGCTTGCCATCCACTCCGCGGCGCGGCGGACGTCGGCATCGAACTGGGCGTCAGTGGAGATGGACGGAATCTTCAGTGCCTCGATCAAATCATTCAAAAATCGTTCCCGGTTCTCTCTGGCGTAATCGAGTGCCTTTTGATGTTCGCTCATGATTCCTCTCTGTTTATGGGGTGACAGAGTGCCTGTCACCTGCATTACGGTGCAGATGTGGGGATGTCGGTCTGCTCGAGGGCGCGGCGTGTGAGCAGGTACCAGTTGGAGAACGTGGCGAGCCGGTCGCTGGGATCGTACAACGCTGCGACCTGGACCCCCTGCACCTCCGAGTCCACGCCGTAGGAATAGACCGGCGCGAACAGGGGCAGGGCGGGCAATTCCTTGGCGAAGACTACCTGGAAGTTGCGGTACAGGCGGGTGCGCAGGGTATAGTCTGTCGTGACACGCGCCTGCTCGAGATACTCACTCGCGGCGCGCTCGTCCCACTGGGAATAGTTCTGTCCACCTGTCGCTTCCGCCTGGTGCCAGAACGGGTACGGGTCCGGGTCTGGCGTGCGCGCCAGGTTCAAATCGACGAGCACGGCCTCGAACGTGCGGGGGACCAGATGGTCGGTTGCCAGGCTGTCATAGGGCACAGGCTGCAGCTCCACGTCTACACCGATCAGTGCCCACTGCTCGCGGATCATTTCTGCGATCTGCGTGTGGACTGCATCGTCGGGGTGCAGCATCGTAAACGATAGCGGGGTACCCTCTTTCGCACGCACATCCCCCCCTCCCGCAGGAACGACATAGCCCTCGTTCTTCAGCAGCCGGGTTGCCTCATCCGGGTTATATTCGATCCGCTCGATGCCGTCGTAGTATGCCCATGAGTTCGGCAGGATGGGACCATCGGTCAGCACTGCCTGGCCTTTTAAGAGGCTATTGATGATATAGGGACGGTTGGTGCCCATCATCAGCGCCCGGCGGAGGGCAGCATCCTGTAAAAAGGCGACCTCGGGATTGTTCAGGTTGAAAAGCACAAAGGTCATTTGCGGCAGGCGGCTGGTGTACACCCGTAGATCGGGTTCCTCCAGCGCGGCTTCCAGGACGTCCGGCGTGATCTCGCTGACCGAGAGCACCTCACCCTGCTGGTAGGCATCCAGGGCAGCGGCAGAAGAGTCGTAGTAACGGAACACCACCTGCTCGAGGTACGGGTCGATGCCGTAATATGTATCTGAAACGGTCAGGACGACGCCCGTGATCTGCCCATCCTCCACCAGCAAATGGTCGAAGCGATAGGGACCCGTGCCGACCGGGTTGATGTTGAACTCGGCATCCGGCATTTGCTCGGCCGGCACGGAGTCCAGCAGGTGCTTGGGGAGGATGCCGAAGGTCAGGTAATCGATGAAGGGAACGTAGGGTTCGGGAAGAGTAAACTTGAGATTCTTATCATTCAGCTGCGTGACTTCGATCTTGTCCCACAGGTCCTTGATGTCCTGCGGATAGAGCGAACCGGCGCTCTTCATCCGCTCCACGGTGAAGAGGATATCGTCGCTGGTCACCGGCGTGCCGTCATGCCAGACGGCGTCCTCACGCAGCGTGAAGTTATAGATGGTGCCGTCTTCGCTCACGCCCCAGCCCTCGGCGAGGTCCGCCTGGGGCAGGCCGCGCTCGTCGAAGCGGATCAGCCCGCTGAAGAGCAGGCGATTGACCGAGCGATCGGCAGCATTGTTCCAGTCCAGCAAGGGATTGAGTCGCCCCAGCGAGCCGACCAGGCCTTCCGTGTAGATGCCGCCCTGTTCGGGCTGTGGCAGAAAGGGACCGCTCGTCACCGGCGCCTGTTGGCTGAACAACAGCACAGCCACCACACCCAGTGTGACCAGGACGATCAGAATCTGCCAGCGGAGTTGTTTCATAAAAGGAAAGGCTTGTTTACGAGCGTGGAACGATTAAACACGAAGGGCACGACACTTGCACCTGCATGCAAGTGCAGGTGAGGACTCAAAGGGTTTAAGACGTGATGTACAGGCTGCCTTAGCATGCAAGGGTTTCAAACAACAAAACGCCGTCCAGCGGTATAGTTTGGAAGCCCATTTTCCGCGCGTCGTTCATCAACCTTAGTGCTTTTTTCGTCCTTTGTGTTTAAGGCATGCAATGCCATATGAGATCATACAAAAAGAAAGGCTCGTTCGCCCCGCAGACCTTGCCGCGCGGATCGAACGGCCTTTCGACAGAGCCTTATAGAATCAGGCAATCAGCAAGAGGATGATCACCAGAAGGAAGAAAATAGCGCTCAGGACGATGGTGATCCAGAACAGGGTGCGCTCGACGCCGCGGCGGGCGGTGAAGATGCTGCCAGTATCGGCGCCGGTGAGCCCCCCCAGGCCCGCGCCCTTGCTCTGCAGTATGACGCTGAGAATTAGCAGGACGGAGATTATAATCAGCGCAATATTTATATAGGTAATCATGTACGATGTGCCTCCTTGGATTAAGCGGAATCATTATACCTGCTAGGGAGAGAAACCGTCAACATGGCATAAACTCCTGCTCCAGACGCCGCGCGAAGCGTTCGGCGTCCTTGTTTAAGGACTCATGCACGAAATCGTCGTCAATTTGCACATGCACACGGTCTATTCGGACGGGACCGGCACGCACAAGGATATCGCCGAGGCAGCCATCCGCGCCGGGCTGGATGCGGTCATCGTGACCGATCACAACGTGCTGGTGCAGGGCGTGGAGGGTTATTACCGTGCCCCGCGCAGCCCTTCCAGCCCGCTCCGAAAGAGCCGCGTCCTGCTGCTGGTCGGGCAGGAGGTCCACGACCAGGACCGCGTCCCGCAAAAGAACCATCTGCTGGTGTTCAATTCCAGCCGGGACGTATCTACCCTGGCAGACGATCCTCAGCGGCTGATCAACGGCGTCCATGAAGCCGGTGGGCTCTCCTTTATTGCCCACCCGTCCGATCCGGCAGCCCCGGCATTCAAGGAAACGGATATCTCCTGGGAAGCCTGGGAGGTGCACGGCTACACAGGCATCGAGCTGTGGAACGGCTTGAGTGAGCTAAAGACTCTGGTGCCTACCCTGCTGCACGGGGCGTTCTATGCCTTCTTCCCGCACTTTATAGGGCACTACCCAATCCCTGAAACAATCATACGGTGGGACGACATGCTTGCAGAAGGTCGACGCGTCGTCGCCATCGGCGGCTCGGACGCCCATGCCCTCAAGATGCACATGGGACCGGTGCACCGCGTCATCTTCCCCTACGATTTCCATTTCAGAACGATCAATACCCACATCTTCATCCCGGAGCCGCTGACGGGTGACGTGCCAGCCGATAAGAAAATGATCTACGATGCTCTCGCCGCCGGACACTGTTTCGTCGCGTATGACCTGCCGGCCTCGACGCGCGGCTTCACGTTCAAAGGCAGGGGGCTGGAGCAATCTGTCATCATGGGAGATGAGATCTCGTCCAGGCGTGGGGTCACCCTGCAGGCACACTTACCGGAGCCCGCAGACATTCGTTTGATCAAAGACGGCAAGACGGTCGGGATCTGGAAAAGCTCGCAAGCCTGCGCCTACAGCGCGGCAGAGCCTGGCGCATACCGGGTGGAGGTCTGGCGCAGCTATCTGGGTCGCAAACGCGGCTGGATCTTCAGTAACCCGATTTATCTGCGATAACCTAGCTCTGAACGCCCTCCCCGGCGTTCAATATCCTTTTTATAGCCGCCGCTGGAGCTCATTTGGCATCTTTTCCTTATCACCGCATGGTCGTGGTCGGTGTGACGAGCTCGGGCAAGTCCACGCTGGCAGAGCATTTATCTAAGCGCTTCGACTTGAACTACATCGAGCTCGACGCGCTCCACTGGGAGCCAGGTTGGCAGGAGGCTCCACTGGGAGTTTTCCGTGCCCGGGTCGAGCGCGCCATCGAGGCGGGGCGCTGGGTCGTCGCCGGCAATTACAGTATCGTCCGCGACCTGATCTGGCCCAAAGCGGAGGCCGTGATCTGGCTCGACTACCCATTCCCGACCGTCCTGGGACAGCTCACACGCCGCACGTTCAGGCGCTGGTGGACGCAGGAGCTGCTCTGGGGCACCAACCGCGAGCCGTTCTGGGACCACTTCAAGCTGTGGTCCGCGGACTCGCTGTATCACTGGTTGTTCAAAACCTACTGGCGGAGAAAGCGGGAATATCCCCTGCTGTTCTCGCTGCCCGAGCACCGGCATCTTAAGCTCATCCGGTTCCAGCGTCCGGAAGAAACTCAGAAATGGCTGGAGGGATTATCACGGTATGGACCCTCGGCGCCTGTTGAAACGCCTCGATAACATCGGCATATCCCTGGAGCGAAGCGGACACGCCCTTGCCCTGATCGGGCTGGGCTCCGTCGGGTTGGAGCTCGACCGCCTGGATTCGTATTCTGACCTGGATTTCTTCGTAATTGTGGAAGAGGGATATAAGCGCCCGTACCTGGATTCACTGGGATGGCTCAGCGATGTCCACCCCATCGCCTATCAATTCCTCAATACCGAGGACGGGTATAAGCTGCTCTTCGAGGACGGGATTTTCTGCGAGTTTGCGATCTTCGAGCCGGAGGAGCTCAAGGGCATCCCTTTTGCGCCCGGGCGGGTCGTCTGGAAGCGGGAGGACGTGCCGGAGGGGATCAGCCAGCCGGTCGCTGCCCCCGCGTCCTCCTCCCGGCGGGGCAGGGACTGGCTGCTCGGCGAAGCGCTGACCAACCTCTATGTAGGTCTGCTGCGTGATAAGCGAGGGGAAAAACTCTCGGCGACGCGTTTCATACAGGGCTACGCCGTGGATCGGGTGGTAGAGCTGGTGGACCATATTGACGCGGGAAAGCAGGTCCATCGCGATCCCTTCGTCAATGAACGGCGCTTCGAGCGGCGTTTTCCCGGGGTAGCCCTGCAGGTCCATGCCTGGATGCAGGGCTATAACAGGAACCCGGAGTCTGCCATGGCGATCCTGGCTTTCCTGGAGGAGCATTTTGAGGTGGACGAGGCAATTGCCCGAGCCATTCGCGAATTGTGTGTGTAGAGGGTCATTTCTTTCTGAACTCGGGTGCAACCTCTAGCGCGAGCCAAAAAAGGGCTGTAACTTATCTGGCAAGAACAGGTCATGATGACATAATCATCAATGTTGCACACATTGGAGCAGAAATTAATGTCTCAATTCATGGATGCCCTGCGCGATAAAATTCGCGTCAAGCAATATTCATATAAGACGGAACAGACATATCTTGACTGGACAAAGCGCTTTATCCGTTTTCATAAACTCCGACATCCAAAGGATATGGGGAAAGCCGAAATCGAGCACTTTTTGACTCATCTG
>DATHTH010000038.1:0-4945 GCA_035463495.1 Anaerolineales bacterium | reverse complement strand
ATCGATTCCCCGCCAATGCCGTGTGCTGCAAAGTTTTGAACCTGCTTTCGCAGGTGGGTCCCGACCCAGAAACGCCGCCTTGGCTCAGGCCTATCGCGTTATTTCTATTGGAGTTAGAGACCCTAAAAGTAAGTGTTGGCTCAAAACGGAAGGCGCAACATCACGAGCACAGCAGGGACAAGGTTCTTATACCATAAAGGCAAGTGCAATGGTAGAGAAAAATTAATACCTTAAGTACTGAACTTGATTAGAAAGTTATAAACTTATTTTCAACAAACAATTAGAATTGCTTTTCTAAATATTTTATGCTACGCTTGTTCGTAACCAGACTGTTCAACATAAGGAGAGCTCATGGCAACGGTTCCGGGGATCGATGTTTCCTACTGGAATGCAGGCATTGACTGGCCCAAAGTTCGTGCAACCGGGCAGCGCTATGTATTCATCAAGGCGACGGAGTCGACCAGCTACAAAGACCCAACCTTTGACGATAATTGGCTCGGAGCAAAGAGCGCCGGACTGTTGCGAGGCGCGTATCATTTTTTCCGCTGCAATGCTGACCCGAAAAAACAAGCCGATAATTTCATCGAATACGTGAACTCCCTGGACGACACGGGCGAGCTGCCGCCGGTGCTGGACATCGAGACCCACGATGGGCAAAAACGGGACAAGATTGTGCCGGCTGCAAAAGCATGGCTGGATCGTGTAGAAGCCGAGTTTGACAAGAAGCCCATCATCTATTCCGGAAAATTCTTTTTGCAGGATTATTTTTCCGAAGTCGGGGGTGGGCCGCCTGCCTGGGCGAAGGATCATCCGCTCTGGCTCGCCCAGTATCCGGACCAATACATCCCAGGGATGCAGCCCTTCCTGCCGCGCGGCTGGTTCAAATGGGCATTCTGGCAATATAGCGACAAGGGACGTATCAACGGGATCAATGCCAGTGTGGATCTGAACGTGTTCAACGGTACGCTGGAAGAGCTCTACCAGCTGGCAGGAGCGCAGCCTGTCACCGAGACTTCTGCCACACCGAAAAAGCATACGGTGCTGGCTGGCGATTCTTTCGAGTCGATTGCGATCAAATATGGCGTGACCGTCCGGGAGTTGGTCACCGCCAACCCGCAGCTGTTGAAAGCGGGGGAACGGTTAACGATCCCGGTTGCGGTAGCAATTCCCTCGGAGGATGCTTCTCCCTCCACCCAGCGGACGCACACTGTGAAGGCTGGCGAGACGTTGACCACCATTGCGATCAAATATGCCACCACTGTGGCAGCGATTGCTTCCGCCAATAACATTACAAACATCAACAAGATTAGCGTAGGGCAGGTCTTAATTATTCCCTAGCAGAGAGATGCACCCAGAAACCCAAAAGTCTCTCAGATCCTTAAGATCTGGGAGACTTTTTACATATGTACCGGCTTACGGGTCCGTCTTCCCGTTACGGATAGACTCTCTTGATCGTGCGTGGGAAGGGGATGGCCTCGCGGATGTGCTCGATGCCGCACAACCAGGCGGTTACGCGCTCAACGCCCATGCCGAATCCGGAGTGGGGGACAGAGCCATACTTGCGCAGCTCCAGGTACCATTTGAAGGCATCCTCAGGCAGGCCCTCGTGACGGATGCGCGCTAGCAGCGCGTCGTGATCGCTCATCCTCTCCGAGCCGCCGCAGATTTCGCCGTAGCCTTCCGGCGCGAGCAGGTCAACGCTCTTGCATACCTCCGGGCGCCCGGGCCACGGCTCCATGTAAAACGCCTTCACTGCACTCGGGTAACCATATACAAATAGGGGCTTATCGTTGAGCTTAGTCAATTCCACCTCATGCGGCGCGCCGAAGTCCATGCCCCACTCAAATTTGAGCAATTCCTTCCTCTCGGGGTCAGTTTCCTTCTCGTACAGATCGATCAGGTATTTTGCGGCATCGTCATACGACATACGTGGGAAGGAAGGCTGGACGTTCTCCAGCTTCGAGACATCCCGTCCGAGGAACTTCAGCTCCGCCGCGCAGTCGCGCAATACAGTCTGAACAATGTGTGTGATCAAGCCCTCTTCGACTTCCATCAAGCCATCCAGGTCGCAGAAGGCGATCTCGGGCTCGAGCATCCAGAACTCAGTGAGGTGACGGCGGGTCTTCGATTTCTCGGCGCGGAACGTGGGACCAAAGCAATAGACTTTACCGAACGCAAAGATGTTCGCCTCGTTATAGAGCTGACCCGTCTGCGCGAGATAGGCAGAGCCCTCGTCGAAGTAAGGCGTCTCGAACAGCGTCGTCGTCCCTTCCGCTGCTGCGGGGGTGAGGATCGGTGTATCCAGATTGAAGAAGCCGTGGCTGTCCAGATACTCCCGCACCGCAGACATAACGCGTACACGCACTCTCAGGATCGCCCACTGGCTCTGCATGCGGATCCACAGGTGGCGGTGATCGAGAGCGAAGTCCACGCCGTGATCCTTGAGCGACATGGGATAATCCAGTGCCGCCTCCTGCACGACCTCGATCTGCTTGACGCCCAGCTCATAGCCGCCCGGGATGCCCGGCGCGCGCTTGTCCTCACGCACGGGTCCGGTGATGATCACCGAGGATTCCTGCGGCAGGCGCATGACCCGGTCGAAGACTTCGGGCTCGAGGTCACCCTTGAAGGCGACGCACTGCACAAAGCCGGAGCCGTCGCGGATCAGCAGGAAGACCAGCTTGCCCTTGTCCGTGCGGTTATAGACCCAGCCCTTGACGGTGACTTCCTGCCCAACGTACTTTGCGATCTGCGAAACGCTGATGTTTTCAGCCATGGGATTCCTCGTCCTAGAATTCAGATTGCTGAAGCCGGCCCTGAAGGCGCGACTCAGTGAACTTATTATATTTGATACTCTTTATTCCTGTATTTTTCCTAGCTTGTTCAGATTTTGAACAAGCAGTTCACGTGCAATGGTAGGATCAGCCTTGCCTTTGGTGGCACGAGCGACCTGCCCCATCAGCCATTGCAGAATGGACTCTTTGCCGGCGAGGTATTGCTGCACTTCTGTTGGATTGTCATCCAGGATTTTCGTAATGACTTCCTGAATGAACGTTTCGTCGGAAACCTGGGCAAGGTTCTTCGCCCGAACAATCTCGTCGGGCTTGCCGCCGTTCTGGAACATTTCTGCAAGCACGACCTTTCCAGAATTTCCACTGACAGCCTTCTCGGTGACCATATCGATTAATATGGCAAGATCTTCAGCAGGCACCGGGATATCTGTCATATCCAGGCTTCGATCGTTCATAAAGCGCAGGAACTCGCCGGTGATCCAGACGTTCACACTTCGGGCTGGACTCCTCGATTTTGAAAGAACGTCTTCGAAGAAATCGGCGAGCGCCTTTTCCGACGTCAATACTCGTGCATCCTGCGGCTTCAGCTCATATTGCTCGATGAAGCGCTTTGTCTTTGCTTCGGGCAGTTCGGGCAGCGAAGCGCGGATGGACTCGATCCACCCCGCAGTCAGGATAAGAGGGGGCAGGTCCGGCTCCGGGAAGTAGCGGTAATCGTGAGCGCTCTCTTTGCCGCGTTGTGAATAGGTTTTTCCGGTAGCCTCATTGAATCCCAGCGTTTCCTGCTCCACCGTCCCACCGCTCAAATAGATTTGTGTCTGACGCTGGATTTCATACTCTGTCCCCTGGGTCAGGGCGCGGAATGAATTCAGGTTCTTGATCTCGGTCCGCGTGTTGAACTGCTCGCTGCCCGCTTCCCGTACGGAGATGTTTGCCTCAAAGCGGATCACGCCCTTTTCCATGTCCCCGGAATTCACATCCAGGTAGCGCAGGATGGCACGGAGCTTCGTGGCATATGCTCTCACCTCCTCCGACGAGCGCAGATCGGGCTCGGTGACGATCTCCAGCAGTGGGACGCCGCTGCGGTTGTAGTCGATGAACGAATGGGCATCCGCATGAGATAGCTTGCCGGTGTCCTCTTCCAGATGTACGCGCCGGATGCGAATTTTCGTGGCGCCTGCACCTGTTTCTATCTCCAAGGTTCCATCTGTGGCTAGCGGCTGGTCGTATTGTGAGATTTGATATCCCTTGGGCAGGTCAGGATAAAAGTAGTTCTTCCGCGCGAACATACTTTCAGTATGGACTTCACAGTTGAGCGCCAGCGCGACGCGAATTGCCAGCTCAACTGCCTTTTTATTCAGCACCGGCAGCGCGCCCGGCTGGCCCGTGCAAACCGGACAGATATATCGATTCGGTTTTGCGGTGGTCGAATCTACGACCTCACAGCCACAAAACATCTTTGATTTCGTGAGAAGCTCGGCGTGGACCTCGAGCCCGATGACGGGTTCATACTTCATGCTGAATCACCCCAGAGAGGCGGATGTTTGGTATGCCAGTTTGTCTGGCTTTGATAGAGGTGGCCGATACGCAGCAGCAATTCTTCTGACAAATGCGGACCCATGATCTGCATCCCGACCGGAAGTCCATCCGAGAATCCGCAGGGTACAGTCAGGGCAGGGATGCCAGCCAGATTTACCGCGACGACATGGACATCCGATAGATACATATCGAGCGGATTGGTGATCTTCTCGCCAATGCGGAAGGCAGTGGTCGGCGCGACCGGGGTGATCAGCGCGTCGCAGATTTCAAAGGCTTTCTGGAAATCCTGTCGGATGAGGGTGCGCACTTTCTGTGCTTTCAGGTAGTAGGCATCATAATATCCGGCAGAGAGGGCAAAGGTGCCAAGCATGATCCGCCGTTTGGTCTCAGCGCCGAAGCCGTATTCACGGGTCTTCAAATACATCCCGAGCAGGTCTTCTCCGTCCCGCTCGGACATTCCAAAACGGACGCCGTCATACTTCGCCAGGTTCGAGCTGGCTTCGGCAAACAGGATCAAATAATAGACAGGGATCGCGTACCGGGTATGCGGCAGGGACACGTCCATCACCTCCGCGCCCAGCCCTTCGATGTGCCGGATGGCCTCACGAAGCGAT
>DATHTH010000037.1:0-7075 GCA_035463495.1 Anaerolineales bacterium | reverse complement strand
GAATGCCACAGCATCATCGACCTGGGGGATGAATTCTTTATGGTGGGTCGCCTACACCCGATGATCGATAACGATCTGCGCATCCGCCGTATGCGGCAGGAGGCTGCCGACCCGGACGTGGGCATGATTTTGTTCGATGTGGTTCTGGGTGAAGGATCCCATCCCGATCCCGCAAGTGAACTGGCGCCGGTCGTTCAAGAGCTCAGGCAAAAAAGGGATGTCGAATTTGTCGCCATCTTGATTGGCACCGCTGACGAGCCGCAGGATACCGAGTCTCAAAGTGAGAAATTGGAAGAGGCTGGTGTGACTGTCTTCCGAACAGCTACCGAAGCCGTCGAGTATATCAGCCTGCGATTAGGTTCCATCCAAAGGGAAGAATTCTTTGCTGTAAATCTTGATCAATTTAATCTGCCGTTGGCTGCCATCAATGTTGGCCTGGAATCGTTTTACGACAGCCTGAGATCGCAGGGGGCGCAAGCCGTCCACGTGGACTGGCGCCCGCCGGCGGGTGGCAATGAAAAACTCGCATCACTCCTGTCGAGGATGAAAAAATGAGCATAGATATCGACCAAGCCAATACCACTGCTGTCAACCGTCTGATGGAAGCGCGACCAATCTTGAAAGGCGTCGCGACAGCCCGCGATGTGATCCCCGGGATGAAGGACAACCTGTTCCTGCACGCGGGTCCGCCGATTGTATGGGAGCGGATGTCGGGTCCGTTGCGCGGGGCCATCATCGGCGCGATGATCTTCGAGGGTCTGGCAGCTGATGAATCGGAAGCGACCGCGATGGTGGGCAGGGGTGAGGTCGAGTTCGACTCGTGTCACCATCACGGGGCGGTGGGTCCCATGGCTGGCGTGACCTCGGCCTCGATGAAAGTATATGTGGTCGAGAATGTCGAGCACGGAAACAAATCGTTCTCCAACCTTACCGAGGGCTACGGTAAGGTCCTCCGCTATGGTGCGTATAGCGAAGATGTATTGAAAAGGCTGCGCTGGATGAACGATGTGCTGGGCACGGCGCTGGCGGATGCACTCGCCCAATCCAATGGCATCGATCTACGCGCCCTGATCGCGGAAGCGCTGCACATGGGCGATGAAGGCCACAACCGTAACAAAGCCGGCTCACTGATCTACTTGAAGCTTATCGCACCGCTGATTGCCAGGGTAGTCAGAGACGATGCTGTGGAATCGGAAGTGCTGCAATTTCTTGGCGATAATGCCTTGAGTGTCTTGAATCCGGTCATGGCAGCCTGCAAGGCAATGACCGATGCGGCGCACGGCGTGGAGTGCAGCACTATCGTCACGACCATGGCGCGCAACGGCACGGATTTCGGGATTCGGGTCAGCGGGCTGGGCGAGCAGGAATGGTTTACGGCGCCGGCGGAAGTGCCGGTTGGATTGTTTTTTTCAGGCTTCACGCAGGACGATGCCAACCCCGATATCGGCGATAGCGCCATCACCGAAACGGCGGGGATCGGCGGTTTTGCGATGGCAACGGCGCCTGCCATCGTGACCTTCGTTGGCGGCACGCCGAAGGATGCCATGAATGCGACGCTTGAGATGTATGAAATCACTTTTGCGGAGAGCAGATTTTTCACCATGCCGGCGCTCGACTTCCGCGGTACGCCGACCGGCATCGACCTGCGAAAAGTGGTCGAGCTTGGCATCACGCCGCGCATCAATACGGGGGTTGCCCATAAGAACGCCGGGGTAGGTCAGGTGGGGGCGGGTCTGGTGAGACCTCCCATCCAGATCTTTGAGGATGCGCTCGTGGCGTTCGCCGAAAAATACAATATCTAGCCAAGGAGAATTTCAATGAAAATCTACGACCTCTCTCAAGACCTCAATCAAGACTGTTCTTTCTGGCCGTTCTATCCTCCCTTTGAGGTGAAATATATCAAGCGCAAAGCAGAACAGGGGGTCAACGCGCAATATATTCAGACGTCGAATCACATGGGAACGCATCTCGATGCGCCGAGGCACTTTGTGACCAAAGGCAAGACCATCGATCAGATTCCAATCGAATGGTGCTACGGTCCCGGAGTCATCGTGGATTTGAGTGATATGCTGGACGATCTCGGGTTGTTCACGCCGGAAGATATCGAGAAGCGAGCCGACGTGCAGGAGGGCGATATTTTATTTATTCACACAGGCTGGCATAAATATTCGTTCTTTGGAGAAGAGGCGGATGAGGAAAGATACATCCAGCGTCATCCGGGTCCGCATTACAGCATCTGTGACTGGCTGCTGAGCAAGAAGATCCACATCTGGGGCGTGGATATGATCTCCACCGACCATCCGATGAACCTGCCGATCGGCCGCTTCCTCGGCAAGGGCGGGTTGGAGCACTGGCAGAGGGTGCGTGCGAAGACCGTCGCGAATTTTGGCGAGGAGCGGATGGAAGAGCTCTTCCCCGATTCCGCGTACCAGCTGACACACAATGCTTTATTCCCGCATGATTGCATCCATGTCGAAAATCTCGGTGGCGATATCGGCTTGAAGGAACTCCACAACAAGCGCATCACGCTCGGCGTATTCCCCTGGAAGTTCAAAGGCGGGGAAGCCGCGTTTTGCAGAGCGGTGGCGTGGGCATAACTACGAATCGTCATTGCGAGGGCAATGCTCTGTCAAAGGCGCCCGAACCAATCTCCTGCTTTATAGCATTATCATAAACTCACGGGAGATTGCTTCGCCCTAGAGAGCAGGGCTCGCAATGACATGAAATGAGGCTTGCATGGCAACTCGATATTTCGGCGAGCGGATCAAGCGCAACGAGGACCCGCGTCTGCTGACAGGACAGGGATTATACGTAGATGATGTAGACTTGCCGAACATGCTGCATGCAGCGTTCCTGCGCAGTCCTTACGCGCACGCGAAGATCAACAATATTGATGTTTCGCAAGCCCGCCAGCGCGCGGGTGTCATTGCCATCTTTACTGCTGACGACCTGGGCGATTATTGGAAGCCCGGTCCGCTGCTCGTTTCCCCACCGCCGGTTAAGGATATCACTTTCAACGAAAAGACTCAGGTACCGCTTGCCAGGGGCAAGGTCAAGTTTGCGGGCGAGCCTATCGTACTGGTGCTGGCAGAGAGCCGTTACATTGCCGAAGACGCGCTCGCAGACATCCAGGTCGATTACGAGCCTCTCGAAGCCGTCGTGGATATGGAAACGGCGCTCGGAGCAGATAGCCCTATCATCCACGAAGAGATCGGGTCCAATGTTGCCGCGCACGTGGTGCAGACAAAAGGGGATTATGAATCGGCAAAGAAAGAGGCGACGTTGGTTCTCAAGCGCCGCTTCAGCTATGAGCATGGATGCGCCGCCGCCATCGAGAATCGGGGTATCGTCGCGGAGTGGGACCGGCGCTCGGGACGGCTAACCGTCTGGGATACCACCCAGGCGCCCGTCGTGATCCGCAACGGGCTGGCAAACATGCTTGGGTTGTCGGAGCGCAACGTGCGCGTCGTCGCGCCGTTCATCGGCGGCGGGTTCGGTCCGAAGATCATGATGTTCTACCAGGAGGAAGTGCTCGTCCCCTGGGCGGCGATGCGGCTGAACCGGCCCGTCAAGTGGATCGAGGACCGCGCCGAAAATTTCGTCGCTACAACTCACGAGCGCGGGCAGATCCACAATGCCGAGGTCGCCTTCGATCGAGACGGTCGCATCCTGGGCGTCCATGATGTCTTCCTGCATGACACGGGAGCATACGCCCCTTACGGTCTGACCGTGCCGCTCAACGCACAAGCCAACGTGCTCGGGCTGTACGACATCCGGAATTATTACAGTGAATTCACGGCAGTCTTTACCAACAAGACCATCGTCACGCCCTATCGCGGCGCGGGCCGGCAGCATGGTGTGTTCGTCATCGAGCGTATGCTGGACTTCGCGGCAAAAGAGCTTGGGATCGACCGGGCAGAGATCCGCCGGCGCAACTTTATCTCCCCGGAACAATTTCCCTACAACAACGAAATCATCTACCAGGACTTTGTCCCGCTGGTGTACGACAGCGGGGACTATGAACCGCTGCTCGACCACGCGCTCGAGCGGATTGGCTATGACGAATTTATCAATGAGGTCCAGCCGAAACTGCGAGCCGAAGGCAGACACGTTGGCATTGGAATTGTGGCGTATGTAGAGGGCACGGGCATTGGACCTTACGAAGGCGCCAAGGTGCAGGTGATGGGCAGCGGGCGTGTCTCGGTTGTCACAGGCGTCGGAACGCAGGGACAGGGTCATTACACCAGTTATGCCCAGATCGTCGCGGAGCAGCTCGCGGTTAGCGTGGATCAGATTGATGTAGTCACCGGCGATACCGATCAATTCTACTGGGGCGCCGGGACGTTCGCCAGCCGCGGCGCGGTCGTGGCAGGCAATGCGATCAACGAAGCCGCAAAAGTGGTGCGCACGAAAATCCTGCGTTTCGCTTCTGAATTTTTTGAAGCCGCCGAAGAAGATCTTGAGCTGGTGGATGGTCAGGTGCGCGTCAAGGGTGTGCCCCAAAAGACGATATCCCTGGGCGAGTTAGCCGGCAAAGCGAACCCAACGCGCGGCGCGGTCAAGCCTGGCACGGAGCCCGGCCTGGAGGCTACCAACTATTTTGGTCCCGAACGCGGCGCCACCGCTGCCGGGATCCATGCCATGATCGTGGAGGTCGATCGTGAGACGATGCAGATCCATATCCAGAAATATCTCGTCGCGCATGATTGCGGTAAGGTGATCAACCCACTGATCCTCGACGGGCAGATCCATGGCGGCGTCGCTCAGGGCATTGGCAACGCCTTTTACGAGCGTCTCGCCTACGACGAGAACGGGCAGCTGCTGAACGGCACCTTCATGGATTATCACCTGCCAACCAGCCTGGATGTGCCGCGCATCGAAACGGAGCATGCCGAAACACCTTCGCCGCTCAATCCGATGGGCGTGAAAGGCGCAGGAGAAGCGGGCGCGATCCCCGTGGGTCCGCTGTTCGCGCAGGCACTGGAAGACGCGCTGCACGATGTGGATTTCGAGATTTTGGAAATCCCTCTGAATTCCAACCGGCTATGGGAATTGGTGAATAAGACGGAATCAAAGCAAGAGTCATCGTTCCAAAGCTGAGGCGGCAAGCACGGGCTTTATATCGACGATAGGCGTGCCGTCGATTGCCTCCAGTGGTGAAACACGCAGCCTCTGCCCGGCAACCTCCAGGACAGAAACGCGGTGTAATCCAATGGGATTGGGGCGGTCCGGGGAGCGAGTGGCAAACACACCGGCTAAAGGCCTGCTGAGGTCGCCGCGTGGGTGTACCTGGAGCACGTGCCGTTCGGCAAGGTGAAGCCAGGTCAACAGGAACAGCTCATCGCCCGCCTTAATTCCCATTAATCCGGGCGCTGCTTGTGCTGTCAGCTCCAGCCAGGCTTCAGGAGCTCCTTCATCTCCCTGCATGGGCGCATCTTCCAAACGCCTCAATGTGGAGCGAATATATCCAATCGGTTCGACTGTATAAAAGATGGAGTTCATCAGAAATGCTCCTTGGCAAGCCTTTTGACAGACCTTTCAATCCTATGATGATCGGAAATTATACGCAGTCAACGTTATGATTTTGGTTACGGGCGCTGGCGGCAAGACAGGTCGAACTCTCATCAGGGTGCTTTCACAAGTAGAGAGCGTCTCCGCGTTGGTCCATCGCGAAGAGCATATCTCAACGGTCAAGTCTCTGGGCGCCGGGCGCGTTGTAGTCGGTGATATGCGCGATGAGATGGCAATGCGCTCGGGGATGGAGGGAGTGAGGGCAGTCTATCACCTTTGCCCTAACATGGATCCAGATGAGATGGTGATTGGTAAATTGGTCATTGAGGAAGCTCGCCGCGCAGAAGTAAAGCATTTCATATATCACTCCGTCTTGCATCCCCAAACGGAGAAGATGCATCATCACTGGCAAAAATTGCGCGTGGAAGAAATGATCTTCGAATCAGGATTGCCTTTTACGATCCTTCAGCCTGCGCCGTATATGCAAAATTTGCTCGCGAGCTGGAGAGCGATCACTGAAGAAGGCATTGTAAAGGTACCATATTCGATCCACGCGGAGTTCAGCTTTGTAGATTTGCAGGATATTGCTGAGGCTGCCAGGGTGGTCTTGACAGAGCCGGGTCATATCAACGCAATCTATGAGCTCGCCGGGACGGCTCCTACGTCTCATGTGCAGTTCGCAGAGATTTTTGAGGGAGTGCTGAACCGCCCGGTCCGTGCGGAACAGGAAGACCTCCACGATTGGAATCTGCGAGCGGGACATCTAGGCGAATACGCGCGGGGACATCTGGTGAGGATGTTCGAGTATTATGATCGCTGGGGCTTGGCAGGGAATCCAAATGTGCTCGGCTGGCTCCTGAAACGCAAGCCGGGTTCGCTGGAAGACTTTATCCGCCGGACAGTGAGGGAGCAGCATGCGATCCATTAACGCGCTATCGAGTGCCCCGGCTGTAAAGCAATGGCTGGCAAACTCCCGTCAGCCGCGCATCCTGCACATTTTCGACCACGCCTGCAACCTGATCAATGAGCGCAGGGATGTTCTGTCTATCGTCGCACCCCAGATTGGGAATGGTCCGTTCAATCTCGTCCTGGCCGATGAGGTTTGTTTCTCTACCGCTATCGATATTGAATCGCGGATTGTTATTTCTTCCGATCAATTGACTCTTGGGACTCTTAACATTAACACGGCAAACACAAAACCCTGGAACCCGCGTCCCCAGTGGGAAAGATTCCATGCTGAAAGAGCTCATCTGTTCAAACTATTAAGCCAGTTACGAGTTGCCGATCGCCAGGTAGAATCTTTTGTTACGAGCTTGGCAAAAAACACTGATCTCCAGCCTCTACTTTCTGCTCTCGCCTCCGCTCTCGCTCACGCGGATCTTTCTTCCGCACGAAAACTCGCCGCACAGCTTGCCGGCGCAGGGATTGGCCTCACACCGGCAGGCGATGATGCTCTGATGGGGGCAATGTATGCAGCGTGGATCATTCACCCGGCGGAAGTTGCCAGTGTCCTCCTCCAGGAGATAGCCAACACCGCCGCGCCCTTGACTACCTCCCTGTCGGC
>DATHTH010000036.1:0-19222 GCA_035463495.1 Anaerolineales bacterium | reverse complement strand
TCGTAAATCGGCGTCCGCCCGATCTCCTGTAGATCCTTATCGAACGCCACGAGCTGGTATTCCAGCCACGCTTCCCGGAAGTAGAAATAACGCCTTAGATTGAATGTCCGGATGTTATAGTGGAATGAGACGTCGTCTTCCCTGACCATAATCGCGCCGGCATTCCAGCGTGTCACGTTCAGGGTGTTGCGTTTCTCGCGCAGACGGGTGAAGAGTACGACTCTGTCTGTGTTAGCAGGATCGGTGACAATCGCAGTGATCTCGATGTTGCGCGGAGAACAGGGACCTTCGTTCCAGTACATCAGCGGGCTGGAGGTCAGAATGGTGAGGAATCCGGTGGCTTGCGGGGTGAACAGGCCGCCCAGGGAACCGCCCGGCAGCAAGGCAGGTGTGACCGAGCCGGCGGTCGGAGCTGGCTGCGTGGGACGCGCGGTGGGAAAAAGCGTTGGTGTGCTGGTCGGCGTGAAAAGCTCCGCGCCGATGGAGGTCACCGTCGGGGTAAACGTCAGCGGCGTCGGCGTGGAGGTGGCAAACAGATCCTGAGTCGGCAGAGAGGTCTGGCTGGGGGTGGGCGTCGTGGTAAAGGTGGGCGGGGCGGTGGGGCTGGCGCCAAGCTGCGGGATGTTGATGTCCGGCAGGCTTGAGCAGCTCGTCATGAACGTGACCAGGACCAGCATTTGGATGAATCGTTTCATGATAAGACCTCTGTGTCCTTCCATAACAACAAGGCTCAGGGATTGATCACCGAGCAATGTCTCAAGGAGACATCGCTGCGTGACACCGCCGTCCGGCCAAGCACTCGCTCGGTCGCCGTCGAAGCAACCAGCTGGTACTGCAGCCAGGCATCCTGGTAGAAGCGATAGCGGGCTATCTGGCTCAGGTCCAGGTCATAAAAATAGGTGCCCTGGTCATTATCGCTCATGATGGCGCCCCCGCCCCAGTTCGTGTGGCGGCTGCTGTATTTGTCCTGCAGGCGGTACCACAGTGTCACATAGCGCAAGCCGCGCGCCGGCTGCACCTGTGCGGTAAAGCGGATGGAGCGCGCGCCTTCGCATGCGCTGCCCCACACGATCAGATCGGTCGAGCGGTGAACGCCGAGAAATACGCTCGGCGCGGGTGTGAACAGATTAGAACTGAGCGGCTCGAGGGTGATAGTGGCGCGCGTTGTGGGTGTAAAGATGATAAAGGGTGTACCTGTCGGGGTGCTGACTGCGGAAACGGCGGGCCCGCCATCCACGGCAGTCGTTGTGGGAGGCAGCGTGTTGAGCACGAACAGGTCGGGCGTGAACGTGGGATCCAGGGAAAAGGGAGTTGCCGTGGGCTGCGGAGGGCTCGTCGGCGTCTGGGTCTGAAGAAATGGAATGGACACCGGCAGCCCGCTGCACCCGGAGAGGATCGAGATCAAAATAAGAATAACGACAGTCTTTTTCATGAAACCTCTGCGATGATGCTCCTATGTGCTGCGCTTACGGCTCCCATTGGGGCTGCCAGTCCGGCTCGGGGTTATTGGTCACCTGGCGTACGTCCGTTCCGTCCGGCCGCATGATAAATATATCAGCCTGATCGTTATTCCGCAACGAATTGAAGGCGATCCACTGACCATCGGGGGAGAAGGATGAGGCGGCGTTGTTGCCTCCGCTGGTAAGCTGTACCGCCGTCTGGGCATCCACGTTGATCAGAAAGATGTTTTTATCTCCCGTGAGCCCGGCGTAGATCAACAGAGATTGGCCATCTGGAGACCAATCCAGGCTGCCGCCGATCCCCGGCAAGCCCCGCGTCAGCTGCCGGACGTCTGTGCCATTCTCATTCATGACAAAGACCTCATAGGAGTCCGGCTGGTCCATCGCCATCGCAAAGGCAATGCGGTTCCCGACCGGCGCCCAGTCTGCCGCAACAATCGTGTTGGGGGCAGCGTACAGCAGGTCCGCATTCTCGCCATCGCTTTCCATCGTCCAGAGGGAGGTAGGACCCTCTGCGGCGCGGTTGGCGAAGAGGATCCGTGACCCGTCCGGCGAGAAGCTCGGCGAGATGACATTTCCGATATTGTTCGTCAGCCGCAGCAAGCGCGACCCATCGAAGATCAGGAGAAAGAGATCGAAGACGCCTCCGTCGCGGTTCGAGGCATAGACCACCGATCCCCCAAGCGGAGAATAGACTGGATAATAGCTGTGAGCTTCCAGCTCTGTCAGCTGCCGGTACTCTGTTCCATCGGCATTCACTCCGCAAATCTGGTTGTAGTCTCCCCGGGTGCAGGTAAAGATGAGACGCCCGATATGTTCTTTGGTCGGCTTGGGGAGGGGGGTGAAGGTAGGCACGGGAGTGGACGTGCTTCGTTCCGAGCCGGTTAAGTTGGATACATTGATCGGATAAGCGGGAATGAGCAGACATAATGCCACCACGGCGACCAGCATAAGCAATCCGACCGGCATGCGAAAACTGCGTGGCTGGTTCCGACGGGTAAAAATGCGTCGCCTGGACATAGTTTTTACCGCTTTCCGCGGCACTCGGTATTAATTTTACATCGGATTGGGGATTGTGATGGCTGCCTGCGTAGTGCCGCAGAATGTGCTTGACTTTCGGTGTCAATTTCAGCCCGCGCTTGCTTGCGAAAAGTAGAATCAATTACGAGACGGGCCGTAAAGCAGCCTGCCGGCATTCAGCCGGCAGGTACAAAACTCGAGTCCTGAGACCGATGAAAGTCACTTGCTTGTCGAAGCGACCGGCTCCTCGGCTCTTTCCGTTAGCGCTTGAATGAGCTCACGGCAGAAATCCGGGATATCCGCGACGACGCGGCCCCAGATCAGATTGCCATCTCGGAAGGCGGGCTCGTCCACCCAGGTCCCGCCAGCGTTGATGATGTCATCCTTGATACCGACCGAGCCGGTGGCGCGGCGGCCCTTCATGATCCCGGCCGAAATGGGAATCCAGCCAGCGTGGCAAATGACCCCGATAGGCTTGCCCTGCGAATCCATCTCGCGGACAAGGTCCTTGACCACATCATGGCGTCGCAGCTTATCCGGAGCCCAACCGCCCGGGAGGACAAGGCCAAAGAGCTCATCGGCATTCAGTGAGTCGATCTTCGTATCCGGCTCGATCTTCAACCCGTTCTTGCCATGGATCGGCTTGAGCTCGAGTGCAGCAGTAAGCACCTGCGCGCCTTCCTCCTGAAGCCGCATCATTGGAACGTAATATTCCAAATCTTCCACACCCTCCGCCACTAGTGCGGCAATCTTTTTACCCTGTAAACGCATATCCTGATCCTTTCTTCTAAAATCCGTTCATCTCCCTACAGGATACCCCAGAATATCGTGACAACGCAAGACTTGATAGACCTGTATCATCGCTTCGACTACAATATCTCCTGCAGCAAACAAAACCCTTTGTGTTCCTTAGTGTCCTTTGTGGTGAAACTATGCCTGCCATCGAAGTGACCAAGCTCCATAAAACCTTCCAGACAAAGCGCAAAGCCGCGGGGATGAGCGGCTCGCTGCGCGCTTTGTATAAGCCTGAATACAGCTCAGTCGAAGCCGTCCGGAATCTCACCTTCCAGATGGAAGCGGGGGAGCTGCTCGGCTTCATCGGTCCGAACGGCGCCGGGAAATCCACCACCATCAAAATACTCACTGGCATCCTGCACCCGACTGGCGGAGAGGCAAGGGTCCTGGGCTATGTCCCATGGAAGGAGCGCCAGCAGCTAGCGTATCACATCGGCACGGTGTTCGGTCAGCGGCCGCAGCTCTGGTACCACCTCCCCGCGATCGATACCTTCACGCTCTTTGGAAAGATCTATGAGATGGACGACCGTGACACACAGATGCGGATCGGGCAGATTGCCGAGGCATTTGAAATCAAGGAGCTGCTGGAGACGCCCGTGCGGAAGCTCTCGCTTGGGCAGCGCATGCGCTGTGAAGTGGCTGCCTCGCTCCTGCACCGCCCGAAGCTGATCCTGCTCGACGAGCCGTCCATCGGCCTGGACGTGGTTGCCAAGCAGCGCATCCGGGATGCAATCCGCGAGATGGCGCGCCTCGAGAATGTGGGAGTCCTGCTCACCTCACACGACGCGGGCGACCTGGAAGCGTTGTGTAAACGCGTGATCATCGTCAACCACGGGCAGATCGTCTACGAAGACAAAGTATCGAACCTCAAGCGGAAGTTCCTGACCTCGAAGCTGGTCGAGGTGCGTTATGCCGACGAAGTGCTAAAGTCGTTCCGCGTGGATGGGACCGAAATGATAAAGATGGGGCAATATGGTGTGAAGCTACGCTTCGACACGCGCGCAACGCCGGTCGACAAGGTGCTTTCGCACCTCACGGATGCCGGCAGCGTGGTAGATATAACTATCTCCGACCCGCCGCTTGAAGAAGTGATCTCCAAGATTTATCAGACAGAGGAATCCAGGAGCATGTAGGGGTTTGCTGCGAAGCGTCCTGAAAGAGAAACTTGCTACAACCATAAATCGTCAGGCCACAAACCTGACCCACATGCTCTATCCAGCATAAACTATATTCGCTACACGCAGTTTTCGCCAGAAGATTAGAGATTCCAGGGGGCGTTTGGATTGGGTTTATAATCAGCATCCGTCCTGAGACTGGCTCGGGACGATCCCCAAAACATTGTATCCACCCGACAAATTCATACCCCTTTAGAGAGACCATACCATGTACCCTTATCCCACCGCCCCTAAACGTCCCTATGAGATTACACAGCATGGACATACCCGCATTGATAACTATTATTGGATGCGGGACCGAACCGATCCAGAGGTCCTTAAGTACCTACACGCAGAAAACGACTATCTTGAAGAGATTATGGGGCACACCAAGTCCCTTCAGGAGACGCTCTACAACGAAATGAAGGCACGTATCAAGGAAACGGACTGCACAGTCCCCGAGAAGCGAGGGGAGTTTTTGTATTACGAGCGTACCGAGGCGGGCAAGCAATACCCGATTTACTGCCGGAAGAAAGACTCACTGGAGAGTTCAGAAGAAATTTTGCTCGATCAGAACGACCTGGCGGAGGGCAAATGTTTCTGCAGCGTTGGCGCCCTGACCGTCAGCCCGGATGGCACAAAACTGGCTTATTCTCTCGATATCGAAGGACGCGAGGTATACACGATCTATATCAAGGATCTGACCTCCGGCGCTCTTTACCCTGAATTCATTGTCAACACCTTTAGCAGCGTCTACTATCACACCGGCGTGGAATGGGCGAATGACAGCCAGACCCTTTATTATCTCACCCTGGACGGGTCAGAACGACCCTACAAGGTCTTTCGTCACCGGCTGGGAACGCAGCCGGAAGAGGATGAACTGCTCGTACAGGATGACGATGAAGCATATTCCCTGTTCATCCATAAATCACGCGACGGCAAATATATTTTTGTAAATCACCATGCGACCCGCGCCACAGAAATGCGCTTTTTTTCGGCTGATCAGCCGGAGGGCGGTGTCAGGGTTTTATCCCCGCGCAAGGATGGGGTGGAATATTTCGCCGCGCACCATGAGGGGTATTTTTATATCGTTACCAATGAGCAGGCGGAAAACTTCAAGCTGGTGAAAGCCAGCGTAAGTGCCCCGGAGCGTGAGCACTGGCAGGAGGTCATCCCCCACCGCGAGGATGTGCTGATCGATTATGTCGACACCTTCAAGGACTACCTTGTGCTCTACGAGCGCCGGAACGGGCTGCGCCAGATCCGCATCACAGCCTTCGAGACGATGAGCAATGTCCGTTACATCGAGTTTCCCGAGCCGGCCTACAGCGTGGAGCTGGAGTCGAATCCCGAATACGACACGGATATACTGCGTTTTACCTATTCCTCCCCGGTCACACCTCATTCGGTGATCGATTATCACATGGACACCGGACAGTGGGAATTGATCAGGCAGGATATACCGGCCGGCTATGACCGGTCGCAATACACGACCGACCGGATCCACACCACCGCCCCGGATGGCAAGCAGATCCCGATTACGATCGCCTATAAGAAGAACTTGAAAAAAGATGGCAGCAATCCCGCCCTGTTATACGGCTATGGCTCCTATGGCTCGGTGATCGACGCCGATTTCAACGCCAGCCGCCTCAGCCTGCTGGACCGCGGGTTTGTCTTCGCCATCGGGCATATCCGCGGCGGGTCGGACCTGGGACGCGCCTGGTATGAGAGCGGCAAGATGTTGAACAAGAAGAACTCCTTCACCGATTTCATTGCCTGCGCGGAGCACCTGATCAAGGAAGGCTTTACGTCGAATAAGAAGCTTGCCATCCTGGGTGGTTCTGCCGGCGGACTGCTCGTGAGCGCCTGCCTGACGATGCGGCCGGATCTCTTCCAGGCGGTCATCAACAAAGTCGCCTTCGTGGATGTCGTCACGACGATGAGCGATCCCACGATCCCACTGACCAGCCTCGAGTGGGACGAGTGGGGCAACCCGCAGGTGCGCGAGCATTTCGAATACATGCTCTCCTATTCTCCGTACGACAATGTGCGGCCCATCGCCTACCCCCACATGCTGATCACCACCGGGCTGAACGACCCGCGCGTTGCCTACTGGGAGCCCGCCAAGTTTGCCGCCAAGCTGCGCGAGATGAAGACCGACGATAACCTGCTCTTGCTCCACACCAATTATCAGGCTGGCCACGCTGGTGCCTCGGGCCGCTATGACCACCTCAAAGAAGTCGCCATCGATTATGCCTTTCTGATCGACCGGTTATGTCCCCCCATCTATCCTCTTGAAGCGGAGACCATCACGGGTATATAATTTCGGTATCAATGATCATCAAGATCATGAGACGAAAAGCCCGAAAGTTCTATGAAGCACTGATTACAGCTGAGCAGGAGAGGTGATATGGACCGTTATCTCGTCGAATCCCCGCACGAGGCGGGCGACTGCGATGCCATCATCAAGGAGATCCATGCGGCAGGCTACCTTCATCATTTCGAGTGGGGCTGTCATGACGGAGCGCACTGTGGCTGGGCAATCATCGAGACCGACAACCGTGAGCATGCCAAACAGATCGTTCCATGGAGAATTCGGGACAAAGCGCGGATCGTAAAACTGGAAACATTTGGAACCGCAAATAAGACTCATTCCCAAGAAAAATAGCTGGTATATCGCTGCACAGTCCATAACCGGACTGTGCAGCTTTTTACTTAATCAGGAGGAAGAACATGAAACCGTATCCCGTCGCCGCCAGACGCCCCAGGGAAATCACCCAGCATGGCCGAACTCGTATCGACAATTACTTCTGGATGCGCTACCGCGAGGATCCGGAGGTGCTCAAGTACCTGCACGCCGAGCAGGATTACCTAGAAGAGGTCATGCAGCACACCAGACCGCTGCAGGAACAGCTCTTTCAGGAAATGAAGGGCCGTATCAAGGAAGATGACGCCTCCGCCCCGGAGAAGGATGGAGGGTACATCTATTACACTCGCTTCGAAGCCGGAAAGCAGTATCCGTTTTACTGCCGCAAGAAAGACGACCCGACCGCGCCCGAGGAGGTACTGATTGATCAGAATGCCCTGACGGGTGCGAACAATTTCTGCCGCATCGGCGCCTTTGCGGTCAACCCGGACGGAACGAAACTGGCATACTCGGTGGATGGAGACGGCACGGAGATCTGCACTATTTATATAAAAGATCTAACGACCGGCACGCTGTTGCCGGAGATGATTCCCAACACGTTTGGGGATGTCTACGGCCACCACGGCGTGGAATGGGCATGTGACAACGCCAGCTTTTTTTACGTCACCCGCGACGCGACCCTGCGACCCTATCGCATATACCGCCACGTCCTGGGCAGCGATCCGTCACAGGATGCACTCCTGTATGAAGAGAAAGACGAAACCTACTTTCTCTGGCTTACGCAGAGCCGCAGCAAAGCCTACATCATGGCGAACATGCATTCGACGCTGACCGATGAATGGATTTATTTCCCGAACGACGGTTCCACCCACGAGTTCAAGAGCTTCCAGCCTCGCATCAAAGGGATGGAATATCAGGTGGAGCATACCGGCGATCACTTTTTTGTGATCACGAATGAGAACGCCCAGAACTTCAAGCTGATGAAAGCGCCGCTGCATGCCACAACCAGGGAGAACTGGGAGGAAATCATTCCGCACAGCGAAGCCATCTATCTCACCGGCATGGATGCCTTCGAGGATTTCTTCGTCCTGTATGAGCGCCGGGAGGGCTTCCCCCGAATCCGCATTTCCGGGACCGATGGGCTTGCGAACGTAAGCAGTGTCCCTTTCCCGGAGGCTGCCTACAGCTTCATTCCTGGCCGGAATCCGGAATTCAAAACAGACACGTTGCGGTTTACCTATACTTCGCTCGTGACGCCGAAGTCGGTGATCGACTTCAATGTCAAAGAGAAAACCTGGACGGTCGTCAAGCGCGATGAAATCCCCAGCGGATACGATGCAGATCAATACGTCACAGAGCGTACCTACGCCACCGCCCCGGATGGAACGCTCGTGCCTATGTCACTGGTCTACAAGAAAAGCCTGAAACAGGATGGGAACAATCCCGCCCTGCTGCAGGGCTACGGCTCGTATGGTTACAGTTATGACCCCAGCTTCAATGCAAACTTGATCAGCCTCCTCGACCGCGGATTCGTGATTGCCATCGGGCATATTCGCGGCGGCTCAGAGATGGGACGCGCCTGGTATGAGAACGGCAAGATGCTTAACAAGCAGAATACCTTCACAGATTTCATCGCCTGCGCCGAGCATCTGATCGCGGACAAGTACACCTCGAAGGAAAAGCTTGCCATTAGCGGCCGTTCGGCTGGTGGATTACTGGTGGGCGCCTGCCTGACCATGCGACCCGATCTCTTTGGAGCGGTAGTCGCGGCAGTTCCATTCGTGGACGTGATCAACACGATGAGTGACCCGACAATTCCTCTGACGACATTTGAGTACGACCAATGGGGCAATCCGGAGATTGAGGAGTACTTCAATTACATCATGTCCTACTCGCCGTACGATAATATCCGGAATGTGGACTATCCTCACGTCCTCATCACGACCGGACTAAACGACCCGCGCGTCGCATTTTGGGAGCCTGCCAAGTTCACCGCCAGGCTGCGCGAGCTGCGCACAAACGATAACACCGTGCTGCTGCGGACGAATTTTGACGCAGGTCATGCCGGCGCTTCCGGGCGTTACGACTTTCTCAGGGAAATCGCCTTCGAGTATGCCTTCCTGATCGACAAGGTCGGTTCCTCCTGACCAGACGTTGAAGCAATTTTCGCCCAGAAAAACAAACACCCCGGCACTGACGCGCCGGGGTGGACTGTTCAAAAAGCGATATTCTACGCAGGCTGTGGCTCTGCCGCGGCTTTTGCCACCACATCCTCGAGCATTTGCGTGGTAAGCGATTTGGGCCGCTCGATAGGCTGGCCCAGTGCCCGCGCCCAGACGTAATTCGCTGTGACGCCCAGGGCCCGCCCCACGCCGAACAGCACCGTGTAGAAATCGAACTGTCGCACGCCGTAGTAATACTGCAGCGTTCCGCTGATGGCATCCACGTTGGGAGCCGGGCTTTTTGCCTTGCCCTGCTCCTTCAATACCTGCGGGACCACATCCAGGACCATATCTGCCAGGCGCAGCAGCTCGTCGTCCGGGAAACGCTGCTTGGCGAACTCCATCTGCGTGACGAAGCGCGGGTCGATCACACGCAATACGCCATGCCCGTATCCGGGAATGACACGGCCGCTGTTCAGCGTATCCCACGCATACTTGTATAAGTCATCCCGCGACGGCACCCCGCTAAATTTCTTATGGACATCCAGCAGCCAGGACAGGCTTTCCTGGTTGGCGAGACCATGCAGCGGCCCGGCAAGGGCATTCAATCCGCCCGAGAATGCATAGTACACATCCGATAGCGTGGAGCCCACCAGGTGCGTGGCGTGCGCCGAGGCGTTCCCCGATTCGTGATCGCTGTGAATAATGAAGTACAGCCGGGCAAGCTCCGCATAGCCTTTCTTATCCTCGACGCCCATCATTCGCGCAAAATTCAAGCCGTAGTCCTGGCGGGGATTGTATTTCGGCTTCTTGGTCTCACCGAAATATTTCAGACGATATATATAGGCGGCGATCACCGGAAGCTTCGCGGTCAGGTTCAGGCTGTCCTCCAGGGCAGCTTCCCAGTAAACATCCTTTTTCATGTCGTGATAGCGCTGCGCAAAGATGGACGTGTTCTGCAGCGCCAGAACAGCCTGCGAAAGGAGTGTCATCGGGTGGGTCTCTTGCGGCATGGACCGGATCGTCTTGAAGACGTAATCGGGGACCGCGGCACGCCGCGCCCATTCTGCCTCGACCTCCATCGCCTGTTCCTTCGTGGGCACCTCGCCGACCAGCAGCAGGTAGTACAACCCGCCGACCAGCGGCATCTTACCGCCGCGTGCCTTGGGCAATTTCTTCAGAACCTCCGGGATGGACATGCCGCGGAAGCGAATGCCTTCGCCAGGATCGACATAGGAGATATCGGTCAGCAGAGATTTGGTATCGCGCATCCCGCCGACCACCTCGCCAACCGTCACCGTATCGACCACCACATCGGCATGTTCCTTCGCAAGCGCACGGATGCGCTCACGCCAGCGGGGCAGTTGTTCGGAAATTTTCTCGTGCAGGATCATAATTGACCTCCAAAAATGATAGAACCCTAAACGCCGCGCTCTGACGATTAGAATGTCACCAGGTTTTTCAATGCGTCGTGAGTTTCCTTGACAGCGGCTGCAGACCGATCGAACATGGCTCTCTCCTCCTCGTCCAGCTGGTATTCGATGATCCTTTCCATGCCCGCGCGCCCGAGCATGACCGGCACGCCGAAGAACATATCGTTCAAGCCGTATTCCCCGCTCATATACGCCGCGCAGGGGACGATCAGATGCTTGTTCTTGAGAATTGCCTCCGCCATCTGCGCGCAGGCTGCCGCGGGCGCGTAAAACGCGGACCCGGTCTTTAAGAGATTAACGATCTCGCCCCCGCCCTTGCGCGTCCGTGCAACGATCGCTTCCAGTTTTTCGGCCGAAAGATATTCCCGTAAAGGAATCCCGGCGATGTTCGAATGCCGCGTGAGCGGGACCATCTCGTCGCCGTGCCCGCCCAGCACGTAGCAGTCAATGTTCTCCACACTGACGCCGGTCTCCATGGCGACGAAGGCTCGCATCCGCGCTGAGTCCAGGATCCCGGCTTGTCCCACCACGCGCTCGCGCGGCAAGCCTGTCTTCCTCATGGTCAAATACGCCATCGTATCGAGCGGGTTGGTCAGCACAATGTAGATCGCCTCGGGGGAATGGGCAAGCGTCTCGGTGGCTGCCTTTCCCACGATCTCGGCATTGGCAGATAACAAATCATCACGGCTCATGCCCGGCTTGCGCGGCAGGCCTGCCGTGATGATGATAATATCCGATCCCCTCGTGGCGGCATAATCATTGGCGCCGACGACCTCGACATCCTTGCCGATGATCGGCATCGCCTCGAGCATATCGAGCGCCTTTCCCTGCGGCATTCCCTCCACCACATCCACCAGGACGAGGTCGGCAAGCTCACGTTCCGCGAGCCAGTGTGCGGTGGTCGCGCCCGTCATGCCTGCGCCAATGACCGAGATTTTATTCATGACTCCTCCGAAGTTTTATGGATATCAAAATTTTATCCGAAACCCCTTTGAGAAGAAAGTACATTTTGTAACTTTTATACCACCAGTTTTAGAAAAACAGTGGCGCTGTACGCGCCACTGTCAAATGAATAATTTTGTCGCCTCACATCCGCCTCAGGTGGAAGTGATCGGCGATGATTCCGTCGCCTCGAGATAGCGGGTTGCCTGGATCGCGGCTGCCGCGCCCATCCCTGCCGAGGTGACTACCTGCCTGAAATGCGGGTCAGCCGCCTCGCCGGCTGCGAACACCCCGGGCACGCTGGTCTCCATGCGCTCGTTGATCGTGATGTATCCAAGCTCGCTCATCGCCAGCTGGCCCTTGAACATCTCTGTGTTCGGTGTATGACCGATAAAGATGAACAGACCGTCGGTCTCGTAAAGGATCTCCTCGCCGGAAATCGCATTCTTGAGCCGGATGGCTTCGAGCTTGTCCGTTCCGAGCACTTCGGTGACCACGGTATTCAGGATGAAATCCATCTTGGGATGTTCCCGGGCGCGCTTCTGCAGGATCGGGCTGGCGCGGAACTCCTCGCGCCGGTGCACAATGGTCACAGAAGAGGCGTAGCGGGTGATAAACAGACCTTCCTCCAGGGCACTGTCCCCACCACCTACGACGACGACTTTCTTGTCCTTGAAGAACCAGCCATCACAGGTCGCGCAGTATGAGACGCCCCGCCCGGTCAGCTCCATTTCGCCGGGGATCTGGAGGTGATTGGGGCTGGCGCCCGTGCCGACGATGAGCACATCCGCCAGGTATTCGCTGCTATCGCCGATTACCCGGAACGGACGCTGCGACAAGTCCACCGCATTCGCCGATTCGAACTCGGTCACCGCGCCAAAGTGTTCCGCCTGCCTCTGGAATAGCTCGCCCAGCTGCGCCCCGCCGACCCCTTCCGGAAAACCGGGGTAATTCTCAATCGTATACGTCAGCGCCGCTTGCCCGCCTAGCTGCATACCCGTCAAAACCACAGGCTGCAGCTCGGCGCGCGCCGCATACAGGGCAGCCGAATAGCCTGTGGGCCCGGATCCCAATATTAATACTTTTACGTGCTTTGCATTGCCATTCGCTGTCATGTCTTCGTGATTTCCTCGCTTCAGAATCTTCCGTACTCCAGACGACCTGTCAGGGATGTATTTTACCGTGTTCCACCCCTCCATGGAGTATTGGGCGTAGTCTGACCGGCATCAGAATTCTGAGACAACCCCGTGGAACGGGTACAATCAAATCATGGGCTTTGAAGAGATTTCCCATACCGCGGACTGGTCTGTGCGTGTCTGGGCAGAGGATTTGCCAGGGCTGTTCGCAGAATGCGCAAGGGCGATGAATGCGCTCTCAGGCACCCGGATCGGTTCGGGTTCGCGCTTCAAGCGTGAGTTCGAGTGCGAAGCGCCGGATGCAGAGAGCCTGCTGGTCGCCTTCCTCTCTGAGCTGGTCTATTACCAGGAGCAGGAAGGATCGGCGTTTGATGCGTTTGAGTTGAAAGTTACCGGTAAAAAGTTGAAGGTTAAGATGCAGGGCGCGCAGGTTTTGTCCGTGGACAAGGCAATCAAGGCAGTGACATATCACAACCTCAGGATTGTGGAAGCTAACCAGCGCTTCGAAACGACGATTGTGTTCGATGTATAGGAGCCTTGCGGAGGTTGGCGAATTGCCCCGATGAGTCGGGTGACAAAACATTCGCAAGGTTGAGAGAGAAGACATGAATATTGAGAACTTAGTCCAGATCAGCGAGACCGAGTGGGAGATTCCCACCTATATCCGGCATGATATGCGTGTGCCGGTCAGAATATTTGCCACGCGTGAGCTGCTCGAGCAGATCATCAACGATAAGTCCTTGGAACAGGCGATCAATGCGAGCACGCTGCCGGGGCTGGTCGGGCATGTGATCGTCATGCCGGATATCCACCAGGGCTACGGTTTTCCGATTGGCGGCGTTGCGGCAACCGAGTACCCGCATGGAGTCATCTCGCCTGGAGCGATTGGGTACGATATCAACTGTGGCGTGAGGCTGTTGGCTTCCGCGATTGACTTCGAGTCGGCCCGCGGCGACATGGAGAAGCTGGCAACGCTGTTAAACAAATACTGTCCAAGCGGTGTGGGGAAGGAAGGCGCGCTCAAGCTCAGCCTGAAAGAATTGGACCAGGTGCTGAGCGATGGGTCACGCTGGGCGCTAAAGAATGGATACGCCACAGAAGCCGACCTGAGGCGAACTGAGGAGATGGGCTCGCTCGATGGAGCCGACCCGAACAAGGTCTCGGAGCGCGCCAAGACACGCGGCCGGGAACAGATCGGATCGGTCGGCGCGGGCAATCACTTCATCGAAGTGGATGTCGTCGATCAGATCTTCGATGAGGAAGCCGCCAACGTGATGGGACTCTATCAAGGCTGTTTGGTCCTGCAGATCCACTGCGGCTCGCGCGGTCTGGGACACCAGGTCTGCACCGATTATGTGCAGTCTTTTCAAAGCGCGGTCCACAAATACGGCATCGAGCTGCCAGATCGCGAGCTGGTGTGCGCGCCGATGGATTCACCCGAAGGCAAAGCTTACATGGGCGCAATGCGAGCCGCGGCGAACTTTGCCTTCGCGAATCGCCAGCTGCTCGCGCATTCCGCCCGGCGCGCCTTCGAGGAGACGTTTGCGCCGAAGACTCGCAGCTGGCACCTGCACCAGGTTTACGACATCGCTCACAACATGGGAAAGCTCGAGACCCACGAGGTGGAGGGCAGGCAGGTGAAAGTGTGTGTGCACCGCAAGGGTGCGACCCGCGCCTTCGGTCCCGGAGCCCCCGGCCTTCCCCCTGAATATCAGAAGATCGGACAGCCCGTCATCATCCCGGGCTCGATGGGCACCGCTTCCTGGGTCCTCACTGGCACCGAAGACAGCATGACCCGCTCCTTCGGATCATCCTGTCACGGCGCGGGCAGATTGATGTCGAGATCGAAAGCCAAAAAGGAAATACAGGGCGACGTGCTGCGCAGAGACCTCGAGAAACAGGGCATCAAAGTCCGCGCAGGTTCCCTGCCCGGGCTGGCGGAAGAAGCGCCATCCGCATATAAGGATGTGGATATGGTAGTGGAGACTGTGAGTGAGGCGGGAATTGCAAAGAAAGTAGCGCGGCTAAAGCCTGTAGCCGTGATTAAAGGATAGAGATTAAACACAAAGGACACTAAGAGCACAAAGTGGGCTTTTGACCTTCCTTCGTGTACTTGGTGTCCTTCGTGTTAAGAATCCTGGATTATTCACTCACGCGCTCGATCTTTGCGCCCATCGCCCGCAGCTTCTTATCCACATCCTGGTAGCCGCGCTCAATCTGGCTGACGTTTCGGATCGTTGATTGTCCCTTCGCCGCCAGGGCAGCCAGCAGGATTGACATCCCGGCGCGAATATCAGGGCTCTCCAGGTTCTCACCATACAACTGGTTGGGCCCCTGGATCAAACAGCGGTACGGGTCGCACAGGATGATCTTCGCGCCCATGCCCACCAGCTTGTCGGTGAAATACATGCGCCCGGAGAACATCCAGTCATGGAACAATACCGACCCGCTTGCCTGGGTCGCCACGGTGATGGCAATGCTGATCAAGTCGGTGGGGAACGCGGGCCAGACGTTCGTCTTGATCTCGGGGATCGCCCCGTCGAGGTCCGGCACAATTCGCAGCTCCTGCTCAGACGGGACGATCAGGTCATCCCCCTCTACATCCCAGGTCACACCCAGGCGCTCGAAGACATGTGCGATCATCTCAAGATTCTTAACTCCGGCGCCTTTCACACGCACCGTCCCATGCGTGACCGCTGCGGCGCCGACGAAGCTGATGACTTCCAGATAATCCGGACCGATCGTAAACTCCCCGCCGTGCAGCTTCGGCACGCCGCGGATGTGAAGCGTATTGGAGCCGATCTCATCAATCTGCGCCCCGAGAATGTTCAGGAAATGACAAAGGTCCTGCACATGCGGCTCTGAGGCGGCATTGCGGATGACGGTCTCGCCCTTTGCAGTTACCGCTGCCATGATCGCATTCTCTGTGGCGGTGACACTGGCTTCATCCATCAGAAAGTCCGCGCCGCGCAGGCCGTCTGCCTGGAACGTAAAACCGCGCTCGTACTCCACATCCACACCCAGGGCGCGCAATGCGAGGATATGCGTGTCCAGACGCCGGCGGCCGATGACATCGCCACCGGGCGGAGGCAATTTGAACTCGCCGATGCGCGCCGCCAGCGGACCGGCGATCAAAATGGAGGCGCGGATGCGACGGCAAAGGTCCGGGTTCAGGTCGGCGGTCCGCACATCCCGCGCCACCACGCGCCAGGAAGTATCGTCCAGGTTTTCGACCTGCACACCCAGGCTCTCGATCAGTCGTCGCATCACCAGCGTGTCCTGAATGTGCGGAACGTTGTGCAAAATAATCGGTTCATCTGTGAGCAGCGCGGCAGCCAGCAGCGGCAGAGCTGCATTCTTGTTTCCCGCCGGTGTCACCTCACCCTGTAGTGGAACCCCGCCTTCTATTACGAATTTATCCATGGTTATCTCTCGACAGATTGGGATGAGCCTTACGAAGGTTTTTTGAGGGCACAAATCCCCAAGTCGGCTTTTGTAAGGGTATTGGGTTCATTTTTCCATTATATCCCGAGGGGAACAGGACCGGGCCCGGCAGGATACGAGGACATTACAGCTAGCTTACACGAAGCCACGGGGGATCGCAGGCTACGGCTTTGGGCTATAATGGTAGAGATGGATCTTATGCTGGTCATTCCCATCCTGCTGGGCTGGGGCGCGGGGCTATTCATAAACTACGCCGCGGACGTCCTTCCGCATACGCGCCGCTTCACCCAGCCCCTCTGTCGCCAGTGCCAGGCGCCGTTTTCCTGGGGGGATTATGTGCTTTTGCGAACTTGCCGTGCCTGCGGAACCCGGCGCAGCCTGCGGACCTGGGTCGTGCAGATACTGACCGTCATCGCTTTCGTCTACTTCTGGCTGAATCCTTCGCGAGCGCTTGGAATTCCCCTTGGAATGATCGTCCTGATCTACTTTGGGATCATCACGGTGATCGACCTGGAGCACCGCTTGATCCTGCATCCTACCAGTGCATTTGGCGCAATTCTTGGATTCATTGTTGGGACTTCGATCCACAGCCGCGCGGATGGGCTTCTGCTCGGGATGGGCAAATCGCTGCTGGGAGGGCTCTTCGGCTTCGGGGTCATGTTCCTGCTCTATCAACTGGGCGCCCTGGTGGCGCGCTGGCGATCCCGCCGGATGCGGGCAGCCGGTCAGGCGGACGATGATGAGGAAGCCCTGGGCGGCGGGGATGTGTATCTGGCGGGGGTGCTGGGCTTGATGCTTGGCTGGCCCTTCATCTTGAATGCCCTGGTAATCGGGGTGTTACTCGGCGGGCTGGCCAGCTTCTTTTTGATCCTGGCGCTGATCCTGCGCCGCCGCTATGTCAGTGATGCGCTGATGACATTCATCCCCTACGGTCCCTATTTCATTCTCAGCGCCTTTTATCTGCTCTACCTGTAGCCGGGACCGGCTTATCTCCATTACCGCCCGCATCGTTATCCCTTACAATGTGGTTGCCCGCAATTATCAGTTTTGTAGTTTCCTTGCAGACAGTCTCTCTTGTAGTACGAATGTCTCATTGGTGGACGCACCGGCGTTATTAAACTAAGAATTAGGATTATCAGGAATCAGGAATTTTTTATTATGAAACTAAATACTTTCGCTCCCCAAAAGAGCCGGGCGCAAGCCATGGTGGAATTCGCCATTGTGCTGCCCCTTTTGCTTTTGCTGGTGTACGGGCTAATAGAAGCGGGACGTCTCCTTTTCATGTATTCCACCATTGTGACTGCCACCCGCCAGGCTTCTCGTTATGGCTCTGCAACCGGGCAGGGCGGAGATTATACGGCAGCCGGGGGACCCAACAACAGCAACGTCCCGCGCTATCAGGACTGCTATGGGATCCGTCTGGCTGCCCAGCGCGTGGATTTTCTCAATTCATTCGCAGATAGCAACATCACGATTGAATATGACTCGGGCCCTGGCACCGGAATAGACGATACCTGTGATGGGGATGCAGATACGGGCGTCACGCCATCCGACCAGAACGAAAGCCGCATCGCCGTGACGATCGATGGAAACTACTTCCCGATCGTGCCCCGCATCGTGCCGTTCCTGGAGCGGTCCGTTGCCAATAACAACCCCATTCGAGCGACCAGCGCGCGCACGATCATCATTGGTATCCAAATCGAAGTGACCTCCCCGCCGGGTTCAGGCGTGCCAACATCCGGGACGAGCAGCCTCGCCCTGACGATGACAGCTTCGCAAAACACATTTGCCTTTGCAGGTGAGACGATTAATTTCACCTATACCCTGACCAACAACGGCACGGCTGACCTGAGCGGTCTGGCTCTCACCGTCACTCATGGAACCCTGAGCTGCCCGGGCACGACCCTGGCAGTCGGCGCGTCCATGACATGTACGGGCAGTTATGTGACCACCGCCGCGGATGTCAGTGCCGGCTCGATCAGCGCGCAGGCTACTGCCTCCGGAAGCGATGGGACGAACCCGATCACTTCCAACACGGCCACGGTCTTACTGGACTGGGTGGAGCAGCCGGCGATCACGCTGACAAAGAGTGCCTCCTCCGAGTATGCACCCCAGGGCGGCACAATCGTTTACACGTTTGTCATCACCAACTCAGGGAATGTGCCGCTCACCGGGCCGACGATTTCGGACGCCCAGCTTGGAGCGCCCTTTGCCTGCGGCGGGGACTTGCCGCCGCTGGCTTCTACCAGCTGCACGGCAAGCTATGTTGTCACCGCTGGCGACGTAGGGGATAACGAACTTGTCAACTCGGCGACCGCCAGTGCCCTCTATGGCACCCAGACAATCACCTCCAATACAGCCAGCGTGAGCGTCTGGACCGGACCGCTCTTTCTGAGAGCCTCCGTTTCACCTGCCAGTGTCAGCGCACCCGGAGTAGTGACCTACTCGTACCAGCTGATCAATAACACCGGCGTAATCCTGAACCCGCCGTACACAATCAGCGGGCATCGGGGGAGTGAAAATTGTTCCACCAACACAAGCCAGATCGGGATCGGCGGCAGCATCACCTGCACAGGGACCTACACCGTGACACAGGGAGACCTGGATGGCAATGCATCCCTCGGCAATAACATTCGAGCCACCGCCTGCACGCCGGGACCTAACTGTGAGGGACAGAGGCAGGTAACTTCTAATACTGACCCGGTCAGCGTAACCCTTGTGCGCACTCCCGGCCTCTCCCTGGCGATCACCAGCGTCACTCCAAATCCAGCTACAACACTAGGGACGGTGGTCACACTCACGTACCGGGTAACGAATACCGGCAATGTCACGCTCACGCCCAACGTGATAGATACAAAAGCCAGCGGGATCAGCTGCACGCCTGCGCTTGGCTCCTCCATAGGACCCGGCGTTTCATTGACCTGCACCGGGACCTACACCGTGACACAGGCGGATCTTGACGAGGGTTCTTTCACTGGCTTTACAAATGCGAACGCCACGTTCAATAACCAGCTGGTGAGCGCTGTAAC
>DATHTH010000035.1:0-3649 GCA_035463495.1 Anaerolineales bacterium | reverse complement strand
AGGTTTTGACACTTCCCGAAAAATAACTCAGATCGATTTGAATACTTTGTTCCGCCTGTGGGAAATACACCATTGCATACTCCCCGTGGGAGCAACGTGTCGCACAGGGATACGCAGCCCGAAGAGGATCGAAGTGCTGGTCGTGATCCGGCGGGGGAATCTCCAGCAGATCGGGCAGCATCTCGGGCGCAGGCACACGGCTCAGGTACATACGTGAGAGCATCAAGTTTTTGAGATGTACCATCTGCATCGCGCCCGGCCGCAGGATGGCTTCCTGCCACTCAAGCATGGGGAAATTCACCGGCTCACGCTTCAGCGTCCAGAACTGCCAGATGGAATGATGCCCGTAGGTGTGACCGCAGGCTCCCGCGAAGACGGCCCGATAGGCCTGCTTGCGCACGTCGTGACCTGTGTAACGCCCGAACTCCGGCTGCCACTTGCGCAGGAACGGATCGATGGGATGATCTTCATAGTTTGGCTCGCCATCGAGCACGGGCTTGGCAGGTCTGCGCATGTGGTCCGCGCGGATCATCTCCCAGTTGGGCGCATCCAATAAAACATGCCCCGATTGCAGCATGTTCATGTCCAGCCAATCGGCATCATGCAACCAGGCAGATGAGCTCGCGCCGCCGCGAGGGTGATAGGTAAAGAGCGGACGCCGTTCGAGCCCTTCGATGATTCCATCTGCCATCGCAGTCCATAGATCTTCATAGCCATCCGCCGGACGGTCACCGCCCAGAATCCAAAGGATGTTCCTATCCTGGCGATAACGCTGCCCAAGGAACTTGCCATACCCACGCGCATTTTCAACGTTGAAAATGACCGGCCCTATGCCCCACAACCCGCCATGGACTTTATCGCCCCATGTAGGGAGCAAACCAATATAGAGCCCTTTTTCCGCGGCGAGCCGGATGATCTCATCCACATACCGGAAATAGTATTCATTCGGCCGCAATGGATCATCGCCAAGCAAGGGTAGGTGTCCATTGGCATTCGGCGTGTGCAGGCCGTCCATCTCTGCAAGGACCACAGCCTGGATCACATTGAATCCCTGCTGGCGGCGCGTCTCAAGATAGTGCTCTGCCTCGTCATGGTTCAGGCGGTGGAATAATTCCCAGGCGGTATCCCCCAGCCAGAAAAATGGCTGGCCGCTTTCGGTGATCAAAAAATGCCCGCCCGGATCGGCGTGGATGGATTCCAGGGTCATGTGGGTTTCAGCCGATAGACGCGCGCAGTGATCCTATCCCCCCTGCGATCCCATCGGGATGATTGAAAATGGCGCTGCCGCTGACAAACGCGCATGCCCCCGCTCGATAGGCTCCGGGCAGAGTCTTGGCAGTCATGCCACCGTCCACCTGGATGATAGCGGAGGAGCCGGCGCTCTGCAAATATCGCGCGACGCGTTGAATTTTTCCCGCCATTTCAGGGAACCAGCCCTGGCCGGAGAAGCCAGGGTTGTTGCCGAGTATCAATACCAGATCAAGAAGAGGAAACACCTCACTCAGACTCTCAATCGGGGTAGCCGGGTTGAGCGCCGCGCCCGCTTTGCAGCCCGCCGCCCGGATGCCTTGCAGGGTTCGGTAGAGATGAGGGCATGTCTCTACGTGAACGGTGATGTAACTCGCGCCGCCTGCAACGAAGGCGGGGATTAACGCGTCCGGGTTGCTCACCATGAGATGCACGTCGATCGGTAGACGAGTATGCTTCTTAATGACAGGCAGAAGGAACGGGCCAAAACTCAGGTTGGGAACGAAGTGCCCGTCCATCACATCCACGTGAATCCAGTCTGTGCCGGCCTGTTCGAGTGTCTCGAGCTGATCGCCCAGTCTGGAAAAATCCGCCGAGAGGATGGATGGGGCCAGAATAAAGGATGCAGACAACGCCACCTCGCAATGATAGATTTGATCTTAGTGTAGTTTCTGGTGCAAAAGCCTTGCGAAGGTTGAGATCCTTCGCTGTCGCTCAGGACAAGCCTTCGCAAGGCTGATCTTGAGGGTTTTGCAACAAGACCTAGCTCATGCGGCGACAAGCTGTCTGGCGAGCGCAACCGCCTGGCTGGCGTCCGCAGCATAACCATCCGCGCCGATCGCATCGGCAAAATGTCGGGTGACGGGCGCGCCGCCGACCATGATCTTGACCGACTCTCGCGCCCCGGATTGCTGGAGCGCATCGACAATGTTCTTCATGTAGGGCATGGTGGTCGTAAGCATGGCCGAAAAAGCAACGATTTGCGGCTTTTCCTCGCGCATCTGGGCAATGAATTTCTCGGCGTCTACATCGATACCCAGGTCTTTGACCTCAAAGCCGGCTCCTTCGAGCATCATGCAGACCAGGTTTTTGCCGATGTCGTGCAGGTCACCGTGCACGGTGCCAATCACCACCTTGCCAGGCGACTTAACCGTCGAGCTGGCCAGGTGCGGTTTCAGAAGCCCCAGACAAGCCTGCATGGTCTTGGCAGAGATCAACATTTCCGGCACATAGTATTCACCCTGCTCGAAGAGGCAGCCCACTTCGCCCATCGCAGCCACCAGTCCCTGATTGAGGATTGCCTCTACAGAGATGCCTTCTTCAATGGCCCGCCGGGTGGTTGTCTGCGCAGTCTCCAGGTCTCCCTCCAGCACAGCGTCGTAGAGTATTTTGATTAGATCAGACATGATTCACCTCTTGTAGAAATATCATCTATCGATCAGCGATATCGTAGAACCGCTTCGTACATCTTGTCGATGCGGTCGGGAGTGACATCGGCCTGGATATTGTGCGACGGGACGAATACATATCCGCCGCCGGGCGCCATGATGTCGAGGGTCTTTTTCACTTCCTCCTCGATCTGCTCCAAACTTGCATAGGGCAGCACCTGCTGCACATCGATACCGCCGCCCCAGAAGGAAAGCTCTTTGCCAAATTCCTTCTTGAGAGTGGCAATGTCCATTTTGGCAGCGCTGCGTTGTATTGGATTGAGGATTTCGACACCCGCCTCGATTAGATCAGGAATGGCATCGTAGACGGAACCGCAGGAATGCATGAATACCTTGGCTTTTGTCCTGTAGTGGATAAAGTCATATAATTTTTTCAGGCGAGGCATTACAAACTTGCGCATCATCCTGGGGGAAATATAAAGGCTGCGCTGAGTCCCCAGGTCATCGCCCTGCGCCACTACATCCACCAGGTCTCCCACCTGTCCGAGGAAAACATCCCATAACTCGATGTCGATTTCAAGGATCTTATCCAAAATCGCCTCAGCCAACGCCGGATTCCAGTGCAAGTCCGTCAGGAATTTTTCATACCCCCTCAAAAAACAGGCACCCTCAAAGGGCCCCAGGCACATAATGTCGGCCACAAGCAGGAAATCCGTTTTTTGGCTGAGCTCCAGGGCGCGCTCACGCACATCCTGGATGCGTCCCGGGTCGTAGGGGTCCGGCCATTTCATGATACGGGTCACATCCGCTGCGGTTTCTGCCGCGTCCAGAGGGCGCCCGACCACATCATAATAATAGGAAGCCTTCTTCCATTTGAGCTGGTACTCGTCGATGAACATATCGCCATCGAGCTCCTGCGTCTTAAAGTACCAGGGTCCCTGCAGGTACGCTGTGCGGAAATCCACTTCGTAGCGCTGGAGCAAATCTTCTTTCGGATAAACGGTATCCATCTG
>DATHTH010000034.1:0-23734 GCA_035463495.1 Anaerolineales bacterium | reverse complement strand
CTTTGAAGAAATCGGTCTCGACCTGTATGTGGTTGCAGTGCTGGCGCTGGTCTCGGCATACCTGCTCTGGCGGCGCGGAAGACAACCGATGTTCATCTACTACACAATTGCCTACTGGCTCGGGCTGGCAGGCAGCCTGCTAGCCCAGGTGCTACGATAATTCTTTCAAGGAGGAGACGATGACAGACGATCCAATTCTCAGAAATGCAACTGACGAGGAGTTGGGCCTGGCAGTCTTTGAAAACCTGTACGCCCTGTTTCGGGCGATGGCGCAGTGTTTACCGGACGGCCAGCTCAAGGAGGAAGAGAAGTTATCTCGCCACTTGACCTTTCCCACCAACCCGATGTTCAAGGGCGTCTGGAGGACCCGCCTGTCCCCGGAGGAAGCAGATACCGGTATCGACGATACGATCGCCTGGTTCAAAGACCAGGGTGCGCCCTACTTTTTCTGGTGGACCGGCGGAGATACCTCTCCGGCTGATCTGGAGGAGCGGCTCGCAAAAAGGGGCTTGATCTCGATGGAGCAGCAAACTCAGGAGCTGGCGAAGGGGATTCTGTCGACACAGCAGGGTGCGCCATGCATGGTTACAGAACTGACGAACCTAAACGAGTCAATACTGTCTCAGACGCCCGAGGACTTTGCCATCCGGGAAGTCTCGAAGGAAGCCGAGCTTTACGACTTTAAGCGAGTGTTTGTCGAGACGTATGAAATTCCCGAATGGGCAGGACAAGCCTGGGTGGATGCCACTCTCAGCATCGGAATTGGAAAAACGCCATGGAGATTGTTCGTTGGGTACGTTAACCATAAGCCCGTCGCCACCAACCTGCTCTTCAACGGCGGGGGCGTCGCCAGCGTGTACGCGATCGCCACAGTCCCGGCGGCGCGCGGCAAAGGGATTGGCGCAGCGATCACGCTCCAGCCGTTGCTCGAGGGGCGAGAAGAGGGGCAATATCAGTATGCAGTCCTCTTTTCGAGCGAGATGGGTGTGCCGGTGTACAAACGGATCGGCTTTCGCATGACAGATGTTCGGATCAACCGCTATCTATGGAGAGATGCTTAGGTTGGTGTTTTCCGCAACAGCCTTGCAACGAGGGTGTTGTTACAGTCGGAAGCAGCTTTCTCAAAGGAGAGAACTATGGTTTACCTGATCTGGCTTTTGCGCATCATTCACATTGTGGCTGGAGTTTTCTGGGTAGGCGGCACGTTGATGATGGCATTCTTTATTGCACCGACCATTGGCGCAACTGGAGAGTCGGGACAGAGATTCGTCGGACATCTCATGAACAACCTGAAGTTCAGCAACCGGATGGCGATTGCAGCCGGATCCACAATCCTTGCCGGGTTCATCCTGTACTGGATCGATTCGCAAGGATTCACATCCGCGTGGATGAGCTCGGGAGCCGGTCGCGGTTTTGGGATCGGCGCAGGTTTCGCGTTGATCGGCTTCATTTTCGGCCTCCTCGTCGGACGGACGACCAAAGCCATGGCGCAGCTCGGAGCACAGATGCAGCGAGAACCTTCCCAGGCTCTGATGAGCCAGCTACAGGCATTCGGAAAGCGGCAAGCGACCTTCTCCGCCATCGCCGCCGCGGCGCTGGTGCTCGCAACGGTCTTCATGGCGATTGCTCGTTATATGTGAGAACAAAAGGACCCGTTATACGGGTCCTGCTTTTCCTACGTCTTCCTTCCGCCTTTTAACTCGCCCTGTAACCGTTCGAGTGCAGCCCAGTCCCCTTCGGCTGCCAGCCGTGCCTGTTCGATCCAGCCATCCGGATTCATCATCTGCAATCCGGCATCGTTAAGGATCCTCTGAACTTCCGCAGGATTGGCACTGGCAAGGGCTTCAAAGGTTGTGATTCCAGCCTGGTTCAAAACACTTGCAACCTTTGGACCGATCCCCTCGATCTTGATCAGGTCATCCGCAGCTCCCTCGGCTCGCACGCGGGCTGGTGGCACGCCAGCCGGCTCCGCTCGGCGAGACCGGAACCACCAGATGATAACCAGCAGGAACAGAATGATCAGGATCGCAATCCACAACCATCCGAGACCATTTGTATCCGTTTGCAGATAGGGTGCTGATAGCATGTTTTCCTCCGGCAGACAGTCTTAAGCAGTTATACAAGTATTGGATAGGTATGTCAACTACGGATTCCTCCATTACAATGGATCGAATTTCCCGTTGAGAGAGATATGAAACGACGTAAAGCAAGTCTTCTGGTGCTGGCAGTTCTCTTCAGCCTGGTATTGATTGCCGCCCTTTTGCCCGACGCTCCGGCAAGCCGTTACTATGAGAACGCGCCACATCCGCTGGTCATTGCGCACCAGGGTGGGGACCGGCTGTGGCCGGGCAACACACTCTATGCGTTCGAACGTGCCGTGGACATCGGAGCTGACGTTTTAGAGATGGATGCGCACATCACAAAAGACAGTTACATCGTGCTCATGCACGATGAAGAAGTGGATCGGACCACCGATGGCACCGGGCTTGTCGAAGACCTGACACTGGCCGAGTTACGAGAGCTGGATGCAGCCCATACGTGGACCACTGATGAAGGCAAGACATTTCCCTATCGCGGACAGGATATCCAGGTGCCCACACTGGAGGAGGTCTTTCAACGCTTCCCGCAGATGCGGTATCTGATCGAGATCAAGCTGACGGAAAACCCGATCGAGACACCGCTCTGCGATCTGATCCGGGCACACAAGATGCAGGAAAAAGTTATGATTGCCTCTTTCCACGATGAAGCTATGCAGCGTTTCCGCGAAACCTGCCCGGAAGTGGCAACCTCTGCTTCACGCGGCGAGGTAACCCGATTTGTACTGTTGGGGAAAGCCTTCCTGAGCGGACTGACCGCGCCTCAATACGAGTCCATCCAGCCGCCCTATGACCCGCGGCAGTCCATGAACATTCCGATCATGACAGAACGCTTCATCCGTGAGGCGCATGCCAAGAACATCAGAGTGGAGCCCTGGACGGTGGACGATCCGGAGTTGATGAAAAAATATTTCGAATGGGGCGTGGATGGAATCATCACCGACCGGCCCGATCTGATGATTGAGGTGCTTGAAGAGATGGGAAACAGATAGATTGGTAGACAGGTGCACAGGTAAGCAAAAGAGCGATGGAGAACTCAGTCCATCGCTCTTTTGCTGCATTACTCGATCCAGGTAGTTCTATCCTCGAATGACGGTCTCGGAGGTGCTTCCGTAAGGATCTCAGGGTAGCCAATGTAGATAAACCCGATCAGGTGCTGGTCAGATTCTAAACCCAGAAACTGCTTCACCATGGTGTCACGTGCCCATTCACCGGTCCGCCACTTGGCGCCCAGTCCCATCGCATGGGCAGCCAACAAGAGATTCTGGACTGCGGCAGCCGCGGCGGCGACATTTTCGATCTCCAACACCCTGGGCTCAGATGGCTTATCCACAGCGACGGCAATCACAACCGGCGCCCGCAACGGCAAGGTGCGGCACTTATCAAACGCTTCTGCCGGGAATTCCGGATGGCGCGCCTGCTGGGAGGCTCCCATCACATCGCCCAGTTTACGGCGCCCATCCCCGGTCAGTACGAGAAAACGCCACGGCCTCACCTTATAATGATTGGGCGCCTGCACAGCCGCCTCCAGCAGCTTTTCGATCAGCTCACGCGGCACGGGATCGGGCCGGACGTGTCCCTGTGAATGTCTGTTATGTATCGCTTCGAATATCTCCATCCTGCCTCCGTTCTATTGATACAATTAAAACAGATGTTCTTACGGAGATGGAATGCAGGTTTTCTATTCTGAAGCTCACCGAAAGCATGAACCGCCGTTCGAGATTTTCGACGGCGGGCTGCGTGTGCCTTACCTGGAAAACACGGACCGCATGGACCGTATCCTCAACGCGCTACGGGAAACAAATTGGGCGGAGATCCTCGAACCGCAGGACTTTGGCCTAGATCCAATCTACGCTGTCCACGACCGGGACTATGTGGAATTCCTCGCCTCTGCCTGGACCGAGTGGCTGGCAAGCGATGCCAGGGATAAGTCCACGCTGTTGCCGTCCACCTTCGCGCTGCGGCACCATACCCAAAAGCCGACGTCCCTCCTGGGGCGCGCCGGCTACTATATGATGGATCTGAGCGCCTGTATTGTCGAGGGTACCTACGCTGCCGCGCTGGCATCGGCGCATTGCGCGTTGGGCGCAGCCGAGGCAGTGGCAAACGGAGAAGGCGCGGCGTTCGGACTATGCCGCCCGCCAGGACACCACGCGGGCAGGGACTATGCCGGCGGATATTGCTTCCTCAACAACGCGGCGGTCGGGGCGAACTGGCTTTCTGAAAGCGGCAAGGTTGCCCTGCTCGACGTGGACTACCACTGCGGCAACGGGACACAGGATATCTTCTACGATCGCAGTGATGTCCTGACGATCTCGATCCACGCCGACCCTGATTTCGAGTATCCGCACTTTGCAGGTTATGCGGGCGAGACCGGAACCGGGGTTGGAGCGGGATATCATAGGAATTTTCCTCTTGAGAAGGGAACAGGAGACAGACGTTTTCTCCGAGTATTGGAGCAGGCATTAACTCTTATCCGCGGCTTTGACCCGGCTTATCTGGTCATCTCCGCGGGAATGGACATCTATGCCGACGATCCGCTTGGGACAATCCAAGTCACTACAGAGGGGATTGGAGAAATTGGAAAACGGATCGCCGCGCTAGGTCTACCAACAGTCATCGTAATGGAGGGCGGCTACAACAACGAGGCGCTTGGCAGAAATATCGTTAAGTTTATAACCCCATTTACCGTGCGGCGACATTAATGTCGCCCTATAGGCAGGGATCTGATATCACAGAATAACCTTTTAGGAGAAGAGAATGAGAGTGTGCAAGATCATGCTAATGATCTTCTTGTTTATATCGGCCTGTGCACCCGCCACCGAACTGCCACCGACGTCTACCGCACCTGTAAGTACAGCCACGACAAAAGCGACCGAAACCCCTGAACCGACGTTTACATCCACGCACACGGCGACGTCCGAGCCCACCATCACACTTACGCCGACCATCATATCTTCACCCACCGTTACAGCCACGCCCACGTTTGCGTTTCCCGCTGTGACCGTCAATAAGCAGGCGCATTGCCGGTACGGTCCTTCGGTGGCATATCTCCACGCTGCGGATCTATATCCGGGTGACACCGGCACAGTACGCAGCCGCTATATCTACAGCAACTGGTTGTACGTCAAGTTCGATAAACTGAATTACTTCTGCTGGGTTGCCCCGTCAGTGGTGGATGTAGTGGGCGATGTCTCAACAGTCCTTTACAAGGAACTCGACCTGCAATCCATTGGGAGCAACCAGTATGGTCCTCCATCCGGAGTGACTGCTGTGCGGAATGGTGACGAGGTCACCATTAGCTGGAACCAGGTTCCAATGAGCAATGACAAAGACCGGGGCTACCTGCTGGAGTTATTCGTCTGCCAGGACACCATCTACAAGTGGTGGACCGACTCGTATCCTGACCAGTACTCAACCAGCTATACTGTGAAAGATGAAGCCGGATGCGCACAGCCTTCTTCAGGAAAATTGTATACTGTTGAAAAGCACGGTTTCTCTGAGCCTGCTATCATCCCGTGGCCGGCGCCGCAATAAAGAAACGATCAAGGGTTTTTCACCTCGAGTCGTTTTGCCATTATGCGCTTCGGGGAGCGCTATTCGTCTCAGCCGCCTGCATTGCCAGCGCAATTGCACCCAGGCTGCCAGATTGATTCCCCAGGCCCGGCGGGACAATGTAGCTGTCGATCTTTTCAAGCAAGACTTTGCTTGAAACGTAACCATTCAACAGCTCGCGCACCCGCCGACGGACTCTCGGAAAGAGGAACTCCCTCTGCATTACTCCCCCGCCCAGCGTAATCTTTTTTGGGGAAAGCACGAGGATGTAATTCATCAGCGCGGAGGCAATGTAATCTGCCTCGAGCTCCCAGAACGGGTCATCTTCAGGAACCCGGGATCCGGGCATCCCAAGTCGCTTCTCGATAGCGGGTCCGCTGGCGAGGCCCTCGAAGCAATCCCCGTGGAAGGGACACACCCCGAGAAATGGATCCAGCTCCCGGTTGTGAGGGATGCGGACATGTCCCATCTCCGGGTGCAGCAAACCGAGCAGTGAGCGGCCGTTCTTGATATACCCGCCGCCGATCCCTGTCCCGATCGTCAGATACAGCGATGGATCGCAGCCCTGGCTTGCGCCCCATGTATATTCCCCCAGGGCGGCCGCGTTGACGTCTGTATCGAGGGCGACTTTGATGTTCAGCCCTCGCTCGAGTGTCCCCAGTACATCTGCATTGCTCCAACCGGGTTTCGGTGTGGCAGTGATGAAGCCGTATGTGGACGATTGGCGGTTGAGGTCCAGCGGACCGAATGCGCCGACGCCAACAGTGTGGAGCTCGCCTGCCTCTACAAACCGGCGGAAGAACCTGATGGCTCTGTCCAACGTCTCGGCCGGGGCCCCTGTCCCATAACGGATCTCGTCCACGATGTGCCCGGGTCCGCTGGCAACCACACAGACGAACTTGGTGCCGCCTGCCTCAATTCCGCCGTAGAGCCGATTGGGGATCATAGAATTATTTTAACATGTGACGTAGTTTCGACTCTGAACGTTGCGTACAAAAGACCGCTCCGGGTTTCACGGAGCGGTTATCGTTTATTGTCTTTTACGAGTCCTTGCCAGGCGGTTGAGCAGCTGAAGCAGCTCCTGCATCTTCTCAGGCGCCGAGGCATCGCCGGTCACCACGGTGTGCTCCCACTTCTTGGTCTCCACGGTGATTGTATAGGTAAATTGATCGGGGCCTGATTCATCCAACATCTGCTCGGGCAACTCCCCAAAATCCATATCGTCGAGCAGTTCCACAATCGTATCTGCCTGTTCTTCAGGCAGATCTTCCAGCTTCAGGTCTCTCGCGATGCGCATCCCGGCGAAACCGCCTGTGCGTTCGAATTTTATGCGTTCGACTTGCATGTGTACCTCACTAACGTCTTGCAGTAGACCCTGCCCCCAGCAGGCGAAGTAAAGCCGAGAGACAACCTCCGCCCGGTTCTGGGTCGGGGTTGGGCTCCCCCGACCCGACGAAGAGACCAACTTCCGCCCAGCCCTTCTGGACCGCCTGCTGCTCGAGGCTGCCGGCACCAAAGAGCTGCCCCGCTGTTTGATAGGTCATATTGGCGCAGTCCTGGAATCTGGAGGTGGCAGTGAGCTTGTCCTTTAGCGTAACGTACCAGATCTGCCCGGCTCTGTCCCAGGCAACTCCACCCAGCTCAAGGGCAGTAATGTAAAAGGCCCGGTTGGGGATACCAGAATTGATATGGACACCTCCATTATCACTGATGGTATTGACATAATCCCGCATGTGTCCGGGCTGCGGATCTTTTCCGAGAACGGGGTCATCATAGGCAGTGCCTGGCTCCTTCATCGAGCGAATGCCTACGCCATTCACATTTTCCGTGAGCAGCCCACCGCCGATGATCCAATCTGCCTCGGAGGCCGACTGGCGCAGCTGATACTGTTTGACTAGCGAGCCAAACACATCTGACATGGATTCATTCAACGCGCCGGGTTGCTGGAAGTACTGCAATTTCGCCTCGAACTGCGTGACACCATGCGTGAGCTCATGACCGATAATATCGATCGCGATCGTGAAGCGGTTGAAAAGGCGCTCGTCCGACGGTAGATTTTCATCCCCGTCGCCATAGACCATCTGCTCCCCATCCCAGAAGGCGTTGTCGTACCCCTGCCGGTAATGGACGGTGGAGTCCAGGCGCATACCATTTCCATCGATTGAATTCCGCTCGTAGATATCATTAAAGAGATCGTAGGTGACGCCGCTGCCATCGTACGCTTCATTCACAGCCACGTCCCCGGTAGGACCGTCCCCCTCCTTGCGTACCACGGTCCCGGGCAGGCTCGATCCGTTCCTGGCATCGTATATCACCCGGTCCTTGCCACCCACCGCTACTCGAAACGTTGCAGTGGAAAAATCGGCAAGTGCCTGCCGCTGTCCTCGCATCTGGGCGGATAACTTCAAGGTATCGATCGCCAGCATCTTCTGGCTGGGTGTACCCTTGGTGGCTATGTTTTTCAGTATGTGAGGGGGAACAAAGCAATGGATCGGGGAATGCCTGTGTATCATGCTAACCCTTTCTTCTTTGAGCGGATTTGGACGAAACAAGCAGTACCAGTATACGTGGTTTGCAAGTGATTTTCAATAGCATATCTAGTCAGCACGATCGGCCGCAACGACTTCTAGATCTTCTGCAGCCACCTGGATAGCCGCAAATGTTGCAAAGGATAAATCCTCCGCGGATAGACGCATGCTCTTGCGGACGCGGTCGAATAAGGCATGGTAACTGGCGGCGATGGCAGCTTCCCAGTTCAACTCGAGGAGACTGGCGACAGCCCGGATAGAAGTAGATGTTTCTCCTTCGATCTCCACAAAGTTCCCATAAGGCAATTCATCGAGCATGATCGCTGTCCCATTCAGATCATAGGTCGTGCGATACTTTTCATAGGAGACAAGCTTTTGATATCCCAGGGCTTCGAGGAAACGCTTCGCGGTCTCGAAATCCTCGATCTTAAATTCGATTTCCTCCCTGCGAAGCACCCCATCCTCATTCGTGCTGGCGCTTTTATACGTGAGCCGCACATCCGTATCGCGCCGGAGGCGGAGGACGCGGCCCTCGGCGCGCAGCGGGGCGCCGGGTAGGTCGAATCGTAAATTTGTCTCCAGCACACGACTTTGGATCAGGCGCGCCCCTGCCTGTTCCAGGCGTTCCCTGCTCCGCGGCAAGTCTCTTATGTAAAACTTGGCTTCGACCTCATGCCCGCCCGCGGACATTACATCACACTCAACAGAGTTTGTTTTTGCTCAACCGTCTCCCCCACTCGGACGCGGAGCCGCCCCACCGTGCCATCACGCGGCGATTTCAATTCGTTCTGCATCTTCATCGATTCGAGGATCAGCAGCACCTGCCCCTTCGTAACCGCCTGTCCCTCCGCTACGGGGAGGGCGGCTACCAGTCCGGGCATCGGAGCTTTCAGGTGAAATTCTCCGGTCTCTGCAACCCCGCCTCCGGCAGCGCTGCGCAGTCGTTTTTCGCGTTCATCTTCTACCGTGACCGGGTACAAGCGCCCACGCAGCAGCACCTGCCAGTTATCCTCGCTTTGCGCGGCATAGGCTTCGTGGGACTGACCGTTCACGATCAGCGAGTAGACTGGCTGCCCGCTGACGGACTCAAAATCCACCTCGTACACCTTCCCGTCCACGCTGATGTGTTTCTCGTCGATGATCTCGACCAGAAATTGTTTGCCTTCCACTGTGGTTATATATCGCATAAATTAGTTCCGTGGTTGGGTCGTTTCGTCGTTTGATAGTGATATAGCTGTCTTACTTCGAGCAGACTACACAACGGGATGACTACACGACTACCTATGCATCCTTTCCCAGCGCCCTACCCACTTCCAGTTACTGGTATCGCGCTCGTTGCGGTTGACGATATTCGCAGAGCGCTCGGTCTCCCGGTGGGCCACCAGGGTTGCCAGGATGGCAGCGATCTCGGCATGCTTTTCCTTGCCTTCGCCGGCATCGTCCATCGAGAAGCGCTCCTCGACAAAACGCGTGTCGTATTGTCCGCCCATGAAGCGATGCGAGTCCATCATAGTCTGGTGGAACGGAATATTCGTGCGCACGCCGATGATGCGATATTCCTCCAGGGCACGGCGCATCCGCAGGATCGCCTGCGCCCGCGTCTCGCCCCAGACGATAAGCTTGGCAATCATGGGATCGTAGAACGGCGTGATCTCAAAGCCCGGATACACGCCCGTGTCCACCCGCACGCCGGGACCGGTGGGCAGCAGGCTGTGGGTAATCCGTCCGGTCGAGGGCATAAAGCCGTTATAGGGGTCCTCGGCGTTGATGCGGCACTCGATGGCGTGACCGTTGAACTTCACTTCTTCCTGCTTGTAACTGAGCGCACGCCCGCGCGCCACGCGGATTTGTTCCTTGACGATATCGATGCCCGTTACCATCTCCGTGACAGGGTGCTCCACCTGAAGACGGGTATTCATTTCAAGAAAATAGAAATTCTTGTCTTTGTCCAGAAGGAATTCGATGGTGCCCGCGTTGACATAGTCCACTGCCTTGGCTGCTTTTACCGCGACACTTCCCATCCGCTCGCGCAGTTCCTCGTCCACAGCTGACGAGAGCGCCTCTTCTAACAGCTTTTGATGGCGGCGCTGCAGGGAACACTCGCGCTCGCCGAGGTGAATGACGTTCCCCTGGGTATCGGCAAGGATTTGAATTTCGATATGGCGCGCGCCTTCGAGTAATTTCTCAAGATAGACGTTGCCATCCCCGAATGCGGCTTCCGCTTCGCGTCGCGCCGACTGTAAAAGCGCCGGCATTTCCTCCAGGCTGCCGACCTCTCGCATGCCTTTGCCCCCGCCACCCGCTGTGGCTTTGATCAACAGGGGAAAACCGATCTGCGGCGCCTCGGACAGCAGCTGCTCATCGGTCATGTTCCCAACCGCTTCCGTTCCCGGCACGACGGGCACACCGGCCTTGATCACCGTCGCCCGGGCTTCCGCTTTATCTCCCATCGCCGCAATAGACGAAGGCTTTGGACCGATGAATGCAATCCCGGCGGCTTCACAGGCTGCAGCAAAGTCCTCGCGCTCCGCCAGAAACCCATACCCGGGATGCACGGCATCTGCTCCGCACTTTCGCGCAATATCTATGATCTTATCCGCCCGTAAGTATGACTCGCGCGAAGGAGCCGGCCCCAGCAGGTACGCCTCATCCGCATAGCGGACATGCAGCGCGCGGCGGTCTGCTTCAGAATATACAGCTACAGTATCGATGCCCAGCTCCCGGCAGGCGCGAATGATGCGGACGGCGATCTCTCCTCGGTTGGCGATTAAGACTTTTTGAAACATAACACCTCCGGCGTGCCAGGTTCCAGGTAAAGAAAAACCTGATACTTGTACGTGAGACCTGGCATTGATTACAGTGGAATATTCCCGTGCTTCTTCGCGGGGTTGCTGTCGCGCTTATTACTCAGCATCTCCAGCGCATTGATCAGACGCGGGCGCGTTTCCTTTGGCTCGATCACGTCGTCAATGTAGCCGCGCTCAGCCGCCACGTACGGGCTGGCGAACTTCTCGCGGTATTCCGCAACAAGCTCCGCCTTTCTCTGCACGCGATCTTCCGCTTTTTCAAGCTCCTTACGGAAGATAATATTCACAGCCCCGTCCGGGCCCATCACGGCGATCTCCGCCGAGGGCCATGCCAGGTTCAAATCGCCGCGGATGTGCTTGGAAGACATCACGCAGTACGCGCCGCCATACGCCTTGCGGGTGATGACCGTCAGTTTGGGCACGGTCGCCTCGCAATAGGCGTAGAGCAGCTTGGCGCCAGAACGGATGATGCCGTGATGTTCCTGGTTGGTGCCCGGCAGGAAGCCCGGCACATCTTCGAAGGTGATGATTGGGATATTGAACGAGTCACAGAAGCGGACAAAGCGCGCGCCTTTCTCGCTGGCATCGATATCGAGGACGCCCGCCAGGACCGCCGGCTGGTTCGCCACGATCCCCACCGAATGACCGCCCAACCGCGCAAAACCAACTACAATGTTGGCGGCATAATTTTCGTGGATCTCGAAGAACTGCCCGCCATCGACGATCATACGGATCACCTCCTTGATATCGTATGGCTTGTTCGGATCGTCGGGAATGATCGTATCGAGCCGATCGTCCATGCGCAACGGATCATCGCCCGGCATGAAGGGCGGATCCTCCATATTGTTTTGAGGCAGGTAGGTAAGCAACTTGCGGATCAGGTACAGTGTATCCGCTTCACTGTCGGCAGCCACGTGGCAAACCCCCGATTTCTCCGAATGCACACTTGCCCCTCCCAGTTCTTCAAAGGAGACCTCCTCATGGGTCACGGCTTTGACGACATCGGGGCCGGTGACGAACATATAGGAAGTGTTGCGCGTCATAAAGATGAAGTCTGTCAGCGCAGGGGAGTACACCGCGCCGCCGGCGCAGGGTCCCATGATTGCTGAGATCTGAGGGATGACCCCGGATGCCAGGGTGTTACGGAGGAAGATGTCGGCATATCCGCCCAGCGCCACGACCCCTTCCTGAATGCGAGCGCCGCCGGAATCGTTCAACCCGATCACGGGCGCGCCGTTCTTCATCGCCATATCCATGATCTTGCAAATCTTCTCCGCGTGGACTTCACCCAGACTACCGCCAAACACTGTAAAGTCTTGCGAGAATACATAGACCAGGCGCCCTTCGATTGTGCCCCAGCCCGTCACGACAGAATCACTCATAAACTTCTGGGCATCCAGGTTAAAGTCATGAGTACGGTGCTGGACAAAGGGATCCATCTCACGGAACGAGCCTTTGTCCAGCAGCAGATCGATCCGCTCGCGGGCAGTCAGGCGTCCTTTTTTGTGGTGAGCCTCAATCCTCTCCGGTCCCCCTCCCAATCGTGACCTTGCTTTGTGCTCATGCAGATTCTGGATCTTGGTTTGGTTGCTCATGTTCCTCGCTTCTTATCAGGAATGACTTTGTCTTGCGGTTGAAGGCGCTGATTAGCGTCGTGGTCAATAGCAGGAGGGAGGCCAGGATGGCAAACGACAGATTGGGCCGGGGCGATTGAAAAAACAGGCGCTCGATCCAATATTCCAGCAGCCAGAGGCACATGGAGACCGGAATCGCCAGCCACGTCCACGGCTTTCCGGCAAAGAGACCCCATAAGAGCACGCCGCCTGCCACAACCCAGGCTGCTCCCGTGATGGACAGATACAACGGCGAGAGGTGCGGCTCGAACTCGGCTAGCACCTCCCACCAGCGCAGGGCAGCCAGCCAACGGACCGCGCCCCAGGCTGATAGGCTTAACACCAGCCATAGGAGCAGGGTTACACCGAAAGGTCTTTTTCGAGGCATGCGAAAAGCATCCTTTGAGCGTACCGGTCTGGAAGTGCGATTGATGGCGCGCTCATCCGCCATTAAGGAGCCCGGTATCGCATCAGTTGTTTTCCCCCGTAGGAGACGCCAAGTGGTTCCAGATAGGGATTGAATTGTTCTTTGTAGGGCTGCTGGTCCAGGATGACCGGGTTGGCGAGCACATAATCGAGTCCGATCTCGTCAAGATAGACGCCGGCTTCCCGCGCCTGTAGCGCCTGAAAATAATCATAGCTGTTGATCAAGCCGTCCATGTTGATAATCGTGCGGTCGGCGATAAAGTATCCGACGTTGCCGCCGCCGGTAAATCCGATCAGGCTTCCGGGTTCGGTGTTTTTCTCTAGGAGCGGCACGATATCCATATACGCGGTCTCCGGCTCCCAGTGCCCGTACGGCATCTGGTTACGGATCATGGTCCAGTAGGGGCTGCCCAGGCTCAGCCCGGCATAGGCGGCAAATCCCCAAGCGATCAGGTGTCTATAAGGAAGGGGGCGAAGCAGTATGTACAGGATCCCGAGTATAAGACTAAACGCCAGCGTAATCACGACCAGCTGACTGATCCAGTACCACTCCTTCTGGGCGGCGGATCCGAGCGCTCCGTAATACAGGATCTGCAGACAGGCGCCGCTCAATAATGGGACGAAGCTCATTTGCGCGAGGGCAATCCTGGCTTTCCGCCGCCTCAAAAGCAAAATCAGGTAAAAGACGACTGCAACCAGCGCAAACAGGAGAAGATACATCCACGTATCCTCCATATGTACAAGCCCTCGCAGACGTCCTGCCCAGACCGCCACAATCCGAGAAAGCGGCCGCCAGGCATCCGAATCGGTGGTATAGCTCAATCCAAAGAAGGCTAAAACGTCGCGCGGGGCGCCACCATATGCCCGCCCGGGCAGCGATGCCCACCACTGCTTGATCTGGCCACTGACGGGGGAGGATGTCCCAAAGACGAGTTTACTCCAGACCATGTAAGCCGCCAGACTGCCGAGCACAATACCATAATATAGAGCACCCTCGCGCACCCACCTTCTCCAGTGCTCTCGCAGCTCGTCCAGGGGAGGTTGCCGTACCGCTGCAGGCTCCTCATGGACTTTTCGCAAGCCGAGAAACATGAGCCTGCTGATCCCAAATAGCAGGAACGTCAAGCCGAGATCCAGCACAATGACCAGCCGCGAAAACGAGCCCGGCACCAGTCCGAGGCTAAGGATTATCAGTATGAGTAGCCCTGTGATCGAGGAGCTCCCCAGCGCAAACAAAATCAAGCGTTTGAGCAGCAGACCCGGCTTCAGGAGGACTACACGCTGGTAGAGACCTAACAAAAAGGCACTTGCGATTTTGACAGCCAGACTCAGCATAATCATCAACAACGCGATGTCTGCATCTTCATAGTAGCCAGATATGTCCACCCGTATCAAAAACGATACCAGCGTGATAAGCACGATCAGCACGATATCGAGCGGCAGAAAAAAGCGCAGCAGACTGCCACGGAAGATGATCCACAGACCTATTACCGCCGCCAGAAATACAAGGTCCAACCGGCTAAACATGACCAACACGGCGATAAGGGCGAGAATTGCGATCTGCCGACCCGAAACTTCATTCGTACGCCAGGATTTTTCAAGCTCATGCAATTTATAGACAAGCAAAACAATAAAGAATGCTGCCATCCCTGACTCCAGCCCGTTCTGGTAAAGCGTCACCAGCACATCCTGACTGAACACCCAGAACATGGCTGCTACTGCGCCGATGGCGGGCATGAAAATTCGTCCTATTAACCGGTATAAAAGAATGGCGGTCGCCACAGAAAGCCCACTCATAACCAGCAGCAGAATGCGCAAAGGCAGGATCAGATCAAAGCGCGCTAGCGCAAAAATCGGGATGCAGACCAACATCCAGAGCGGGTGATAGCCATTGGTCTGGTTGATCCCGTCGAAAGTGCTGCCGCGGCCCTCGCTGATGTTCTGTGCCACCTTGAAGTAATAGTAGGCATCGTCGCGCGTGAACCAGCGCCAGGAGAGATTCTGCGGATCCGACAGGGCTGCATACAGGCTCATGGACATGACAACAACTATTAAGATGATTTCAAACCAGGGAAGTCGCTTCACAAGCATAACCATCCTGTGGATCCCTACCGGCCCGAGAGCTCTTAGCGGGAAGGAATTTCCAGTGTAATCTTTCCAAAGTTTTCGTTCCTCCACAAACGCTCCTGGGCGATGGCTGCCTCCTTGAGAGGAAAGGTAGTATCGAGTACAGGCTTGAGGGTCCCGGCGACGATCAGGTCCATCACTTCTTTGAACTCGCGGAGAGTGCTCATCGTCGAACCGATGATACTCAGGTGCTTCGCAAACATGTAGCGATTGTCTATCTCGAATCTAGGTCCGGCGCTGTTGCCAACGGTCAGCAAACGCCCACCTTTGCGCAGGGCACGCAGGCTCTGCATAAACGTCGTACCGACATTATCCACGACGATATCCACACCGCGCTTGCCCGTCGCGAGAAAAGCGGCTTTCGACCAGTCCGGCTGCTGTGAGCGGTCGATCAGGATATCTGCTCCAAGAGATTTCGCCAGCTCCAACTTATTCGCATCGGAGCCGACCACCAGGACCGTCGCCCCGAGCAGCCTGGCGATCTGGATGCTGGCTGTATTGACGCCTCCGCCGGCACCCACAATCAGGACCCATTCGCCTTTTTGCAGCTTGCCGCGCGTTGCCAGTGAATGCCAGGCGGTCTGGTAAACCAGCGCCGCCGCGGCAGCCCGGTAGAAGTCAAAATTTGCGGGCAACCGGTACAGTTGTCTGATCGGAAGACAGACATATTCGGCATACGTGCCGCGGATTGTCTCGCCGAGCAGGTGCCAGTCTTGGCACATGTTGTCCTTGCCTTCCAGGCAAAACTCGCATTTTCCGCAGCCGAGGTTGGCGTTTATGACAACCCGGTCACCAATGTTCATTCCTGCCATCTCCGATGACGGGGTGCCATCCCCAAACGCCACGATCTCCCCTGCCCCATCCGCGCCGTTGATGTGAGGCAGCTCGAGTTTGATCCCGGGCCAGCCATTTCGCACCATTACGTCCATGCGGTTGAGCGCCGCGGCACGCAATCGGATCAATGCTTCACCAGGTTTCGGTTCGGGAGTGGGAAAGTCGGTACATTCCAGCACGTCAGGACCGCCGTGCTTGCGAAAGAGGACGGCTCTCATGGGAATGATTGTAACTGATTAGGTGAGGAATCAGCGATCCGCGAGTAGCCGCTCCGCTGCTAGCGCAGCTTCAGCTCCCAGATGTGGATCTTCGCCGGATCTCCTGCGAAGGGGTCCAGCACCTCAACCTGCAACATCTGGGTCTCTGTCGGCGCGGGAAAGTCAAAAGAAAGTTCCGGCAGGTCTTTCGTGCCCTGTCCTTCAAAGGTGTAAACGATGGGTTCTGCCTCCGGCGCAGGATAGCACTTCACCGTGATCCGGGCGTTCGCCCCTCCGATGTTGATGGAAAATCCCCTCAAGACGCGGGACTCGGGGAACGTCAACTCGATAAAGAATGGGTTGTTTTCATACGTCTTTGCCAGCGTAAATGGATCGTCGTCAAACAGCAAGGCAATCGATTCTGCCTGGACGCTGCTGTCGAGAAACGAGAACCGAACGCTGACATCCTGCCCATCTATAGTGACCACAGCTTCCTGGAGCACCTGTCGCTCGGCTCTCTCCGCCGCAAATATCTCGTCAATCCCATCTGCATAGGTGAGCCGGACGAAATAAAAGCCGGGATTTCCATCCGGGTAGGGGACGATCTGTTCAACCCGGACCTCCTTTATTTTGGCGGTCTCGTTGACGATGGCATCATATTCCTGCGGCGTAATGACAAACATCGTATGCTCGTCCAGGGGCAGCTTTTGCACGATGTGCCCCCGCACGCTGGCAATCTGGATCGGGGAAGGATCGCCCAGGAAGAAGCGCGCCACCACGTCGGTTCCGTTCGCCCAGTCTGGCGAGAAAACGATCTTTGTCTCGGGGCGCTCCTTCAAATATTGTTTGACAATATCGAAAATCTGGAAAGCGCCATATTGCATGCCTCCCATCCCGTAATCCCGGAACCATAGCGGTCCATTGCGTAAGGCGTCGCTCAACATGGAAATATTGGAGGCGACTAGAATCAGGAACACCAGCAATGCAAGAGCCGTCTGGGAGAGTCTCCAGCGTATCTTCGTAACAAATTCAGTTTTATTGACGGATCTGGCAAGGTGCTCCACGATGCCCGATGCCGGCACTGCCAGAATGACCGCCACGCACAAAATTACGATCCGATTGATACCCTGGCTGGCAATTGAAGCCATCCAGAGTCCGATCAGGAAGATGGCTGCTGCAACGATGAGGCGCTTAGGTGTGGGCCCAGGATCGGCAGCCAGCCTGGCAAGCCGTTGCCGTGGGTCCTCAATCCAGTCGAGCACCTTTTCGAGACCAATCGACGTCAGGATGGCAGCCGGGACAACGAAGACAAGCGCGCGCGTGATCGTCACTTGTACAAGTGCGGCGGCAGCGGGAGATACCAGCAAAGCAATGAGAATGACCCGGGAGGCAGGCGAATTGAGAGTGCGCAAAATGTGCGTCATGCCAAGCAGGGCAAAAGGCAGTGTCGCCAGCATGATATGTCCATAATCCTTCATCAGGTGGCGTGGCAGATCGCGCTCATTGGGGATGTACCAGTACCATGGGCTCAATCCCACGCCGAACTCAGAAAAATACCGAGTCAGCTTTTCTGTCAGCGGAAGATCTTCAAACCAGTAGGACCACAGGGTATGTAGATGTGCAAAAGGAACACTGGGATTATCCATGCTATACCGGACGTACGGCAGCGCGACGACGACAGCCAACAACAATCCTTTCATCAACGTACGGCGGTTCTCCCAGTGATAGCGCCAGTCTGAAAGCAGCAAGCCGAGAGCGGTCAGCGGCACAATCATCTGAGCCGGACTGTAGGTGTAAAAGGAGAGGGCAGCCAGGAAAACTGTCAGGTAGAGATAACGCGCGGTCTTATAACGATAGAATAAATACGCGCACAACATGCCTGCATAAAAGGCGACAAATTCCACCGTCTCGAATGCTGTGCGCGAATGCAGAAACCAGGCAGGGGTAATGGAAAGGAACATGGTGCCCGTCCACCAGTATTTCAGCTTGAAGATATCGCGCAGCAAGATTCCAATCGAGATCGCAGCCAGCACCGTGATCAACACCGATGTGGCACGAGTCACAAGGGCCGACTTCCCGAGGAGCATGTAGGGCAGCCATTGCAAGTACACGCTCAAGCTCAGGTTGTAATAGTCCCCGTTTCTGAAATAGGTGGGAAGCAAAACCCCAGACGGATCCTTATATCCATCCCGGACCAGATCAATAATGGATTGAGTCTGGATCGCCTCATCAGTAAAGAAGTAAATGGGGAATTGTGTGAGACCGATCAGGCGCGTAAGCAGATAGGCCGCGAGCGCAAAGAAAAATAGCCAAGTCGCGAGATCAAATACCCGCAAGCGCTCCTGAACGGCCGTGAGACGCTCTTTCAGCGCGCCCACCGGGACAACGGCAAAGCGTGCTCTTATGGATTCGCGCTGGGGCTGTGTGGATCTGAGATCCTCGAAGGGCTCGGCGATCACTTCTTCAATCTGGACGACGAGCGAGACCTTACCTTCGACAATCGTCTCCCCAACGTCAATGGTGATCTGGACTTTCGAGCCCGGCTGGACAGAAAAATGAGCCTGTTGGCGTCTGGATGCGTGAGGCTTGGGATCGCTAATATTTTCTTGCGTTGCCATGATTTCCTTTGACCCTTAGTCCAATGATGAAATGGCCCGATGAATTCAATCTTAATTGAATATACAAATTATTCCATCATAAATTTGCGGCGCCTACGGGCTCATATCCATTGCAATTTCACTCCACATCACATCAAGGCGTCTATCCTACACGAGCCATTCATGGCGAAAGGATGTAATACTCAAACAATACCTCATTCGGCACAGTTCTACGGTAAAAGAGTCCATTCTCGCCACCGGGATATTTCTGTATGATGGTCTGTAACAACGGGCGGTTTTCCGGAACGGCAAAAAAGCCGACTCTTCTTCCGGGAGGCAGCTCCAGGGTTTCGAGATCTTCAGAGCGAAGATCGCCGCGTGGATTCTCCGGCGCGAGAAACGCGATGCTGGGAAAGTCAGAAAAGATTCTCGGCGCTCCAAGCACAAATACATGAAGGTCCTCGCCGCGCTGGGCTGCCATCAATCCGATTTCCATGGCGTATTCACCGCCAGCATCCGCAAAATAGGCTTTGTCCCGGTATTCAATCATATAGAACTGAGCGTTCTGATAGGTAATCACGCTCACAAGCGCAAGGAAGACGAGTTCAGCAGCCCGTTCCGGAACAATCCGGAATTTTTGCAGGTACTCCAGAATTTTAAATGCGCCAACAGCCATAAACAGCGCCATTGCTGGAGTGGTCATCAGTAGCCGCGTGTTGGCCGGCGGATTGAGAGTGAGTATTCCACCCAGCAGAACAACAGCCCAGAACCACGTCAGCACGATAAAGTAGCGAGGCTGCAAAAAATATGCCAATGCGTAACCCATTCCCAGGAGGAACAGAATGCTACCCAGGACCGTGAGATAGGGTTGCGGCGAATTAAAGAAATTGCCCGGCGCAGGCGAGGCGATAAAGACCAGAACCGTCTTCGTAACCTGACTCCATAAGATCTCCCACTCACTTTTCCCAATCAGGGCAGCCTGCTGTGACAGCCAGCCGTTGAACAGGAGCCCCTCCTGGCCGAGGCGGGCAATGAAGATATCGGGGTGGCGGGCAAAAAACACAGCCTGGGGAGCAGCGCTAATTAGCCCGGCAAGTGAAAATACAGCTAGATGCTTCCAATGTGATCTAAAGTAACTCTTCTGGCGCAAGATGAGAAATAGTAAGATAAAGCCTGCAAGGATCAACACAAGCCGGGTGCCGACATAGGAGTAAATACACAAACCGGCTGCTGCTCCGGCACTGTAATAATAGCGCCAGTCATCCTTTTTGATTGCCAGGGCGATCAGCCAGAAGACCAGCGAAGACATCAAACTATCCATTACATTGTGGACGCCGATCCGGCTGAACTGCAGATTATATGGGATCGATGCAAGGAAGGCACCTGCCATCAAACCAATGGTGGGATTGAAAAGCTCACGACCAGCGAGGTAAACAAACAAGACAGCCAGTGTTCCCGCGAGGGCGCTCGTCAGCCGTACTGCGACGATGTTCTTTCCGAGTATCCATTCAGTGATGGCAGTTGGGACAAACGACCAGTTCGGCTGGCTGGACCAACCGGTCGCGAAAAAATTGGTGACACTGCCGCTGAGAATGCGCATTCCTTCTGTGCCGATGGAAGTCTCATCACCCGACCAGGGATAGGGATGCGTAGATAAATCGATCGTGCGCAGCGCCAGCGCCAGCAAAAGAATGACCATTAGAAGAATGAGCTCGACACGGTGGATCCGGATCCGCTCGAGAAACCGCTGGGTTACTCCCGCTTCAGGTCGCTTTCCCCAGACCAGAACCAAGCCAAGTATCACACTGGTAAGCCAGGCGCCAGCCGCGATGCGATCGCTCTCGGCGCTAGCAGAGTTATCGACAACGTAAAGCATTGAGAGCGCAACCAAGCTAAGGACAAGTGCCCACAAAAGCGCCGGCCGGATGAACGGCCTGACGATCTCACTCTCTTCAGCCGTGAACGGGCTGTTTTCGAACATGCGCATGCCAAACATAAAGCCTGCCATAGCAAGGATCAGACAGATCGCGCCGGCTGTCCAGATTTGAGCGCGCAGTTGGATAATTCCTACCAAAATCAGGAAGATGGAAATAATGGGGATTGTGGCTTTGACGAACAATCTTGGCAGGATCATAGTCCACCCGTTTCGAAAAGAAGGCTATTTCAATCCCAACTCACTTCGCGAAATGACAAGGCGCTGGATCTCACTCGTCCCCTCATAGATCTCCGTAATTTTTGCATCACGAAAATAGCGCTCCAGGGGCAGTTCACGGCTATATCCCATTCCCCCGTGAATCTGCACTGCCTGGTGCGCGACGTACATCGCAGTCTCGGAGGCAAATAATTTCGCCATAGACGCTTCCAGGGAATAGCGACCGCCATCTGCCTTCGACTTTTCTTTTGCCATGGCGGCATTGTAGATCAGTAAACGGGAAGCTTCAATGCGTGTCTTCATGTCTGCGATCTTGAAGCCAGTCCCCTGGAAGGCCCCGATCGGCTGACCGAACGCCTCTCTGTCCACCGCGTATTTGCGAGCCGCTTCATAAGCCGCTTCCGCGATCCCCAGCGCCTGGGTCGCGATCCCGATCCTGCCCGCATCCAGGACGGTCATCGCGATCTTGAAGCCATCCCCTTCTTCACCGAGACGGTTGGCAGCCGGTACGCAGCAGTTCTCGAAGATCAGCTCACTCGTGGCAGAGGCGCGAATGCCCAGCTTCGGCTCCTTCTTGCCGCGCGTCAAGCCGGGTGTGTTCGCTTCCACCAGAAAGGCGGTGATGCCCTTTTGCTTTTTATCGGGGTCGGTCATCATAAACACAACATAGTAATCCGCTACCGGCCCGCTCGTGACCCAGGACTTGCGCCCGTCGAGAATGTAATCGTCGCCCTGACGGGTGGCGCGGCTCTTCATCGTCCCGGCATCCGAGCCGCTCTGTGGCTCCGTCAGGGAGTAAGCACCAATCGCCTCCCCGGACGCCACCGGCGTGACGAATCTCTGCTTCTGTTCCTCCGTGCCGAACTTCATAATGCCATGGCAATACAGCGAATTATTCACGGACATAATGACGCCGTGCGATGCATCTACCTTGCAGATCTCCTCGAGCGCCAGCACATAGGCAAGCGTATCCATACCCGCGCCGCCATACTGTTCGGGAACTTCAATGCCCATAAAGCCCATTTCCCCCATCTTCTTGATCGTCCCACCAGGAAATTCTCCGCTCTCGTCGAACTCTGCGGCGATCGGCGCGATCTCCTTTTCTGCAAAGTCACGGGCAGTGTCGCGGATCATTTTATGCTCTTCGCTGAGGGAAAACATGGCGAGCTCGGGCATCATTCCTCCAAAATGGATATTCTCTGTGATTATACTCCTTTGAAGGAATGGTTATCACGAGGCTCTCTGATAAAATCAGGACGTAATCACCCTGTGGACGTTACATATGAACTGACTGGCGGGCTGCCCCTGTAGCGACACCCTCAAGCAAGCCCACCCACGAAATGAACACTACACCGACCGCAACAACCGCGGAAGAACGTATCTGGGCTGTCCTCTCGCATCTCTCGGCACTGGCCTTTGGGATAGGCATTGCCCTGCCTGTTCTGGGATGGTCAGACCAGAGGCGGAAGTCCAGCTACGCATCCTTCCAGAGCTTGCAGGCATTAGGCTACCAGTCGCTCGGATACACGGTCTGGGCGTTACTTACCGCAGTCGTCACGATTGTCCTGGTGGTTACTTTCTTGAATACCCTGGACGGTAGAGATGAGGGTGGAATCTCAGATACGCGCTTGTCCATGTGGATGAGCGGTTTTTTTATATTCATGTTTGCCATGCTGGGCATCTATATTATTTTGCCGATCATTGCGGCTATACGCTGTGCCCTCGGGCAAGACTTTCGCTACCCGATTATGGGAAACCGACTGGCTCGCTATCTGCAACATGTTCCTCCTGATAAGCCAACGGACAGACCATGGTTACATGAGGATCACGAAGTCCGCTGGGTCGCTGCAATGGGACATTTCAGCATCCTCATATTTCTCTGGGGAATGCTTGCGCCGCTGACGGCATTAATCCTCGAGGGCAGACGTAGTGCCTTCCTCAAACTACAGTCCGCTCAAACGCTTCTCTATCAAGCAGGCACAACACTTCTTTACTTTATAGCGTTTTTCTTATACTCGATCGGCTTAGTTCTGTTTATCGTTGGGATCCAAACGATTGGAACACAAAGCTTCGATTCGCCCATCGGATTAATAGGACTTCTGCTTTTCAGTGTCGTCCTCTTGCTGTCCATCCTCTTGGTCCTGCTGGTGCCCTTTTTGCACATCCTGGGGCAGTGGGCTGGCTACCGCCTCTTGAAAGGAGATGACTATCGTTATCCCCTGCTCGGCAAGCTGGCTGAGCGCTGGACCGCGAATTCGCCGTCTCCCGAAACAGGCGATCTGACTCTCTAAGGAAACTGACTATGAAAATTCTGATTGCGACGGATATGGAAGGAATCACCGGCGTGACAACCTGGGACCAGGTAACGCCAGGCCACGCAGAATATGCACGCTTTCGAAGGCTGATGACTCAGGACGTCAATGCCGCGATCCGCGGCGCGTACGACGCCGGTGCGCGGGAGGTCATCGTGGCGGACGGGCACTGGAATGGGTCGAATATTCTGATCGAGGAGCTTGATCCGCGCGCCCGCCTGAACACCGGCAGCCCCTCTCCGTTTTCGATGATGCAGGGCATTGATAAGACGGTTGACGGGGTGATGTTCATCGGCTATCACGCCCGCAATGGATCGCCGGATGCGATCCTTGACCACACCTGGTCCTCCCGGACTGTGGCGAACGTCTGGCTCAACGAAATCTTGACCGGTGAATATGGATTGAACGCGGCCGTCGCCGGACATTTCGGGGCGCCGATCAGTATGGTCTCCGGAGATCAAACGGCATGCGCACAGGTTGCCGAGCTGCT
>DATHTH010000033.1:0-43961 GCA_035463495.1 Anaerolineales bacterium | reverse complement strand
TGGGAAGCGTTCGCCCGGATGCCTCGTAGCCGCTCCAGCCACTGCCCACCTTCTGCGAGGATGTGCTCGAAATGGGTCGGGTGAGCGCAGTTGATCATGTAGTAGGCGGGATACCCGGCTGTGGCTCTATCCACCTGTTCGATAGCAGATTTTAGAGACTGCCCCGTGGGCAGATTGCCGTCAGTTTCTACCGTGAACGAAATGACAGCAGGGATGCCTGCCTTACGAGCAGCCTGCGCAATGCCGATTCCCTCTTCCACATAATTCATCGTAATTGCAGTCACCAGGTCGGCAGCCGAACGGGCAAAGGTCTCGATCTGCTCATAGTGGTACGCTTCTGCTTCCTGCGCGGACATAACATCGCCGGGCACATACCCGTCGCCGCGCGGGCCGATACAGCCGCTGATCACAACCGGCGTCTGTATCGTTTCAAATTCCTGACGCAGCTCATCGAGCATCTCGATAGCTTTGAGATTGGCTTCCATGAGAGCTGCTGGTGTATACCCCAGACGCCCTCCCCAGTCCGGGTTCGACCGCCAGGTGGCGCTCTCCAGAATGAGCCCAGTTCCAAAGCGGGAGGCTAGTTCTGCATATGTACAAAAATACCTGCGCAGGGCAGCCGTTCCTTCAGCGGTCTGCAAAAGGTGGAAGGCAGCGAAGTCTGGCAGGTCGAGGCCTTCATGAAAGGTGAGGGTGGTTTCGATCCCGCCATCGGTGAGATAGAGTCTGCCGCCGAGCTGAGGCAACGCATTACGGTAGTTGTTCATGATTGTTCTCCTGTCTTGCCCCTGCACACACAGCACACAATGCGAGTGCAGGGGCGATTTGAATTTGAGTTCCGGCTGCCTTACCTGGAAACAAGGATTGCGTGGATACCAGTGTTCTTGTCCTTAGGCGACGGTGAGTTGTAGAGAATGGTGATGCCAAACCGGCTATAGACGGCGCGGTAGTGGATACGGTCTGGTGCGCTGCTCTCATCTGGCAATCCGGGCTCCCAGCCAGCCTGCGGGGCATACACCACAACCGGCTGGCCGAGCTTCTCTTCGATATCCATCATGGTGTCCGTCCGCTCCAGGCCCAATGGCAGCTCACCACGATAAGGCACAAAGTTCCCCGAGCTGGCGATATACAAATAAGCTGTCTCGACGACGCGCTCGTCATCCGCCCACAGCGCAAGCCCGGCAGACGGGCAAAGCTGAAATGAACCGGATGCGTGGCAACTGTTACCTGCAATGAAATCGGCAACCGTACGGTCGCTCATGGATTTACCGAGCGTGATCTGGTAACCGGCTTCTGCCGGAGCTGCCTGCGCGACGTCTAGCATGGGCGGGATGTCCACTACACCGCATGCGGCAGAGAATGCCAGGATCGCGAGCAAACTAAGGGTTTTGAAAAACGTGTTCATGATTTTCTCCTTCTGAATTGGTTGATCATGCCCATAGTCTATTCAGGCCCTGTCTCGCATCCGTCTCGGAAAACGTCTCAAAATCCGCGAGCCACCAGGTTGGACAAATTTGCGGGATATAATGAAAGCACCCGCTATTGAAGAAGGAGAGTATGGCCCCGCGACTCGCGCTGAATTTTTTGGGTCCCGCGCAGATCCATCTCGATCACGAACCCGTTGGATTGGAGCGTCGCAAAGGGCTAGCCCTGCTGGCGTATCTTGCCATCGAGCCGGGCGAGCACGCCCGTGAGTCGCTCAGCGCCCTGCTCTGGCCCGATACGAGCCAGTCGGGCGCGTTCAAGAACTTGCGGCAGATCCTGTGGGAGATCCAGAAAAAGCTTGGGGAAGGCTGGCTCAGCACGGAACATGGCAAGGTTGGCATGAATACCAGCCCGGCAGAATTCTGGCTGGATGTTCGTGAGTTCGAGTCGCGGCTCGCAGAGGGATGCATGCAGCAGAACATCCCGACGCGCATCTCTCTCCTGCTGGAAGCTGCCGGGCTCTACCGTAACCACTTCCTGACCGGGTTCAGCCTGAAAGACGCCCATCCCTTCAACGACTGGGCCTTTGCCAGATCGGAAGACTTACGTCACAAGCTGGCGACGGTCCTGGCAAAACTCTCCGAGGCATATTGCGTGACGGGGCAGGCAGCACAGGCTGTCCCCTATGCCCGCCGCCTGGTCGGCATCAATGTGCTGGACGAAGAGGCGCACCGGCTGCTCATGGAGGTCTACTGGCAAGCAGGGCAGCAGACTGCAGCCTTGAAGCAGTACCAAGAAGTTGAGCAGATCCTGCGGAAAGAGCTCAACCTCGACCCTCAACCGGAGACGCGCGAGCTCTACAGAAAAATTCGCAGGGGGGAGGCAAAGCCATTTCCCGTCCAAAAGCCAACACAAGTGACCATCGCTCAGCACAACCTGCCTCACCAGCTCTCCACGTTCATCGGGCGGGAAAGAGAGCAGAGCGAGGTCATTCAGCTGATCGATAAGAAACGGATGGTTACTCTGGCAGGCGCGGGGGGAATCGGCAAGACCCGCCTGGCATTGCAAGTAGGACAGAGGGTGGTGAATCGGTATCCCAACGGGGTCTGGTTCGTCCCATTGGAATCTCTCTCTGATCCGGACCTGCTGACACAGACGGTCGCTTCCATCTTTGATATTCGCGAGAGTGGCGACCGGCCGCTTCTCGAGACGCTGGTCGAGTCCCTGCGCGTAAAGCATAGCCTGCTGATTCTGGACAACTGCGAGCACTTGCTCGATGCCTGCGCAAACTTGGTCACCGGGCTGCTCACCAGCTGCCCGGCACTCAGAGTGCTCGCCACCAGCCGGCAGGCGCTGGGCATACAGGGTGAGGCGATTTATACGATGCCCTCCCTGCCTCTTCCTGAAGAGGGCAGCGGTCCGGTTGAGCGGCTGGTCGAATTCGAAGCGATCCAGTTGTTTGCCGAACGCGCTTCCCTGGCGCTGACTTCATTTCAACTTTCCGGGGAGAACGTCCGCGCGGTGGTAGATATATGCCGCAAAGTGGATGGAATTCCTCTGGCAATCGAGCTGGCTGCCGCACGTGTTAACATACTGCGCGTCGAAGAGATCCTGGCTCAGCTGAAGCACTCCTTCTCCCTGCTGGCAAGCGACGCCCACACCATCCTGCCCCGTCACCAGACCCTGCAAGCTTCGATGGATTGGAGCTGGGGATTGCTTGCTGAAACCGAGCGCCGCTTTCTGCGGCAGCTTTCCATCTTTGCCGGCGGCTGGACGCTGGAGGCAGCCCAGGCTGTCTGCGATGGGAATGTTTTGGATTTGACCGGCGCGCTCGTCAAGAAGTCGCTCCTCGTAGTGCATCAAACAGATGGCGGGACTCGCTACGGTTTTCACGAAATTGTGCGCCAATATGCGCTGCAAAGACTGATCGAGTCCGGCGAGCAGAATACGCTCCGCACCTGGCACCTGGGTTATTTTCAGGACCTGGCAGAGCGCGCTGAAAGGGAGCTGAGAGGTCCTGGGCTGGTGGATTGGATGGAACGTCTCAACGATGAGCGCAATAATTTTCGCGTCGCGCTGCACTGGGCAGATAAGATCGATGTCGAAGCGGGACTGTATCTATCCAGCAATTTGATGCGCTACTGGGAAAGCGCAAACCTGCCCGAGGGCCGGCGCTGGCTGGAGAATTTCATCAAAAAACCGGAATCAAAAGATTTTCCGCTCGCCCGCGCACATGCGCTGAAGACCTACAGCTGGCTTCTTACATGGCTTCAACACTTCGACCGCGCGCTTACCGTGGCAGAAGAAAGCCTGATATTGTTCCGCGCGGCCGGAGATCGCCGCGGGGAGGTGGATGTCCTGATTTCCCTGGAGAATATGTATCAGTTCAAGGAAGAGATCGAAACATCCCTTGAAATTGGAGAGCAGGCTCTGTCGTTGGCGCAGGCGCTGGACGATCGCTGGCGCGAGGCGAATGCCCTGCTGTATCTGGGCTGGGGCTATAAAGATCTGGAGCGGCGCTTTGTATACTGGGAAAAGGCGATCCCTTTATTTCGAGAAGTCGGCGATCATATTACTCTTGCAAATCTGCTCGGCTTGCTGGGACAATTCAAAGTGCTGCATGGAGATTTCGAGGCAGGGGAGAAACACGTGGACGAAGCCCTGCAGTTGTGGCAGTCCAACCGGCGGGCAAATATCTGGGATAATCCCAGGGTCACAAAGAGCCTGATAGCCATGATGAAGGGAGAGTATGAACAGGCAGAGACCCTGTTGAGGGACATCATGGTGTCCGCCCGGGAGCGAGGAAATCGGATGTCCTATCTCTGGGCTCAGGTCCGCCTGGGATTCGTCGTGTTGCGCGCGGGCAATCTCATGGAAGCGCGCCAACTCCTGGCAGAGACTGCACAGAATTTTGAGAAGGACGGTTACACCATCGGAGCTGTCTTCGCCCTGGAAGGTCTCGCGGAGCTGTTTACCGTGACCGGTAAGGCTGAATACGCAGCCCGGCTGATCGGCTGGGCGGATGCGACCCGCGAAAAAGTACAGGACCCGCGCCCCAACTTCGAGCAGGCAATTGCAGATAAGCTCATTGCCGCCTGCGCCTCAACCCTGGGGGCAAAGGGCCTTCGCGAGGCATACGAGGCGGGAAAAAGGATGACCTCAGAAGAAGCCCTCTCCTATGCCCTGGAAGAGAGCTGAGTCTTCCTCCCAACGACCTCTACCTCCAACCCCTGCTGGAGCGCCCAGACTCCCGCCATCATCCGTGTCTGTACTCCAACCTTTCTATAGATGTTGTCCAGGTGGAATTCAACCGTTTTCTCACTGATGAACATTTCACGGGCGATGGCTTTGTTGGTCTTGCCGGCAAGGACTAGTTGAAGGATTTCCAGCTCACGTCGGGTGAGATCAGTCAAGCTTGCCATGTTACATCTCCACTATTTGCTGATCAGGATGGCACGGATCGTCGCGTCCTCGTCCGCAGCCGGGGCGTTATAAACGATGGTCATGCCCGCTTCCTTGTAGATCGCCCGGTAATACATATGATCAGGCGTCACCCCGGAATCCGGATGTCCATCATTACCCACTCCCTGGCGCTGTAGTTTGTATTCCACCGCACCCAGGGTGTCATAAAACTTCAGCCCAAACGGCAACGCGCCGTGATAAGGCTCGAACCCGTCTGTGTTATTCACGTAGAGATAGACCGTTTCGACAGTCAGATTCCCATTCAACCAGAACGCCATCCCTGCTTCTTTGCAGATCCAGAACTGGTCGGCGCTTGAGCAGAGGTTGCTGGCGAGGAAGCTCGCCAACGGCGGATCGGTTACAGATTTGCCAAGCATCATCTGATAGGCAGCCTTTGGTTGCCGGGCAGCTTCTTTTTCAGCAACCGGACCGGGCTGTGAACCGCAACCGCAGAGCAGAAATGAAAGGGCGGTACAGATCGTAAAGAGTTTAGATAGCGCGTTCATCGTACGTGATTTCCTATAAATTGATAAACGGAGATGTTTGTTCTTTTCAGGCATCCGAAACAGAAATGTGATCGCCTGCATCCCCATTGAACCAGCCGCCTCGAATTCCCATAATGCCAAAATGGATATAAAATGTGATACAACCGGTCAAAATTAGGGAATGAGAGTAAGAGGCAGATCACCGCAGGGTGATGCCTATGAACAAAAAGACCTCGGAAGACATCTCATTTGGGGAATGGCTGCGCCAGCGGCGACGCATCCTGGATCTCACACAGCAGGAGCTGGCAGATCAGGCTGGATGCGCGCGGATTACACTGCGCCGGATCGAATCCGGGGGACTGAAGCCGTCGAAAGAGCTTGCGGATATTCTGTTGGCAAAATTGGGAATTCCCGGACCGGAGCGCCCGGATTGGATTCTGTTCGCCCGTGGGCTGGCAGGGCTTCCCAATGGAACGGTTTCATCTTCTCCACTTCAGGAGCCAAGAACCAACCTACCGGTTTCCATCACCAGCTTCGTCGGGCGGGAGGTGGATATCGAGCGTATCCGGCGCCGACTCTCCGAGCACCGCCTTGTGACGTTGACCGGGGCAGGCGGCATTGGCAAAACACGCCTGGCTCAGGAAGTGGGCCGTGGATTATTGCAGGCTTATCCGAACGGTGTGTGGTTTGTGGAGCTTGCCTCGCTCGGTGATCCTGCGCTTGTCCCACAAACAGTTGCCGGGATATTTGGGATTCGAAATCAATCTGACCGCCCGCTGATGGAAGTACTCATTCAGGTCCTACGCAACAAGAGAACCCTGCTCATCCTGGATAACTGTGAGCACTTGCTGGATGCCTGCGCAGAGTTTTCTGACAAAGTGCTCAAGAACTGCCCCGAATTAAAAATACTGGCTACCAGCCGTGAAGCGCTGGGGGTTGTTGGAGAGGCACTGTATCTCGTGCCAGCACTGGCAGTTCCAGATATCAAAGACATTGCGTCGCCGGACAAGCCGAACGAGTATGAGGCACTTCGTCTATTCGACGAACGTGCTCAGCTCGTTAACATGGATTTTGCTCTAACCATGGAGAACCTGCCTTTTATCGCCCTGATCTGCGCGCGCCTGGATGGTATTCCACTCGCCATTGAGCTGGTTGCCGCGCGCATCCAGACATTCTCTCCGGAGCAAATCGCTTCTCAGCTTGAGAATCGCTTCGAGTTGCTTACCACCAGAAACGCAAGGATTCTACCAAAGCATCAGTCCCTACGGACTTCCATGGAATGGAGTTGGAACTTACTTTCTGAGCCGGAGAAAAGATTCATGCGGCATTTGTCAATATTTGCCGGCGGCTGGACGCTTGAATCCGCGGAGGCAATCTGTGAGGGGGATGTTCCGGATGTTATCAGTGCGCTGATCAAGAAATCTCTAATGTTGGTGAACAAACAATCGAGGTATGAGACGCGTTACAGGTTTCATGAAATTGTGCGGCAATATGCCAGTGAAAAACTAGATGAGGCTGGAGAAGACGCCGATATCCGCACTCGCCACTTAAATTACTTCGTGAGATTGTCAGAGCAAGCAGAAACGGCATTAAGAGGTCCCGCACAGGCAGAGTGGATGTCACGTTTGAACGATGAACGTGACAACATCCGCACCGCGGTGGAGTGGGCAAATGAAACCAATCCTGAGGCAGGACTATATTTGTTAGGTCGGTTGTATCGCTTTTGGGAAAGTTTCGATATCCGAGAAGGAGCTCACTGGCTGGCGAAGTTGGTTGAGAATCCAAATTCAACGACATATCCTCATGCGAGCGCAAAGGCATTACTTGCGCAAGGGCGCCTTCTAACGTGGCTTGAACAATTTCTGCAAGCGCGTTCTGCCACGGAGCTATCCCTAGATTTATTCAGGGCTTGCGGAGATCAGGAAGGCGAGATAGATAGTCTTCTTTCATTAGGCTACTTGGCGGATGTCCCGGGAAACGCGAGCTATAGCGAACAATCCCTCGTGCTCGCAAAGTCGCTTGGCGATATCTGGAGGCAAGCAGAAGCGCTAAACCAATTGAGTTTTATGTACAGCGGAGATAAACAGTTTGCGTGTTTAGAACAGGCGATTATGTGGTTTCGGCAATGCGGTGATTGGAGCCGCCTTGCGATGGCTCTGAGCCAGTTCGGAAGATCTGCTCTGTTCAACGGCGACTTTGAGTTGGCTCGGCAAAAATTGGATGAGGCAATGCGGATGAGCGATCAATTGAATGATAAAGATGCGAAAGCTTTTCTCTTATCCAACCAGGGACGGATGACCATGGCACAAGGAGATTACGTCCAAGCATCTAAATATTTACAGGAAGCACTAAAACTTTGGGAGGAAATCGGAACTCGTATGACCGTGCTATGGAGTCGCACTTTCTTAGGTTACCTTGCCTTATACGAGGGCAATCTAACCGTAGCACATGCCAACTTTAGAGAAATGGCACGAGAATTTTTAATTGATCAAAGCGAGAACGGGGTTGCATTCACGCTGGAAGGAATGGCGGGGCTATTTATCGCGGTGGGCAAACCAGAATACGCCGCTCGGCTGGTTGGTTGGGCGGATATCACACGCGAGAAAATCCGAGATACCCGTCCACGCCTCGAGCAGGCGGATGTGGATAAGATCATCTCAGCATGTGTTGCAAAATTGGGGAGAGAGAAATTTTCCGATTTATATGTGGAAGGGCGAAAGATGACACTTGATGAGGTCGTTGCGTACGCGCTCCATGAAGAATGATCACTCTTTCCTCTCCCTCGACCCCATCATCCAACCGATCGATCCAAGAGACAGCCCTGCCACCGAGGCGCCGTAGGAAAGGAAGTTGAGTAAGAAAGTAGACTCCACCATTCGAATGCTCATTAGAAACGGCAGCACAATACCGACAATCATCAGGAAGATTCCGAAACGGAAGAGGAAACGCGGGGAGCTGAACATACGTTAAACTCACCTTTCAACTACAGGTCTGGGCGAATAGCCGGCACTCCACTGTCTGCCATCTCGGTGCCGTTCGAATGCGCGGGGCTAGCCTGGTACAACCAGCAAGCCACGAAGTGCTCGGGCTCCGGCTCGAAGTCGGGCGGGGATTTGACATCGCACAAGCCTGCCATGAAGTGCGGGCAACGCGGATGAAAGCGGCAGCCAGCCGGTGGGCTCACCAGGCTGGGCGGCTCTCCGGGCGGCACTTCCTTGTAGGACTCGGCGTTGATGGCATCCGGGTCCGAAGTGGCGGCAAGCAGGGCGTGGGTATAGGGATGGAGCGGGTTATTGAGCAGGCGACGGGTATCGGCTTTTTCGATCAGGTTGCCGGCGTACATAACGAAAATGCGGCGCGAGAAATATTTCACCGTCGAGAGATCGTGGGTAATGTAAATTACAGAAAGCCCGTGGGCCTCCTGTAAGGCATGCATCAGCTTGAGGATCTCGACCCGCACGGAGGCATCCAGCATGGAGACTGGCTCGTCTGCGACGATCAGCTTGGGTTCCCGCAGCATCGCGCGGGCGATCACAATGCGCTGCTGCTGCCCGCCGCTCAACATGTGGGGGAATTTATTCAAATAGTCCTCCACCGGATGCAGCTTGACTTCCGTCATCACCTTGTGAATACGCGCCAGTCGTTCTTCCTTATCTGTCAAACCGCTGATGAGTAGGGGCTCTTCTAGAATCTTTTGCACATTCATAAAGGGCGGCAGCGCCCCATATGGGTCCTGTTGCACATACCCAATCCTGAAGCGGTACTGGCGTAAGCCCTCGCCATCCAGCTCGGATAGGGGCTCGCCGTCGAAAACGACCTCACCCTCGGTGGGGATATTCAGTCCCAGGATGGTCTTCATCAGGCTGGACTTCCCGCACCCCGACTCCCCCACAACAGCCACCGTTTCCCCTTCGTCCATATCAAAGCTGACGCCGTCCACAGCCTTAACGTAACCGGCATGCCCGAAACCCAGGCGGCGCAATTCGTACCAGACGCGTAGATCCCGGATCGAGAGTAAGGTCCCCGAATGTTTCTTGCCATTCCTCCGTCCTGCCGGGTCGGAGGACATTAGGACTTCCTTGAATTCGTCCAGCATGGGAATCGCTCCTTGTCAGAATTACTTCTCATTCGTAATCTCTAGCAAATGTCCATCCGGATCGCGTAAATACGCCGAGCGACCCCAGTAATAGTCCTGTGGAAGGATTTCCAGCCTAAGCCCTCGTTGCCTCAGTTCCTCGCAAACCCTGTCGACATCTTGCACTGCGATGGCGTGGTGATTTTCAGGCGGCAGTTCTCCGTCGTTGGGAGCATAGGTCTGGTGGATAAAAATCTTGGTTTCATTCAGCAGGAAAATCGCCATAGACTCCGACCTGGCAACCGGCTCAACGCCCAGTAAGCGGCGATAAAAATCGGTCATTTGAGAAACGTGCTCTGTGAAGAAGGCGATTTCGGTGAGCTTCATCAGGACCTGACGTTATTTCCTCTTCTCGGTGGCTGAGCCAAACCCCGTCTGCAGTCCCTTCAGGCATTCCATCATGCCGAGATGACGGCAGTCATGCGTGAGAAACACTAGGAGGTTCAACCGGATCATCTCGATCTTTTTTTGCAACTCTTCGTCTATGTTTTCGAACGTCGGATATCGGGTATCGAGCAATTCGATAAAGTCTTCGATCGCCTGGTAGGAGTTCCGCAAATAACCGAGCAGCTCATCCTTGGCAGGGATGGGCAACGTCGCAGCGACATCATCTGTGAGTCCCGTCCCGACGGTCTTGTGCAGCTCTTCCGGAAAGCCCCATTTCTGGGCAAGGCCTTCTTTTTCCCAGATTTCCTTGCCATCCCCGAACTCGGGCACGAGCTGCGGAACATGATGCAGGATAGCTGCCTTTAGATAATCGGATTCACGCGCCAGGTGCCAGAGGTGGAACCCAATGGAGGTGCTGTAGCCCTCCGGTTTCCAGTTGAGCTGCTCATCGCTCAGATCATCCGTGAGATCAAGCACAACTTTGTGGATATCTTTGAAGCTGCGAAGGGAATCGTAGAGGGCAGAAGTAGGCATGAAGACTCGTTATGAGGAGGATTTTCGAAACCAGAAACCAATCATGAAAAGAACCAGGCTGATAATAAACCAGAGAAGAGTAAGGACGAACATCCCGCGGTTAAACCCATCCGCCCATTGCCAGGAAGCAAATCCGAATGAAAGCCAGGATGTGACGGTGGCGATCAGCCAGACGATCTGAAGATATTTATTCACTTAGCCTCCCTATTCATACAGCCAGCACTTGACCTTGCGCCCATTCTTGCCGAACATGGGCGGTTCCCGGTCACATTTGTCATACCGGAACGGGCAGCGCGCTTTGAACCGGCAGCCGGCCGGCGGAACGATCAGGCTCGGCGGCTGGCCCGTGATGAACATCGGATCTGATTCACTGCGCAGGCGGGGCACGCTTGCCATCAGCATCTGGGCATAGGGATGCAGCGGCGCCGGGAAGAAATCGCGGGCGTGGCCCACTTCCACAATCTGACCGGCATACATAATCGCGACCTCGTCGGCAAGCTCGCTGGAGGTGGCGATATCGTGGGTGATCAGGATGAACGAAGTCCCCAGCTCATGCTTGATGCGCTTGAGCACATTCATGATATTAGCTTGCGTGAGCAGGTCGAGGGCGGAGGTCGGCTCGTCGAGGACGATCAGACTCGGACTGGTGACCAACGCCATCGCCAGCGCCACGCGCTGGCGCATCCCGCCGCTCAGCTCAAATGGGTAACGTTGTAGAAAGTCCGCCGGAACGCCCACGTGCTGGAACATACGCCGCGCCAGTCCGAGCGCCTCATCCTTCTTGAGGCCCAGATGGATCATAGCGGGCTCGGCAACCTGGTCCCCGACCTTGATGACCGGATTCAGAGAGTTCATCGCTGCCTGCGGCACGAGAGAGATTTCCGCCCAGCGGACATTCTTGCGGAACTGCTCATCGTCAAACCTCATCACATCTGTGCCTTGCAGATACACTTCACCGCTGTATTTTTCGACGTTGCGCGGTAACAGGCGCAGGATCGCTTTGGCAAGAGAGCTTTTGCCGCAGCCGGACTCGCCGAGAACCACCACAGCGCGGTTTGTATCCAGCTCAAAGTCCACCCCATCCACAGCCTGCACCGTCCCGGAGCCTGTCTTGAAATGCAGAACCAGCCCCTCGATCTTGAGCAGCGTTGCCGAATGGGGCGTTTGGCTGGCGGCGTTGATCATACGTCCCTCAGCTTGGGGTTGAAGACGCGGTCCAGGGCGAAGCCGAGCATGGCGAAGCCGAGACCTGTGACCATGAGCAGCGTCGTCGGTTGGAGGATCCAGTAGTAATAACCGCGATAGAGAGCGCCGTTGCGGTTCGCATCGTCGATCATCTTGCCCCAGGTCGGCAGCACCGGGTCACCCAGTCCCAGCACCGCGAGACCCGCTTCCAGGAATACAAATGAGGGAACTGCCAGGACCAGGCTCGGGATCAGGAGCGGGATCATGCGCGGGATTAAATACACAAAGACGATGCGCAGATTGCTGGCGCCATATGCACGCGCGGCTTCGATGTACATCGACTCTTTTAACTGCATGAAAATAGACCGGTACCCCAGGATGGCACCCGTAAAAATGCTCAACAGGATGGTTGTGCCGAGGATGACCCAGATGCTGCGGGAGTAAAATGTTCCAACCATGATCAGGATGGATAGAAAAGGCAAAACAAGATTGATCTCGGTGATGCGCTGGATCAACTGGTCCACCCAGCCGCCGTACCAGGTGCCAAGAGCCGAGATGATCATGGTAGTCACAGCAGTACCCAGCGAGGCAACCAGGCCGAATGCCAGGGCGACCGGCGCGCCCCACAGAAGAGGCACAACCAGGTCACGGCGGGCATGATCCGTGCCTGCCAGGCCGTAGACCTGCCCGTGAAAAACAAACTCCACGTTGATCTCTGACTCAGGCTCAAAGGTCGCACCTGTGACCAACAGTTGATATTGTCCCTTTACCAGTTCTCCGGTCTCCGGGTTGGAGAATAGACTTGAGATCACATCGTCCGTTCTGAGCTTCGTTTTCAGCTTCTCATCCTGAGAGAAACGGTAAGTCAGTTTCTTTCCAAGCGCTATGTTAGCAAGCCTGATCGTCCTTCCATCCGGGGTCAGCAATTCTGCCGAAACAAAGGGTTGTTTCTCCTCGTATCTTGAGGTGAGATACAGGATCAAGTCCTGGGGATAGTAGTCGGACGAAAAGTCAAAGGTGTAGGAGGTGGATAACGTGGATGTCCCCTCACCACTTGCTACGACTTCTGCCGGCATGCTCCCGTCGGAGGTCCGGACAGCAAATGATTCCGCGTATTTCTTGCTCGAAAAGACATTGATCCAGGCTGGCGCGGCAAATTTTGGGTTCTGGTACCAGACCTCTTCCCCGCCGCGCCATAAACGAATAGCCTCGTTGTAAGGAATCCGGATCACGGCATACACGGCGGTAAAGATCAGCAGAAACACGACCAGCATCCCTACTACTGCCGATGGGTAATGCAAAAGGCTTCGGAATGAGCTTTTGAGTGCGTTCATGGCTTAACGGCTGCCCAGCTTGACTCTGGGATCAACCAGGGCGTAGATGAAATCCAGGAGAAACACGGTCAACGCGAGCAGATAGGCATAGATAATGGTCGAACCAACAATAATAGGAATATCGTATAAGCCCACTGCCTGGAAGAGAGTGCGGCCCAAGCCAGGCCAGAGAAAGACCGTTTCAGTAATGGTGGCGCCCGTCCACAGAGTGATGATGAGCAGCGCAAAATTCGTGATGATGTTGGGCAGGGTGGGACGCAGGATATAGCGGCGCTCCACCTGCCGCGCCGGCAAGCCTTTCGCCCTCGCCATCTCCACATAATCTTCGCTGGAGTAGATCAGGAAGAATGTGCGGTAGTTGTAAATGCTCAGGAAGAAGGAACTCAAGACCAGTGAGGAGGCCGGCAGGATCAAGTGCTTTGCCAGGCTGATCGAATAGTCAACGGGATTGCTCGGAGGCGGGGAATCCACCATGCCGCCAAAGGGAAGGACCTGGAGCAGGGCGGAAAAGATCAGGATCATGAAGATCCCGTAGAACCAGGGCGGCACTGAAGAGGTAGGAGACAATGCGACCACCGCCCGGTCCCACAAATTCCCATAGCGACGAGAGAGGTTGAGCGCCAGGAAGATGCTGGAAAAGAACAGGAATAGCTGTGAGATCCCCATAAGCAGCAGGGTGGGAGGCAGTCGCTCCAGGATGATGAGGCGCACCTGCTTCGAACCGGAGTCGCTCGTCATGTTATGAGCACGCCCCAGCTGGAGAGTGAGCGCGTTGGAGAGATAGCGAAAGTTACGGACAGCAACCGGTACATTCAGTCCAAGGCGTTCCTCCTCCACCGCGATGGTATCCTGGATCAATTTTTGCCGGACGTCCGGATCCATCTGGCGCGCAGCCGGATTCGCTGCGATGGTTTGAGTCACGCGATCGCGAATCTCGCCCCGCATGATCGTATCGACAAAACCACCCATGTTGGCGATCATAATGGTCAGATAGACTCCGACCACAACCGAAGCGAAAAGAGTTAGCAGTCTTACAAAAACATAGCGCGAGACGCGCACCAGAGTGCCCTCATGTCTCGCCCGTTTCGCTCCTACAGTTTCTGACGGCGTTTGAGCAGCTACTGCCATGGCTTCCTCACAATCCTGATTGGGTGGAACGTCCCGCAGGCTTTTGGTTTACTCAACGCCTGCGGGACGCTTACATTACAAGGGTCGCTACACTAGGTTACGGCAAGGACACAAAGTCCAGAGAGGTAAAGGCAGGAATTGCTACGGGTAGCGGCACGACTGCGATCTCGAGCCTTGCGGCGCCCGTCGGGAGCTCCGTGGTCGTATCCGGATCGAGAGTGACCTGATACTGACCATCACCAACCGGTGTGGCGTCGCCAACGGTTACGACACTCCCGCTCGCATCGTACAAGATATACCTCACGCCCTGGATATCATCTGCGGGGTAGGGCTGATCCTTGAAGTTAATGGTCGCGTCGAACACCGCCTCTTGACCAGCCTGGACCTGTCCCGGACCATCCAGGACAGCTGTAGCCAGCTGAGGCTCACTGAAGATCGCCCAGCGGTCCGCAAGATCAACGAACTCTTCATTGTTCTTCAGGACGAGGGACTTCTCTGTGGTAAATACCTGGTCCAGGTAGTACGGGCCCGTCCCCACCCAGAAGTGACCGTGCTCCTCGAACCAGTTCTGCAGGTTGGCATAGCGCAGATCCGCCTCTTCCTGGGTGATGTATTCGCCGAGGGTCGGCTCGAAGGGGATATACGATTCGCTGGCAGCCTGATCCAGGTAACGCTCGAGGATCTCGAGGCTGGGGCCACCCACCCAGCTGGTGTTTTCCACCTCAAGGTCATCGGCCTTGGTCTGGGTATAGGCAAGCTCGCCGGCAGCCTCCGCCAGATTAGAGATCGCCAGGATCTGCCAGCTGTTTTCACCCGAAAGACCGAACGGTGATTGCGGCCAGAGAGGCGTAATGTTGAGCTCGGCATCGGTCACATAGGCGTCGTTGTAGGCTTCGATGGTCAGCGGGTCGGTGGAGGTGATGCGGTACCCCTTGAAAGACTCGAGCCCCGCGTTGACGCTCAATGCCAGCGATGCATCATAAAGAGGACTGTCCTCCTTGCCGGGGTCAAAGCCCTGGATCATCGACATCACGAAGTCACCCACCGAGATGGGGCTGCCATCATGCCATGTGACGGTCTCGAACAGATCGTCAGGATAGACGACAACGCTCTTGACATTGGCGGTCAATCCATCCGGGAACTTCTCACCGGCCGTGATAAACCGTTGCTCCGTGGCATCCCAGTCCACCCAGGCATCCTCAGGCACGACAACTTCCGGTTCTGTGTTGACGGTCAGCCAGTCCAGGTTCTGTGTAATCGGCAAGCCTTCCTTATAGGTGAGCTCGGCGCTCTCGATACGCTGCGGATATGCCAGACCTGTATAGGGATCCGCCATCAAGCCCCCGCCGCCGCCGATATTGGAGGTGCCCATCGTCGTTGCGCGCATGATAAACGCATCCCACACCCAGTTGCTCCCACCGACGGTGTTCCAGGGCTGTGTGAAGAGGTCGTTCGTGCCGATCCTCATCGTACCGCCCTCCTCGCCAACGAAGCGCAGGTTATAGGGACCGACATTGGTGGATTCCGGACCCGTGGCCAGATCGTAGGTCACCTGGACGTTATCGTTGTACGGCGCATACACGCGCTGATCGATGGTCCATACAAAGAGGGAATCTTCCATAGAAAGCTCGAGGGCTCGCGCCATCATCTCGTCGCGCTCTTCCTTGGAAGAGTAATTGCCCTGCGCCAGGGCATCTCCAAGCTCCTGGAACTCGGGGTCCGACACGTTAGAGATGAACGGCTCGCTGGCTTGAATACTGGTATTCAAATAGCTCTGCTGGATGTTGCCGCTCTCATCGCGCAAAGAGCTCAAACCAGACGGTATGTATCCCGCGGTATACATATGCCACTGCCCATCCGCCGCGGTGGTTCCTTGCCAGATCGGGAAAGCTTCCGATGAGGTCTTATACTGACGGTCCACTGTGAAGCCGACGCTTTCCAGCTGGTTGGACACATAATCGCCCATGGGTTGGCGGGTGCCGTCACCATCGTTTCGGATGAGGAAAATTAACGTGATCGGCTCGCCGTTAAAGCTCCACTTGCCATCCACAAGCTCCGCGCCCATGGCTTCCATCTCGGCATCGATGATTTCCTTGGCGCGATCGAAGTCATAGGCATACTTGGTTTCGAGCGCCCGGGCTGTATCGATCAGGTTGGTGTATTCGACCAGCTGCGTGGTAACCGGAAGAAGCTTCGGCAGGGAGCCGCCGGCATAGATCTCCTGGTTGATATAGTCGCGATCGATCATCCAGTTCATCGCCTCACGGATCTTGCGGTTCGAGAACGGATTGAGCTGGGTCGTGTCTGTGAACACAGCCGGGTTCAAGCTGATCCCATAGTAACCGCCGAAAGCCTGTGAGTAGGACAAGCCGGCATCTCGAATGGCAGGGAAGGAGTCCGAAGCCAGGTTAAATGAATAGAAGTCAATCGCTCCGGCTTGAAGCTGCGAGATGGCGGAATCGCCTGAAACCACGGAGACATTGATCTCATCCAGCCAGCCGCCGCGACGGGTTGTGGGCTCCGCGGTCGGTTCCATTGTCGGTTCCTCCGTCGCGGCTTCCGTTGGTTCCTCGGTCATTGCAGGTTCTTCAGTCTGCGCAGAGGGGGCTTCTGTGGTGGCCGCCACTTGCGGAGCACAGGCTGCCAGGACTAAACTGAAAGCGATCAGCAGGCTGAGAACGTAATGCATTTGCTTAATTTTCATCCTCTTCTCTCCTTGAAAAATGAATTATTTTCGAAAGGTACAATTCATCATGAATGATTTCCTCTTTCCAGATCACCTCCTTTCCTGGAACACGGAGGGAGGCGGAAACCAGGTTGCGTAGCCCTGGCGCCCGCCTCTCTTCCAACGGATTGCTTTCTTATGAGGAGAATTGTGAAAGCAAAGCAGATTAGATACCCTAATCTGCGCTCATGATACGTTCTGAGAAGGAATCAGGCATCCGCCTGCATACGTGTTTCACCCCGCCACTGCGATTGTTTCAACTCCCTCTCCAAGAAGTGGCAAGACACTCGGGCCATGGCATCTGCGATGGATAAAAACCCCTCCTTAGAGGGGTCTTAACGGTAAATGCAATGAACGGGTTCTGTACTATACTGTAGAGGTGAAGCCAACGATGAAACGATGGAGGGCCCTCGCTTTGGGACTGCTCCTGGTCATCCTTTCGACATCCTGCGCGGGCGGTATGCCATCGGCCACGCAGCCGGCTTTACCTGCCGCGAGCACAACCCTGGCTCAGAACGCGTCCATCTTCACACCCGCCCCGAGCCGCGTCTCCCCCGCCTCCCTGCCGCCGATCTGCAATTGTGTGTTGCGCTTTGATCATATCAATATCGAGCAAGGTTTATCGCAGAGCTCCGTCCGCGTCATCTTTCAGGACAGTCGCGGCTTCATCTGGTTCGGCACGGAGGACGGACTTAACCGTTACGATGGCTACAGCTTTAAGACCTATAAACCCGACCCCGATACCCGGCATAGCCTGAGCGACCGCTGGATCACCTCGATTGTGGAGGACGGGCAAGGGTATCTCTGGATCGCGACCCGACAGGGCGGCGTCAATCGCTATGACCCGCGCAGCGAGGAGTTCACTCACTTTCGGCATGATTATTCCAATCCCTTGAGCGTGGGCAGCGACCGTATCAATACCCTGTATATCGACAAAAAGGGAAATTTGTGGCTGGGCACCCCGGACGGACTGGACCTGTACGAGCCGAAAAAGAACAACTTTACCCACTACAATTACGACCCCTCGCGGCCTGAGGGAATCACCGGCAAGACGATTATCTCTATCTTCGAGGACAGCCGCGGTCGGTTCTGGGTCGGCACAGCCGGCAGTGGTTTGAATCGCTTCGATCCGCGCAGCCGAACGTTTACCCCTTACCAGCACAATCCGGATGACGATCAATCCATCAGCGATGATTATGTGACAGAAATCGCCGAACACGAACCCGGTGTGCTCTGGATAGGAACGCGGAACGGTTTGAACAAATTCGTGCCCGACACCGGCGTATTCGAGCGTTTTATGCACTCCGATGCCGACGCCCACAGCCTCTCGGATAATATGGTCAGCGCCGTGCATGTGGATAGCACCGGCAATCTCTGGGTGGGGACGACAGGGGGGCTGGACCGGCTGGACAGCACCGGCCGGACCTTCGTTCATTACCGCCATGACCCGACCTATTCTCAAAGCCTGAGCAATAACTATATTCTTTCGATCCATGAAGACCGCGGGGGTGTACTGTGGTTTGGGACGTATGGAGGCGGCGTCAACAAATATGACCGCCAGCGCGATCGCTTCGCCTACTATCGACATAACCCGGAGGATCCCAACACGATCAGCGGGAACTTCATCTATTCCATTTATGCAGACTCCCGCGGCGATACCTGGATTGGCACCTTCCGCGACGGGCTGAACCGCTTGGACTGGGATACCGGACGGGTTGAGCATTTCAAGCATGACTCTAACCGGCGCAACAGCCTGGCTGCTAATGTGGTCTATTCCATCTATGAAGATCGGGATGGCATGTTATGGCTTGGAACCTCTAACGGACTGGACCGCCTCAACCCAAAGACACTCCAGTTCAGACATTACCAGCGCGATGCCTCCAACCCGGCCACGTTGAGCGCGAACGCTGTATATCAGGTCTATGTGGACAGCAAGAACAACGTCTGGGCAGGGACGGGCAACGGTCTGGACCGGCTCGACCGCAGCACGGGAACCTTTATCCATTACACACCTCAGGTGGGCGACCCCAACAGCCTGAGCGGAACGGGCATCAATGCCATCCGAGAAGATCGCAACGGCTACCTGTGGATCGGCACGTTCGACAACGGCTTGAACCGCTTCGATCCCGAGACCGGACGTTTCACCCGTTACCAGTATGACCCGCACAATAAAAACTCGATTAGCAATAATTCGATCCTTTCCATACTGGAGGATAGCCAGGGTCATCTCTGGATCGGCACCGCCGGCGGTGGGTTGAATCTTTATGATCCGGGAACGGACTCGTTCACCTATTATCTTGAGCGGGACGGGCTCCCCAATGGTGTTGTGTACGGAATTTTAGAGGACTCAGACGGGAAGTTGTGGCTGAGCACCAACTTCGGCATTTCACGCTTCGACCCCCAGACCAGGAAATTCCGGAACTTCGATGCCGGCGATGGGCTGCAGAGCAATGAATTCAATGGCGGCGCATACGGGCATGGCCGGAACGGTGAGCTGTATTTTGGCGGTATCAACGGATTGACCATTTTCCAGCCGTCTAATATCAAAGACAGTCCGTACCTGCCGCCGGTAGCGTTGACATCCCTCACACAGGATGATACGAACATTGTCACCAACTCGAGCGTAGAGACCACACACGAGGTCGTGCTGCAGTGGCCAGAAAATTCCCTGGAGTTCGAGTTTGCGGCGCTGAGTTACAACCAGCCCAACAAGAATCAGTACGCCTACAGGCTGGAAGGCTTCGACCCTAACTGGCATCATATTGGCACCAAACGCGATGGGCGTTACACCAATTTGCCCGGCGGCGAATATACGCTACTGCTGAAAGCCTCCAACAGCGACGGCGTCTGGAATGAGATGCCCGTTCGCATTGATGTGACGGTCATCCCGCCCTTCTGGCAGACCATCTGGTTCCGCCTGTTTTTGGTGGGGGTCGCGATCATCGCGGTCGCCGGAGGGTTCAAGCTGCGCACCAAGACCATTCAGGACCGCAACCGCGCCCTGGAGGGTCTCGTGCAGGAACGGACGTATGCTCTCGAGAAACGCGGTCGGGAAATGGAAGCGCTCTACCAGGCGGATGAAAAAATCTTGCGCAACGTCAGCTTGAATCAGGTCTTCCAGACGCTCGTGGACGTCGCTGTGGATATGCTCCACGCGGACCGCAGCGTCGTCTTTGCCTGGGATGAGCAGAAGAACAGGGTAGTCCCGCGGGTCAGCCATGGATTTGCGCCCCAGACTCTCAGGGTGATGGAGTTCACAAAAGGCGAGGGCATTGTGGGCAAGGTGTTCGCGACCGGTAAGCCGGTTGTTGTCACTGAATTCCTACCCAAGGACATGCGCCCGGACATACGCGCAGCGATCCGAGCAGAGGGCATCAAATCCTTCGTGCATTTGCCGATCATCGTGGATGAGAGGGTGGTGGCGGTATTCAACATCGGGTTCACCCGTCCGGACTTCATCCCCGAGGACACCGTGCGCGTGTTTTCGGCGCTGGTCAACCGGGCGGCGATCTCCATCGCCAACATGGAGCTCTTCGAGCAGACCAAAGACCTGGCGGTGATGGAGGAGCGCAACCGGCTGGCACGCGACCTGCATGACAGCGCCAAGCAGAAGGCATTTGCCGCCCTGGCGCAGCTGGGCACGGCGCGCGGCATCCTCAATGGGCATACCAATGGAGCCACCATGCACCTTGCCGAGGCAGAAAACCTGGTGACGGATGTCATCCAGGAGCTGACCTTCCTGGTGCAGGAGATCTACCCGCTGGCGCTTCAGGAAAAGGGCCTTGTGAGCACCTTGCGTGAGCATATTTTCGAGTGGGAGAATCGCAACGACACGACCGTGCAGCTGGTGACCCGTAATGAGCATCGGCTGCCGCTGGAGGTGGAGCAGGCGCTCTACCGGATCACGCAGGAGGCGCTTGCCAACGTGGCGCGGCACAGTCACGCCCGGCGCGTGGATATGTCCCTGGTATACAATGGGGATTCGGTCCAGCTTTCCGTCTCGGATGACGGATGCGGATTCGAAGTGAGTCGAAAGCATGGAATGGGCTTGCGCTCGATGCGTGAGCGGGTGGGCAGTATCCGCGGCACGATGCAGATTCAGAGCGCGCCCGGGCACGGCACCAGGATCCTGGTCCAGGTGCCGATCAAAGGCGAAAACGGAGGCGGTAATGGCAAACAATCATCATAGTAATAACAATCGGGTCAGCATCCTGATCGTGGACGATCACGAAGTGGTGCGCAACGGGATCCGGTCGTATCTCGAAACTCAGACTCAATTCCAGGTGGTCGGGGAGGCAGCCTCCGGGGAGGAGGCGCTCAAGCTGGTCTCGGAATACATCCCGGATATTGTCCTGCTCGATCTGATCATGCCGGGCATGGACGGCGTAGAAACCACACGACGCATCAAACAGATCAGCCCGCGTACTCAGGTGGTGGTGCTGACGTCTTACCACGAGGACGTGCATATCTTCCCGGCGTTGAAAGCCGGCGCAATCTCCTATATTCTCAAGGATATGAAGATGGAGAAGCTGGTGGAGGCGCTGCACCGCGCCGCCCAGAAGGAAGTGACTCTACACCCGCTGGTGGCGGCGCGCGTGCTGCAAAACATCCGCAGCGAAAACAGCGACGAACAGCCGCTCTTCACCGAGCTGACCGAACGCGAGCTGGACGTGCTGCGACTGATCGCCAATGGCATGACGAACAGCCAGATCGCCGAAAAGCTGGTGATCAGCGAATATACGGTCAAGGGCCACGTCAGCAACATCCTTAGCAAGCTGCACCTGGCAGACAGAACACAGGTGGCAGTCTACGCCTGGCAGAGGGGTCTGGTCAACCGGGAACAGATGGCGAAGAAATAAACCAAAAAGACACGGATTTTTCCGTGTCTTTTGTATCCTCATCTCTAGCGCTGAGCGGACGGAGCGATCACGCCGGAAGTCGAAGCGTGCGTTTCAAGAAAGGTCGTGTTTCTGGTGAGGCGAGCTTCGACTGCACTCCTTGCCCTTCGACAGGCTCAGGAACGCTCGCCCCTCTGTTCAGCGCGCGTCTACCCTCCAATACTCCCCTCCCCCACCTTCGCGCTGCATCAACCCAAAACCGACCAGCTCGCGGCGTAGGGTAGCCGTGTCCTCGTGATAGCGCGCCAGGATCCCGTTGACCTGCTTTTCGCTATACCGCTTCCCCATATCGAATGCTTGCACCACGTAGCGCAGGATCGCCTCCAGCTTTTTCCGCTGCGCCGGGAGGGTTTTCAGGCTGCCATCACGGCGGGAATAGTCCTTGATCACCTTCTTGTCATAAGCATCCGCATCCACACCGGAGACCACGCTGGAAAGCTCCTGCTGCGAGAACATGCTGCGTGTCTTTGCCTCCAGAGCGGATTGGTCCAGCTCATAGACATTGTAATAACTTTCCGCGTGCGACCTCACCAGACCCGCCTCCAGTAATTTGGCAAGATGATGTGAAACCGTAGATGCCTTCAGGTTCAGAAGAGCCGCAAGCTCTTCAACGCTGTACGATTTTTCCGCAAGCAACCCGACGATTTTGAGCCGGTTGGAATCTGCCAGTGCCTTGAAGAAGGTCAGGAGCTCTTCGCTCATGATTCCTCCTTCTTGACCCGCCAGTATCTTGAACCATTGCTTTCGCGCGCCATCAACCCGTGATCAACCAGGTAACGGCGCAGGGCCGCCGTATCCAGATGGAACCGGCGCAGGATGGTATTGACTTCCTTCTCGGTATAGTCGGCGTCAAAGGCGAAGGCGTCAACGACATAATTGAGAATGATGAGCAATTGGTTGACGCGCTTGGTCTTGTTTCCCGGGTGAGGGATCTCCTTGATAGTTCCATCGGCATGGAGGAAGTTTTTCAGCACCCGACGGACGTCTTCTTCCAGGTTTTCGTCCGGGACATAGGCAGGGCGTTTGCCCTCGAACTGTCCGCGCGCCAGGGACTCGATCGCCTTCTCGTCCAGGTCATAGACGCCGTCAGTCTCACCGACGACACCCACATGCCTGAGAAATGCCAGGTGGTTGAACAGATCCCGTACCGGCATGTGCAGCTGGTCGGCGATTTCCGCCTGGGTTGCCCGACCACGCGCCAGCACGCCGACGATTCGCAGCCGCTCTGCCGACGCCATGGCTTTGACAAAAGGAAGAATTTCAGACTCTTCGTTCATTTTTACTCTCTTCTAACTAATTCGATAAGTATCAAATTAAATTTTAGCATGCTTTGGGCGATTGTCAACCCTTCACCTATCAGCTTGCGCTGCCGCCTGGCATGTCAGGATTTGAATCAGGTATAATTCCTTTGTAAGAGTTGGTCCGAATCCTTTTTGGAGGTGTCTTAGTGGATCTCTCGAAGCACGCGTTTTTTGAGGGAAACATCGTTCCGCTTTCGGAAGCAAATATTAGCATCGCAACACATGGATTTTTATACGGCACCGCCGTCTTCGGCGGCTTGAGAGCCTACTGGAACGAAGAGCAGAACTGTCTCTTCGTTTTTCGTCCCTATGACCATTTCCGCCGCCTGCTGCATTCGGCGCGTATGATGTCTATGAAGACTCAATACGATGAAGAGAGCCTGATCCAGCTCACCCTCGATCTCCTGCGCACCGACAAGTGGCAGCAGGATATCTACATGCGCCCCACATTCTACAAGGCTGATCTGGGGATTGGCGTGCGGCTGCATGACCTCAGGGATGAATTCTGTATGTTCGTGATGGCATACGAACCCTACGTGAAAAATGAGACCAACGCCCACGTGACCATTTCCTCCTGGCGCCGCGTGGATGACAATGTAATCCCGGCCCGCGGCAAGGTTGCCGGCGCATACGCCAACTCAGCCTTGATCAAAACTGATGCGAACCGCTCCGGCTTCGACGAAGCCCTGGTGCTGGATAATTACGGTCATATCTCGGAAGGCTCGGCTATGAACGTTTTTATGTTGCGTGATGGGACTCTGGTCACGCCGCCCGTCACAGACAATATCCTCGAGGGTATTACGCGTAAATCGGTTATGGAGCTGGCTCGCAAGGAGCTGGGGCTGACGGTGATCGAGCGCTCCATCGACCGCACAGAGGTCTACATTTGCGAGGAAATGTTCATGACCGGCACTGCCGCGCAGATCGTTGCGGTGACGGAAGTGGACCACCATCCGGTGGGCACCGGTGCGATGGGTCCGATCACGGGCAAATTACGCAAGCTGTATGAAGATGTCTTACGAGGGAGGAATAAGGAATACGAGCACTGGAACGTAGCAGTATAGAACTACATGGCTCGGGCACCCTTACCAGGATGCCCGAGCCATGTAGTTTTTATATTCTCTTATCGATTCCTGCGGAACCTCACCAGCACCAGGTTTTCGCTGCAATCCGTCGATGTCGTGATCTGGACCGGATCAGAAAGCGGGAGACTCTGCTGATCCACCAGTTGCACCGAAAGCGTGTCGTTGGAAGCCACCGGCGCTGTCCCAAGAACAAACTCAAAACCCGAAGGACCATATTCTTTGTTAATGCCGCTCACGGTCTGCTGTTCAATCCTGCTTCCATTTAGTGTGCCGCGCAGAACGACGACTGTTCCGATCACATGGCTGCCGTTGGCATCCACCACAGTCCCGCCAATACCCGCCCAGTTACATGCCAGTTCCGGATGAATGATCGTGCTTTCCACCTGGCTGAAGGAACCACTGAAGGGAGCCCTGGCAGTGGTAGGAGTGGCGCTGGGTCTGGATGTTCTTGTGGGCGGTATCAGTGAAAAAGGTGTGTTTGTGGGTAACGGTGTAAAGGTAGGGCGCGGCGTATTGCTCGGCGTGAGCTGCAGGGTTGGGCTGGCTGTCCAGGTCGGCTGGAGCTGCAAGGGCGTCACTGTCGCGGAGGGAACAACCTGACCAAAGGGACCTGCCCCGGGCGGCAAAAAATTGAGGGACGAGGCTGGGTTAATAAAGACAACTGCAAAATATCCCACCAGGCACATTGTCAGGATCAATACCAGGATAGAAAGCAAATCCCAGATTTGCATGGGAGCTTGCGAACGCGTGGATTGTACGCCGTCAAAATCGAAATCATCGTTCATCTGTGGCACTCCGTCAGGGCTGCGTGAAAACAATGGTTGCCTGCTGGCGTTGCTCCTGGATCCAGTTCTGCAGCGCCAGTTCCTGTAATACGAGATAGGCATCCGGAGAAAGCGTGCGCTCCGGTTCGCGCCCCAGGATTCTCAGGATATGAAATCCGACGTCGGTGGCGATCACTTCACTATGCTCACCGATGTTCAGGCGAAAAGCGGCTTCCTCGATGCTCGGCTCCAGCAGGTAGCCGCGCGGGACCCAGCCAAGGTCGCCGCCGGTGAGTGGATCTGCCCTCAAGGCCAGTTCGTCGAAATCGGCTCCACCGTTGAGCTGGTTCAGGAAGTTCTGGGCCGTGTCTTGATTATAGAGCAGAATTTGCTGGACGTGTACCTGTTCGGCGGTACTGGGCACATCCGCAACGATTTTGTCGCGCATCCAGGCTGCCTCACCCGCCCGTTTCAACGATATCCGGAAGCTCTGTTCGCTGTAGCCATGCTGCGCCTGCCAGGCGGACAACGCTTCGATGCCACCCGCCTGCGCAGCCAGTGAGTCGATGCGCGCCTGTAAGCCCGCTTCATCGAGCGTGAAGCCGTTTGCCCGGGCAGCCTGGGCGAGGAGCAGCTGCGCGATCAGATCGTCCTGCACGATTGTAGAGACTGTCTCCGCCGCGACTACGTTCCCCAGGGTCTCCTGAGATGTTAAGTAGCGTTGCACTTCCGCGTCGAGCTCCACCACAGGGATGCCCTCCCCGTTAACGGTAAGCGCCATGGGCACCGGAGTGACCGTCGGTGGCTCGGGTGTGAATGTAGCGGAAGGCGTTGCGGTCGGAGGCTCGGGTTCCGGGGGGAAAAACGAAGCGCACGCGGAGAGTCCGAGTGCGAAAATGAGAATCGAGAATATAGGAATGGTTCTGCGTTGACAGGCGTAGCCGTGCATCGCCCCGATTATAAATTAAAAAGCCGGGGCGGGTCTTTGCGAAGCACCCGCCCCAAGCAAATGGCAATTTTAGTAATCCATGCCGCCCATGCCGCCCGGAGGCATCGCAGGAGCTTTTTCCTTTTCCGGCATGTCTGTGATCAACACGTCCGTGGTCAGGATAATGGCTGCGATGGAGGCCGCATTCTCGAGTGCGCCGCGCACCACCTTGACGGGGTCGATGACACCCGCCTGGATCATGTCGGTATACTGACCCGTCAGCACGTTGTAGCCGATATTCTTATTCTTTTTCTCAACAGCCGTGCGGCGAACGGTATCGATGATGACCGAGCCGTCCTGACCGGCGTTTTGCGCCAGCTTGCGGATCGGGGCTTCGAGCGCCTTCTTGACGATGTTGATGCCGACCCTGGTTTCCTCATTATCCTCACCGTCGAGATTCTTCAGAAGCTTATCGAGCTTGCCTGCTGCGTTGATCAACGAGATCTCACCACCAGGCACGATACCTTCCTCGACCGCGGCGCGGGCTGCGGAGAGAGCATCTTCCACGCGGTGCTTCTTCTCTTTCATCTCGGTCTCGGTCGCGGCACCCACACGGATGATCGCCACGCCGCCGCTCAGCTTGGCAAGGCGTTCCTGCAATTTTTCCTTGTCATAATCGCTGGTGCTGCGGTCGATCTCGGCGCGAATTTCCTTAATACGACCTTCGATGCCGCCCTTGACACCCTTACCGCCGACGATAGTGGTGTTCTCCTTATCGGAGACGACCTTTTCAGCGCGGCCCAGGTCCTGCAGCGTAACCGTCTCAAGCTTGCGGCCCGTCTCTTCGGAGATCACTGTACCGCCGGTGAGAACGGCAATATCCTGCAGCATGGCTTTGCGGCGATCGCCAAAGCCAGGGGCTTTGACAGCCAGCACATTCAGCATACCGCGCAGCTTGTTCAAAACAAGTGTCGCAAGTGCTTCCCCGTCGATGTCCTCGGCGATGATCACCAGCTCGCGCTTGCCGATCTGGACGAGTTTCTCGAGAATGGGGACGATATCCTGGGCAGCCGAGATCTTCTTCTCGTTGATCAGGATGTAGGGCTCGTTGATCACAGCCTGCATCTGGTCTGCATTGGTGATGAAGTAGGCGGAGATATAGCCGCGGTCGAACTGCATACCCTCCACATACTCCTGCTCGAATTGCATGGACTTGGACTCTTCGACAGTAATCACGCCGTCTTTGCCGACCTTATCCATGACATCCGCAATCAGCTCACCGATCTCAGCGTCTGCAGCCGAGTTGGTGGCCACGGATGCAATCTCTTCGCGCGAGTCGATCTTCACGGACATCTTGCGCAGCTCTTCGACCACGCTCTCGGTCGCCTGCGTAATGCCGTGCTTGAGCAGCATCGGGTTGTAGCCTGCTTCCAGCGCCCTGAGGCCTTCATTCACGATCGCATGGGCGAGCACTGTGGACGTGGTGGTGCCGTCACCGGCGATATCGTTTGTCTTCTGGGCAGCTTCCTTGAGGAGCTGAGCACCCATGTTCTCGAACGGGTCTTCGAGCTCGATTTCCTTCGCGACAGAGACGCCGTCGTGCGTAATCGTAGGAGAACCGAACTTGCGGTCCACAGCCACGTTGCGGCCCTTGGGGCCGAGGGTTGCGCCGACCGCGTTGGCGACGGTATTCATACCGGTCCTGAGCTTGCGGCGGGCGTCTTCTGAAAAGACAAGTTGTTTCGCAGCCATTTAATAATCCTCCAATTAGCCTTCAACTACGGCCAGAATGTCACTTTCACGCAGGATGAGCAATTTTCTACCATCCATTTTCACTTCGGTGCCCGAATATTTCGCGTATAGCACCTTGTCCCCAACCTGTACTTCCATGGGGATGCGTTCACCATCTTCGTCACGGTCGCCGGGGCCCGCCGCCAGAATTTTGCCTTCCTGGGGTTTTTCTTTAGCGGTCTCGGGAAGGATGATCCCTCCAGCAGTCATTTCCTCCTGCTCGATCGGTTCCACGATCACGCGTCCGCCAAGGGGCTTGAGCTTCAGTTTGCCTGCCATCTTATGGCCTCCTATTTGGAATTTTAGATAATCAAGGAATTAGCACTCAAGCTTGCTGAGTGCTAATTCTATGATACCGAAACCTCACGGGGAAGTCAAGAGGATTGATGAATTTCTTATAAAGCTCTGATGCAAGAAAGGACAAACCTTGCGGGATCCCTCCACTTTACTTAGCGAAATGTCTTAGCAAGGTGCGAGCGTTGCTGTTATGGCATCTCATCATTCTCAGACATCTCCTCCCCCACCTCGGTTCCTACCTGGGTCGGCACTGTCAGGTCTGGAATTGGGGTCCCGGATGCCAGCGAGTCGCAGATATCCTCCCCTGCCTCCACAATCCCGATGATAATATCCCGGCTATCGGCATAATCATCCGGGTTTGCAGCGAGCTCGGCTCGCACTTCTCCCATTGTCCGCATGGCGTCATCGCAGCGATTATCGGCGGGACGGCTGAGCGCAGCCAGCACCGAGCCATAGATGTAGTAATAGACGATCGTATTTGGAGAGATCTCCAATCCCTGTACGGTGACAGGGTTTTCGTTGAACTCCGGGAAACATCGCTCGAGCCCGCGTCCGTGGCACGACGCTTCGCCTGCGCACCCGTAGATCGCACATTCTAATGAAAAGATCGATCCTTCATAGTTGCGCGAACGGAAATAGATCACGCCGAGCTGGCCATAGATATCGGCATTGGTTGGCTCATATTCCAGAGCTGTTTTCACGTTTTCCGCGGCGATGAAGAACTCACCCAGTTGAGAGTACGTGCGGGCAATCGAAAGATGCGGACCAGGATCCTTCACCCCGATCTGCTCGTTGATCTCCACAGCCTTGGCGAAATACTCCAGCGACTGGTCATAAACTGGCCGCGCAGCCTCTAAATTAGGAATCGCGGCGGCAAGCGTGCGATAGTTCGCGCCAATCCGAATGTACAGGAATGTGAAGTTCGGCTCGATGGCAATTGCTTTCTCATATTCGGAAATCGCCAGGTTATATTGCGCCAAAGTTTCCTGCAGAGCCCCGTTGACGCGGTATACGTCCATCCACTGGCTGGCATCGGGTCGTTCCAGCGCCTGTCTGATGATCAACTCAGCCTGGTTCCATTTGCCTTGATCGAGGAGGATCTCGGCGTAATATGCCAGCGCGAGGGTGTTGGTGTTGTCCAGCTGTTGAGCAATTAGAGCTTCCTGCTCTGCCTGCGCCAGGAAATCCTCTACCTCCTGCGCATTGTAGAAGTTCGAGTTGGCGTTCCAGTCGAGTGTAAAGGCACGGATGGCACGCACGGTGCTGTTCTCAGGAGCGAGCTCCACCGCCTTTGTCGCTGACGCGAGCGCCTCCTGAAGCCGCGCTTTCTTCTCGGGATTGGTGATCAGGAACGCTGATGAATAGGTCTGAATACGCGCCAGCTTCGCCCAGGTCTCTGGATCATTAGGATTCATCTCCAGCGCTTCCTGATAGGCAAGAATGGCTGCATTCAGATTGCCGGCCGTGAAATTAGTGTCCCCCTCCATTAAATACGAGGCGGGCGAACGCGTGGGTGTCGGGGTCGGCTCGAACAGAGGCTTGATCTCGCCCCGGTCCATTTGCTGCAGCATCCACACCCCACCCAGGAGCATCACCACCCACACGAACATGCGATAGATGTTGGACTGCTGCCGGCGGTGAAAAAGAGGACGGCGGTTACTGACGTTCATGGCGTCCCTGTCGGCTCGGGTGTTGATGTCTCCGTTTCAACAGGTTCTTCGGTGAGCGTAGCATCCGGCGTTTCCACAGGGGGATTATCGAGATTCTCCTGGCAGATTTCTATGGCTCGATTGACGGCATCGTTGACACCTTCCATCGAGAGCTCATCCAGGCGAACCTTCGACTGGATCTCCTGCCCGATCTGCAGCGCTTTTCCACATTGGTTCGTGCGGGCCAGCGCCATGCCATACGTGTAATAGTATTCGACAATCCGTATCTCATTAGAGATTGGAATACCCTTGATCGGGAATCCGTCTTCCGTCTGACCGCCATTCACGGCGATGCCCAGCTCCCGAGCCGCTTCTTCATAAAAGAAATTCCGGTAAAACATAACGCCCCAGTTGCCGTGCAGGCTGGCGTCCATGGGCCGGTCGTCCACTGCCGTTTCGGCATATTGCAGCGCCTTGGCGTAATCGCCCATGGTTGCGTACGTCCGGGAAATCAACAGGTCAGGCATTGGATCCGGCGGGTTGAGGGTATTCGCGAGTGTAAATTCCTTAATCGCTTCCTCATACACACTTAAGAAACGCAAGTTTCGGCCCAGTTCCATGCGTAGGACGGACAGGTTCGGATTTACCTCAATAGCAGAGCGATAGAACTGGATCGCCTCCTCATAATTACTGGTGGCTTCCAGCAGGTAGGCGCGGGCGCGGCGGGTCTCGAGTGCGTCCGGCGCCATGGCAAGCGCGGTTCTGGATACTTCCGCGGCCGTTGCAATGTTGTCGAACGATCCTGAATTGATCAAAATCTCCACGCGGTAGGCATGGGCAATCGCATTGTTCGGGTCGAGCTCCAGCGCCTTCTCGATCTCCCCCAGCGCCGCACTGCTATCGCCCAGGAAGTCCAGCGCCCAGGCGCGAACGGCATATGCCATCGAATTCTCCGGGTTCAGCAAGAGCGCATTCTCTGCATTTGCCTTGGCTTCTTCATACTTTCCCGCCCAAACCTGGATGCGCGCCAGCTCGATATACAGGGATGGATTTTGCGGCGAGGCATTGACCGCGGCTTCGTAAGAAGCAATGGCTTGCAGTAATTTTCCCTGCCGGAAGAGATCCTCTGCCTCACTGGCATGCGATTCGGAGGAACGGGTCGCTGTAGGAGTTGCCACAAAGGGATTCGGCTGGGACGGCAAATAGACCTGATTCAGGTAATAGCCAAACAGGAGCACCAGCCCAAAGACGGTCCAGCTAAACATATTTGGGCGTTTTCGGCGACGAGTCATGCTCCAGCGGCTGCTGCGAGGTAGGTACATGGATTTATCTTATCATCGTGGACATGGAGCCGCAAGCTAGTTCTTAGTTATCTCTTATCTTATGCTAGAATTCGTTCATGAAGTTCGAGGTATTCACGCTCCTGCCAGAGGTGTTTCCACCATACCTTGAATCCAGCATGTTACTACGCGCCCGGCAGCGGGGTTTGCTAGATGTGCGCATCCACAACATTCGTGACTATACGCACGACAGGCACCATACCACCGACGATACACCTTATGGAGGAGGGGGTGGGATGGTGATGAAACCGGAGCCGGTCTTTGAAGCGGTCGAGACGGTTTTGGGATTAGCATCAGTGCACATACGGCCTGCGCCGATTCCCATCCTCTTATTAACTCCTCAGGGACGTGTTTTCACGCAACGCGTGGCCGAGGAGCTGGCGCGTCATGAACGAATCGCCCTGCTTTGCGGCCGCTACGAGGGCGTGGACGAGCGCATCCGCGAGCAGCTGGTCACAGACGAGATATCCATCGGAGATTATGTGCTCACGGGCGGCGAGCTTCCGGCGCTCATCCTCATCGATGCGGTTTCCCGCCTCCTGCCCGGCGTGCTGGGCGACCCCACCGGCGCGGAAGACGACTCGCATTCGATGGGCCTGCTCGAATATCCCCATTACACGCGCCCACCTGAGTTTCGTGGCTGGAAAGTTCCGGAGGTGCTCCTGTCCGGAGACCATGCCAGGATAGAAAAGTGGCGTAGAGAGCAAGCACTGCTCAGGACATTTAATAAACGACCCGATATGTTGGAAAGAGCAGAGTTGAGCGATGCGGATAAGAAATTTGTGCAAAGTCTGATCAAACAGCAAAAAACATGATACTCGTCCTTGCGAGCGGCGCGAGCCGAATGGCGAATGCGACACGAAGCAATCTCACGTTTGGTCACAGGAGCTTGCTTCGCAGCTTGCGCTCGTCATGACAGTAAAGTGGAGGCAATATGAAATTCGGCTACGGCAAAATCTTTCTGCTCGGGTTTGGTTTCTTTGGTGTGAGTGTGATCTGGGGAGTATATAACGCCTTTGTCCCCATTTTTCTGGCAAACAAATTCGGTCTCGAAGCCGCCTTCATCGGCTTCTTTATGACGCTCGATAATATCGCGGCCTTGCTCATCCAGCCGCCCGTGGGCGCCTGGTCGGACCGGCTGCGCACTCCCATCGGACGGCGTCTTCCATTCATTCTGATCGGCGCGCCGGTCACTGCCCTGGCGTTTGGACTTATCCCTCTCGCAGCCGCGCTGCCATTGTTCGTGGCATGCACAAGCACATTGCTGTTGAGCGCGGCGTTATGGCGCACGCCGGTCGTCGCACTGATGCCGGACGTGACGCCCTCGGAAAAACGCTCACAGGCAAACGGCATCATTAACTTCATGGGCGGTATCGGCACGATCATCGCCCTGCAAACAGGCGGCATGCTCTACCAGCTCAGCCCGGCATTCCCTTTCTGGCTGGGATCGGTGCTGGTCGTGATCGCAGCCTTGATTGTGTTCCTGTTTATCCGAGAGCCCAAGGCGTACGAACAGAGCCATGAGCCCCAGCCAAGTATGCTCGCCAGCCTGCGTGAGATATTAAGTGATCGCGACAAGAGCGGCACACGGATATTGTTCGCAATCTTCTTCTGGTTCCTGGGCTATTCGGCGGTAGAGACGTTCTTTACACTGTACGCACAGGAACACCTTGGCATCGATGCCGGCGACGGTGCAACATTGCTTTCGGTCTTCCCACTGTTCTTTGTGCTGTTCGCCATCCCATCCGGCTTTATCGCAGCCCGCATCGGACGGCGAGTAGCGATTTCCTTCGGATTGATCGTCGTATCGATCATTCTGGCCTTGTTTTATATTCTGCCCGCCGCAACGCTGCTGACCCCGCTCTCGCCATTGCCACTGGTTGGCATCCCGCTGACAGAAGGCGGTCCTCGCATGTTGACGATGGCAGGTGTGATGCTGATCTTTGGCGGCATTGGCTGGGCATTCGTCAATATCAACAGTCTACCTATGGTTGTTGAATTAACGACAGCAGCACGGCTGGGGACGTTCACGGGTTTGTATTATTTGTTCTCTACTCTATCTGCCATCGTCGGTCCCAACATAAACGGCTGGGCGATCCAACTGACCGGGAACAACTACAATGTGATCATGTTGATTGCCCCGTTCTTTATGCTGACGGCGCTGGTGCTGATGCTCGGCGTGCGCCGGGGAGAAGCAATGCCCGGGCAACCGCATCCCCTGCCGGCGGCGCATAAGGCTTGAGATTCTCCTGCTTTTTAATGCTTGTCTTGTCGGATGATTGAAGTAAATGTATACTTGATTTGAAATGGGTTTGCGAAAACCCTGTCACCCTACTTTCAAAGAGGAGAAGAAATAATGAAGAAGCTGTACATGTTGCTAGTGGCGCTTTTGGTTGCCGCCATGATCCTGCCTGCTTGTGCTCCAGCCGCAGCTGACTGCACCAGCGAAGAGGTCTTCTGTGTGGGCCTGGTAACGGACGTTGGCAAGATCAACGATAAGTCCTTCAACCAGTCCGCCTGGGAAGGCGTTCAGCGCGCCGAGCAGGAATTGGGCGCCCGCGTGCAGTACATCGAGACCACCGATGCCAAGGATTACGCCAAGAATATCGGTACCTTTGCAGATGAAGGCTACGATGTAATTGTGACCGTCGGTTTCGCCCTCGGCGAAGCCACCGCCGCGGCTGCCGCTACCTACCCTGATGTTGACTTCATTGGTGTGGACCAGTTCCAGGCAGAGACTGTGGATGGTGTCGCAGGCTTGAACTTCCCCGAAGATCAGGCAGGCTTCCTGGTGGGTGCTCTGGCGGCTGCCATGAGTGAGACCAACAGGATCGGCGCCGTCTGCGGTACCGATGCGGTTCCCCCCGTCTGGCGGTTTGGCGAAGGCTATAAGGCTGGCGCTGCGTACGCCGATCAGATGCTCGGGACCACCACCGAAGTCTTCGTTGTCTACCACAGCGACGTAGGCTTCGATAAGACCTTCACCGATCCCGAATGGGGTGCTCAGACCGCTCAGTCCATGATGGACCAGGGCGCCGATGCCATCTTCGGTTGTGGCGGCATTACCGGTAACGGCGCGATCACAGCCGCAGCCCAGAACGGCGCCTATGCCATCGGCGTGGACACCGATCAGTACCTGACCCTGCCCGAAGCTGCTCCTCGCATGCTCTCCAGCGCGATGAAGCTCATCGCCCCGGGCGTATTCGAGCTGGTCAGTCTCTCGCAGGAAGGCAACTTCCCGAGCGGTAACTACTTTGGCGACGCCGGCTACGCTCCCTACCATGACCTTGAGAGTGAAGTTCCCGCTGAAGTAAAAACGATGATGGAAGACATCAATGCAGGGCTGCTCGACGGCTCGATCCAGACCAACGTGCCGCCTGTCAAGCCCGAGTCCTAAGTCACTCGATCGGATGTAATTCAAAAAGGAAAGAGGCAGTGCCTCTTTCCTTTTTATTTTCCCTGGTTTTTATTGATATAATCCGGCTCAATACAATCCAGTCAAGCAACCGGAGTAACAATGCAGGCAGAGACACAACTAGGCTCGTCGATGCGCGGCTTCTTGAGATCAGCCCTGGACGCTATGCTCATTCCCTTTCTAGCCATTCTGACTGCGGTGATTTTGGGTGGAATCATCATTATCCTGGTCCGAGGCAATCCCTTTCTGGCATATTATGGATTAATTCAGGGCTCATTTGGCTCCACAAGAGCGTTAAGTGAGACCACCGTGTGGGCAACACCCTACATTTTTGCCGGGCTGGCAGTCGCGCTGGCGTTCAAGGGAGGATTATTCAACATCGGCGCCGAGGGCCAGCTGGCGCTGGGTGCCACATTCTCCGCGCTGATCGGATACGCGCTGCCGGGCTGGCTGGGCTTTGACCTGCCGGCCATCATTCACCTGCCGCTTGCCATCCTGGTCGGTATCGGGATGGGAGCCTTCTGGGCGGCGATCCCCGGTTTCCTCAAAGCCTATACAGGGGGACACGAGGTAATCAACACGATCATGATGAACTACATCGCGCTTAACACGATCTCGTTCCTGCTCAATGGTCCCATGAAGGATCGAGCTCCTAACAACGTGATCGCTCGCACACCCCTGATTGCGGACAGTGCACGGATGCCCACCATCTTCGAGGGCTTGCGTATCCACTGGGGATTCATCCTGGCACTTCTCGTCGCGTTTTTGGTCTGGTGGATGTTGAACAAGAGCACACTCGGGTTCGAGATCCGTACTGTCGGCCTAAATCCCGATGCCGCGAAATACGCGGGGATCAATGTGAAGCGCATCATCATTCTGACGATGGCGCTTTCTGGAATGCTGGCAGGCATGGCTGGCACCGTCGAAGTGACAGGCTTGAATTACCGGCATGAACTTGGCTTTTCAATCGGCTATGGCTTCGATGCGATTGCCATCGCTCTGCTGGGCCGGTCTCACCCCCTGGGGGTAGTGCTGGCTTCGATCCTGTTTGCTGCAATGCGGAATGGCGCCACGCGCATGCAGTTCCTGACGCAGATGCCTGTGGACTTGATCTCGATGTTGCAGGCGCTCATCCTTCTATTTGTGGCAGCCGATGCCATCATCCGATATGTGTACCGCATCAAAGCCAAAGGCGAGCGGGTCGTACTGACGCGCGGCTGGGGCGGCTAGGAGACACCATGGACTGGAGACGTTTCGGGTTCATTGCGCTCATCATCATTGTTTTGTTCGGCGTAGTTGTCCTGGTGGGAATGCGGGAGCGCCCGCCCATCCTGATTATTACGAGCATGCTGGCGACCACCATTGCCGTGGCAACGCCCTTGACCCTGGGGGCATTATCCGGAGTGTATTGCGAGCGGGCAGGCGTGGTGAACATCGGCATCGAGGGCATGATGTTGACGGCGGCCTTCTTCGGCTGGCTCGCCGCCATCTACATGTTCCATGTCTTTGGCTTCGGGATCGGCGTGAGCATCACAACCGGCGCCGTATTCGCCATGCTGACCGGTGGGTTGATGGCGTTGCTGCTGGCTGTCCTGTCCATTACTTATAAAGTAGATCAGATCATCGGCGGCACGGTAGTCAACATCCTTGCCGTGGGTCTGACCGGTTTTCTGAACCGGCAGATGTTCTTTGGACAAAGCAGCGTGTTTGGCGGGACGATCCCTAATTCGCCTGGCGTGCTTCCGACCATTCACATCCCGATTCGCGAGATATTCGCCCCGCTTTGCGGTGACGCCGCGGGCTGCCTGCAAGCCGTCCAGGCAATCAACAGGGTCTTCGATCAAAAGCCGATCGCGCTGAGCGCCATTATCCTCGTCTTCGTAACCCACTACGTGCTCTTTTACACGCGCTGGGGCTTGCGGACCCGCGCGGTGGGCGAGCATCCCAAAGCCGCCGACACCGTCGGGATCAATGTCATCAAGATGCGCTACGCCAACGTCATTATCGGGGGACTGATGGCGGGGCTTGCCGGCGCATACTTCACGATCGAATCGGTCCCGTCGTTTGAGCCGCTGCTGACCAACGGGCGCGGCTTCATCTCCCTGGCAGCCATGATCTTCGGCAACTGGACGCCTATCGGCTCGTGGGCCGCGGCGCTGGTGTTTGGCGCCTCGCAGGCACTGCAGATCAACCTGCAATTGTTCAGAAATCTCATTCCGCCGCAATGGGCATTTTTGCAGCAATCGTATGTGGTCGGGCTGGCTCCTTATATCCTGACCATGATAATCCTGACCGGTGTTATCGGCCGCACGACGCCTCCTGCCGCCGATGGCATTCCGTACGAGAAGTAGGCGAGCCATGACCACCGATAACACTCCAAAGCCTGAGGTTGTCCTGGACGCCCGAGGAATCACCAAGCGATTTCCGGGCGTGCTGGCAAACGACCACGTAGACTTTGACCTCCGTAAAGGTGAGATTCACGCGCTGCTCGGCGAGAATGGCGCCGGGAAATCTACGCTGATGAATATCCTCTACGGTCTGTATAAGGCTGATTCGGGCGAGATCCATGTGGATGGAAAGCTCATGGAGCTTCACTCTCCCAAGGATGCAATTCATCATGGCATCGGCATGGTGCACCAGCACTTCATGCTCATCCCGGTCTTCACTGTGACCGAGAATATCATGCTCGGCGCCGAGACCGATCACCGGAGTACACAGAATGAGATGCCGCTGGTCAAGCTGGACCGCAAAGAGGTGGCACAGCGCGTTGCCGAGCTCTCGCACCAGTACGGGCTGGATGTCGATCCGAATGCAGTTGTCGGGGATCTTCCGGTGGGCGTCCAGCAGCGCGTCGAGATCGTCAAAGCCCTCTACCGGAAAGCAAATATCCTCATCCTGGATGAGCCAACGGCTGTGCTCACCCCTCAGGAAGCGGAGGACCTCTTCCACATTATGCGCGGGCTGACGGACCAGGGTGTCTCGATCATTTTCATTACGCACAAGCTGAAAGAAGTGCTGGCGATCGCCGACCGGATCACCGTCATGCGCGCCGGTCGCGTCGTCGGGACGGCGAACCCCAAAGAGTCGGATGAAGCCAAGCTCGCCTCGCTGATGGTGGGTCGTGAAGTCATCCTGACAGTGCAAAAGAAGCCGGCGAAGCCTGACGAAGAAGTGCTCAAAGTGGAAGAGCTGCACGTCAAAGATGTGCGTAGCCTCGAAGCCGTGAACGGGGTCTCGTTCAGCGTGCGTGCCGGCGAGGTGCTTGGAATTGCGGGGGTGCAGGGCAACGGGCAGACCGAGCTGGCGGAGGCGCTGACAGGCCTGCGCCCGGCCGAGAGCGGACGCTTCTTTCTGGCAGGTAAAGACCTGACCGGCAAACCGCCGCGTCCGATCACCGAGACGGGCCTGGCGCATATCCCGGAGGATCGCCAGCGCCATGGACTGGTGCTGTCTTATACTGTGGCGGATAACATGGTGCTGTGCGATTATTACCAGCCGCGTTTTTCGAAAGGTGTGGTCATCCAGCAGAACCAGGTGGATGCGAATGCGCGCAAATTGATCAAGGATTACGATGTTCGTACCCCTTCACCGTATGTGGCGGCTTCGAAGCTTTCCGGCGGCAACCAGCAGAAGGTGATCATCGCTCGCGAATTAAGCCGGCCGGTAAAGCTGCTGATTGCCTCTCAGCCGACGCGCGGGCTGGATGTAGGCTCCATCGAATATATCCACAAGGAAATCATTGCCATGCGCGACCGCGGCGTGGCGGTGCTGCTCATCTCTGCCGAGCTGGATGAGATCCTTTCTCTGGCGGACCGGATTGCGGTGATGTACCGCGGCCAGATCGTCGCCACCGTGGATCGCAAGGATGCCTCCCGCGAGCAGCTCGGCTTATGGATGGCTGGAGTCCACGAGCCAGCCTGAAACATGGTCCAGGGGCCAGTGAATCTTCTCACCCTCTCCCCACCAGGGAGAGGGTTTTGATTGAGGAACAAAGGAGAAAAAAAGACCGTCTGTATTCGTGTGCCCCCAGGCTTCTTCATGCATTCTTATGGCTTGCGGGGTGTAAAATTGCTATGTCCAACGAGGAGAATCCAATGTTCAAAGCTGCCCAAGCAGTATTCATTCTGACTGCCCTTATCTTCATCCTTTCTGCCTGCAACCTGCCGTCCAACGTGCCCGTGACGCCGACTCAGGAGTCGAACGTGGTCCTGACAGCCGCGGCGCTGACGGTTCAGGCGCAGCTCACACAATCTGTGCCCTTCAGCACCCCCACCCTGCCGCCAGCCCAGGCGACGAATACACCCCTGTCGATTGCCACCCTGCCGCCAGCTTCCACGCGCCCACCCGCAGCGACCGCCACGTCTCTCTGCGACCTGGCCCAATTTGTTCGAGATGTGACTATCCCGGATGGGTCGCAGATCGCCCCGGGAGCTTCCTTCACCAAGACCTGGCGGCTGCGCAATGCCGGTACCTGCACCTGGTCCGGGTATACGCTCGTGTTCGACAGTGGAGACCAGATGGGCGGCGTTGCTCAATCGTTTGGGACGGTTGCTCCGGGACAGGAAGTGGACCTTTCGGTGAACTTTACCGCCCCAACAGCGCCGGGGACCTATCGCAGCTACTGGCGCATCCGCAACGCTTCCGGCGTGCTGATCCCTGTGTTGGGCGGGACGCAGGGCAGAGCCTTCTTTGTCGAGGTCCGGGTGGCGGCAGCCAGCTCGGGGCTTGACCTGCACACCCGCGCGACGGATGCCAACTGGGTCAGCACCGCAGCCACGCTCACGTTTGGCGGACCGGAAACGGATACCAATGGTTTCGCCATGTACCGAAACGGCCAACGCCTGGAAGATGGTTCCGCCCCTTCCAAGATCCTGCAGATGCACCCACACGTGGTGACAGATGGCGTCATCACCGGAACCTATCCTGCGTATACGGTGGTCTCCGGGGAGCGCTTCAGGGCAAAAATCGGGTTTCTTGCGCTCAGCGACGGGACCTGTGGGACCGGGAATGTCAAATTCCAGCTGAATTACAGGGAAGGAAGCGTGACGAGGCCGCTCGGCGAATGGACAGAATCATGTGATGGAGCGCTGAGGGATGTCGATGTAGACCTGAGCAGCGTTGCCGGGAAAACGGTCCAGTTTGTGCTGGCTGTATTCGCAAACGGGAGCGCCTCCCAGGATATGGCGGTCTGGGTCAGCCCCCGAGTGGCACTTCCCTGATAAAATAGCGAGCGCCCGGCGATGCCGGGCGCTTTTCCTGTAAAAGGTATAATTACGAGCCTTACTCGCTCCATGGAAAGGAAGTGTTAATGTCTGAGTTCCGCACGTATAAAATCTTCGCCGTGATAGCTGCTCTTGTGCTGCTTATTACGGCATGTGGGCCATCGCAGCCCCCGGAAGATACAATCTCGACGGCCGTCGCACAAACGGTCGAGGCTCAAAATCCAACGGCAACCCTGCAGGTTTCCCCGTCCCCCATCTCTACGAGCACTCCTGCTCTACTGGTTACCCCCGCATTTGAAACTGTCACTGCCACTGGCCTGGCAGCTGCGCCGGTTGAATTCTGCACGGCTAGCGCCTCCCTGGCCGGGGAAACTCACCCCGATGGGACGATCATCCAGCCAGGCACAGTCTTTACCAAGGTCTGGCGTATCCAAAACACAGGCACCTGCATCTGGGATTCGAGATGGCAGCTGGTTTTTAACAGAGGTGATATCCTGGACGGCTCGGCGGTCTATAACCTCCCGCAGCCGGCGGAGCCCGGTCAAACGGTGGAAATCCCGATCATTTTGAAGGCTCCGGCCCAGAATGGGGCATTCACAGGGGAATGGATGCTTAAGTCACCCTGGGGTGAGTCATTCGGCGTCGGGCAATACAGCGTCCCGATATCCGTTTCCATTGTCGTCGGCAGCCTCACCCCGGCAAACAGAAGGACAGAAACTGTCTTTGATGTGACGGCGGTCTCCTACACCGTCGACCGCCGGTGCGCCCCTGCCAACACCTTCTATACGATCACAGCCAACGTCACCACCAATGGGCCGTTGAACGTTGTCTTCAGTACGCTGCAGAGCGATGGTCACCGGGAACATAATTACCGGCTCAATTTCACCGAAGCCACGACGAAGTCCTTCGACTGGGAGTGGTCTCAGCACAAGGATTCCTCTCCCAACCCGCGATGGGCGCAGGTCATTATGACCTCTCCGTTTTACCGGGAGTTCCAGGCGGTGGAGCTTCCTGAGCTGTGCGAGTTCAACTAAGAAGCAAGAGAGCCTGTGTTACTCACAGGCTCTCTTTTTTTGGGAACCAGAAAACCGGTTGCATCGTCTTATTGTCTGGTTATTTATCAACTGGAGGAACACATGCATAGCATGCTTTTTAAGAAACTTATTATCCCCGTGGTCGCCCTGGCAGTCATTCTGGCATGCAGTGGACCTTTTGTCTCGGCGACCCCCCAGCCGGCAGCGACTCTGAACGCGCTCTATACTGCCGCGGCGCAGACGCTCGAAGCGATGTCGACTCAGGCAGTTTCCACACAATTCTCGCCGACGCCGACGTTGTCCTTCGGCACGAACCCTACGGCCACCGTGACAACGTTCCCAACTTTTACGTCGGTGCCGCCATTTTCTTCCCCTGTCCAGTCTTCCCCAGTTCCGGTCAGCCGCTGCGATGCGGCAGCCTTTGTCAACGATGTGACCTATCCCGATGGTGCAGACGTGACCCTGGGAGCCACGTTTACCAAAATCTGGCGACTTAAGAACGTCGGCACCTGCACGTGGACCACCTCCTATGCCCTTGTCTTCGTGTCGGGGGAGCGGTTTGGGGCGCCCTTAGCCATCTCCCTGCCGACCAATGTCCCGCCCGGCCAGACGATCGATGTAGCAGTAAACCTGACTGCACCTAATCAGAGCGGTCGTTATCGCGGGAACTGGCAGCTCCGGAATGCATCGACTGTGCTCTTCGGGATCGGAGCCGATGCCAGTTCAAGTTTCTTTGTAGTTGTGGATGTTACTGGCTACACCGTGACCGGATACGACTTCCTTGCCAATTACTGTCTGGCTGGCTGGCAGAACGACCGCGAGGATCTGCCCTGCCCCGGAACCCAGGGAGACGAGAGAGGCTTTGTCGTCGTGCTGAACTCTCCCCAGCTCGAGGATGGCAAAGCGGCCCAGGGCAACGCCCTGCTCACCCATCCCGAAAGCGGCAGGGAAGGTATGATCAGTGGAAAATATCCGCCGGTTCGCATTCAGTCCGGCGACCGGTTCCAGGCGCAGATTGGCTGTCTGTACAAAGCCGATGACTGCGACATCATCTTCCGCCTGCAATATCAGATCGGGACCGGGCGCATCCAGACGCTGGGTCAGTGGCGCGAAGTCTATGAGGGCCAGTTCTACCCCATCAACATCGACCTGAGCTCGCTGAGCGGAGAAAATGTGAAGTTCATCCTCTCGGCCCATGCGAACGGCTCCTCCCACGAAGACTATGCCCTGTGGCTCAACCCGCGCATCGCGCGGCAAAGCGCCCAGCCTGCCACGGCGACATTCACCGCCCCGCCGCCGAGCGCCACGCCCACATCCACGGTTGGACCGACGTTTACTCCTACAGCGACCCCAACGGCAACCTCGACGCAGACCGCTACAGCGACACCCACGTCCACTGCAACTCCCACTGAGACGAGCACGCCGTAACGCAGCGGCTGCTGATACTGCGCTGCCTGCTGTCCAAGGCGGTATAATCAAGCTGGAAGTGCCTCTGCCCACCGCATACAGGCACTTCCAGCCCATCATTTCGACTGGAATCCCATGGAGGTAACAAAATGCTTGTTCGAAAAACCCCGCGGCAACTTCTCTTCATCCTGCTCACAGCCGCACTGACGCTGGCCGCCTGCAATGCAGGCGCGACACCAGCTCCCACCGTAGATGTGAACGCGATCAACACCGCAGCCTTCGAAACGGCCGCGGCGCAGATCGCGGCCCAGCAGACACAAACTGCCCTCGCCGCGCCTTCGAATACGCCACCCCCCACCAACACCGCCCTTTCCCTTTCCACGGCTGCCCTGCCGACCGCAGGCACCCCCGGCGCAGCCTCTCCAACGGCAGGCTCGGGAGCACTTCCGACTGTCTCCTTCAACGTCACTCCGAATACCACTCCGCTCGCAGGCTTTACAGCTGTCGTCGGATCGCCGGTAGCGCCCGCTGCAACAGTCTCTCTGGGCGACGCCTGCAACAACAACATTTTCGTGGCAGATGTCACCATCCCGGACGGCACAATATTCAATGATGATGCAGGCCGGGGCGGCAGGCCGGGTGATGAATTTCAGAAGGTTTGGCGCGTACAAAATACCGGAAGCTGCACATGGGATGAAGGCTATACCCTGGCATTCGTCGGCGGGTCTTCCGCACTGAATCCCAAGTCAGTTGTATTTGATTCGGCGGATGATTTCGTAGCTGCGGGTGCGACGGCCGACCTCGGTGTAAATCTCACAGCCCCCTTGCAGCCCGGCGACTATACTGCCACATGGCGCATGCAGTCGGACAATGGCACATTCTTTGGCACGCCGCTCACAGTAGTCATCAAAGTGGTCGAGTAGCTGGCTATCTGCCCAACTACGGAAAGAGGCTATATGAAACTCAAACGGACGATGGTGGTATTGCTCGTAACTCTCATCGCGACAGCATGTGCGTCGCCCGAAGCTCCCAGCCAGGATCCAACGCCTGATATCGCGGCGGTGCGGACATCCGCAGCCGGGACGGTGATCGCTCAGTTCACTCTGACGGCTGCCGCTTTTACTCCAACCCCGGCACAACCCACCGAAACAGCAACTCCTGAAGTCACCGGAACCGTTACAAGCTCGACAGCAACCGGGGCTTTCGCCCAGGTAACCGATGCCTCCGGAACTACCATCGCGTTGTGCGACAGCCTGGAATTCGTCGCGGACGTGAACGTCCCGGACGATACCGATATGTCTCCTGGACAGGATTTTCTCAAAACCTGGAGGGTGCGGAATGCTGGCTCTTGTCCCTGGGGTCAAGGATATGAGCTGGTCTACGCCGGCTATGCTAATGAAATGTCCGGGCAGCCCCAACCGCTCACTCAGGTGGTACAGCCGGGACAGGAAGTGGAAGTTTCCGTTCAGTTCACCGCCCCCGAGGCGATCGGCGAGTACTTAAGCGCCTGGCAGATGTCCAATCCAGCCGGAGTCACCTTCGAGCAGATCATCTTTGTCAGAATTATTGTGCAGTAAGTTTGTGAGAATAGATCCAGAACTACTGAAAGAATCGATTAAAGAAAAAGCACGCCAGCTGGGATTCATCCTGGCTGGCGTGACGACTCCCCAACCGCCTCCCCATTACACTACATTTGAAAACTGGCTCGCTCAGGGACGCCATGGCACGATGAGTTATCTCGCCACGGATCGTTCCCGCCTCCGGCGCGCGGATCCGCGCGAGATCATGCCTGAGTGCAAATCTATCCTTGTGCTGGCAACGCCATATTCTCCGCCATCGCCTTACAGTGGAGGGGTCGCCGCCTATGCCCGCGGCGCAGATTATCATGATATTCTGCCTCCACGCATGAGAGATCTCCTTGCCTTTATCGAAGAGCGGGTCGGCGGCCCGGTCAAAAACCGTTGGTATACCGACACCGGTCCCCTTATGGAGCGTGATCTCGCCCAGCGCGCCGGCATTGGCTGGATCGG
>DATHTH010000032.1:0-34022 GCA_035463495.1 Anaerolineales bacterium | reverse complement strand
GTGACATTTGAGACCGCATTCCAGGTGTAGGTTGGTGTCTCATCATTGATGGAGCCCATTGGGGATACTAGCGTGGCAGCCGCCGGCAGCGGCAGCGCAAAGCTCATCCCGCTGCTCCATGGACCATAACCCGCCGGGTTCCATGTCTGTATCCACCAGGTGTGATTTCCGCCAGCCAGGGACGTGGAGGGCGTTACCGAGCACGTCCCCGTGCCATTGCTGCAGCCTGCCTGCTCGGCGGTGTACCATTCCTTAAACACGTTCCCGGCCGGGCCGGTCACCCATAAGTAATAATACGTCATAGTCGGGACGGCATTCCAGGTATAGGTGGGGGTGTAGTCAGTAATACTTCCGGAAGGTGACACCAGGGACGTCTGCCCGATATGCCCATTCACCCAGTTCCCGTATTGGGACACGCGCGCATAAATACCCGGGGAGAACGGCTCGGCACAGCCATCCCCGAACGAGACAACACCTGCAAGCTTCCACTGTCCGTTGTCGAATACAACGAGTGGTCCGCCTGAGTCACCCTGGCAGGCATCGAATCCGCCTGCATCATAGCCTGCGCACAACATATTCGCCGTGATCATGCCACCATAGTGCGCCGCATCATTGCATATGGAATTTGCCAGGATAGGCAACTGGACTTCATGCAGCTGCTGGGGCCACTGCGGCACTGATTCCGTGTTTCCCCAGCCGGTCGCCCAGGAGGACCGTCCTGCCAGATCACCAATACTGGCAGGAACCAGGGGGATCAGGGCAGTAGCTGTTTCTCCGCTCCCTCCTATGTTCACAACAGGGGATAGCCTGAGCAGAGCGATATCGTTATCGAAGTTGGCGCGATTGTAACTCGGATGCCTGATGATCTGGACGACATCCCTGCGCTGGAAGCCGGCGGCCGGAGAATTGAGATTGTAGATCCCGGCAACAACATCAACCGAGGAAACCGAAACTACATTGCCTGAGTCATTGGTAATACAGTGCGCGGCCGTCAAGACCCATTGCGGGTGGATCAAAGTTCCCCCACAGAATTGAGCGTTATAGAAATTCGAATTGGATGCGGACGCATTGATGAGCGCAACCTGCCAGGGCCATTCCCCCGGCGTGGATGGTGCTCCTCCGACGATCTCGGGAACTCCGGTTGGGGGCGGATCGCTCTCCTGGGCACGCACATCCCACACCATGCCAAACAAAACAATTCCAACCGCCATCATCGTGACCAAGATATGCCAGCACCATGAATACAACTTTCGAGCATGCATATAGACCTCCTATGTCATCAACGTTGCAAGATCTTGATTATTCTGATCAATGTTTATATGGCTATGGTCAGTACGCCCCTGTCTAATGCAGGCGCCCTTACGTTATAAAATTTTTTCTATGGGGCATAAAAACAGGACGGATATCCTAAGGAAATGTTACCGGTTGGAATCCTTTTCCACCGAAATCAGGAACAACGTCATGGTCACAGTAACAATCCTGTTTGAGGCACTGATTTCGAGGTTGTCTTATAATAAAGTCCCCCATGAAATAGTACTGGAACAGAATGGGACAGGTATGATGCCTGTCCCATTCTGTTCCTTATTTGACTCCTATGCGGATTGATTGCACAAACTTAGACCCTGTTTTCAATCTCTATCACGACCAGATCATGGGCTCTCAAAGCTCATGCTATCGCTCCAGGGACCATAGCCAGCATCATTCCAGGTTTGAATCCGCCAGGTGTGCGAACCGCTGCCCAGAGTCGTGGTCGGCGTCACCGTGCAAGTGCTGCCGTTGCAATTGGCCTGGACGGAGGAATACCACTGCTGTATGACGTTCCCGGATGGCCCATCTACCCATAAGTAATACCAGGATGCATCACTGACCTGATTCCAGGTGTAGGCAGGTGTGTTGTTATTGATGCCGCCGGTGGGTGAGACCAAAGTTGCACCCCCTGGTGGCGTCGGAGTGAAGCTCATCGCCGCACTCCATTGACCGTAACCGGCAGCGTTATAGGTCTGGATCCACCAGGTGTGTGAGCCGCTGCCCAGGGCTGTAGTCGGCGTCACCGAGCAGGTACTGCCGTTGCAGTTGGCCTGGGCGGAGGAATACCACTGCTTTATGACGTTCCCGTTTGGACCGTTTACCCAGAGGTAATACCACGTGGCGCCGCTCACTTGATTCCATGTGTAGACAGGCGTGTTGTCACTGATGCTGCCGGTCGGCGAGACCAAAGTTGCTGCGCCGGGGGCTGCAGGGGCAGGCGCATTGAAGTTCATCCCTGCACTCCACGGACCGTAGCCCGCATTGCTCCAGGTCTGAATCCACCAGGTATGTGCGCCGCTGCCCAGGGTCGTGCTCGGCGTCACCGAGCAGGTACTGCCGTTGCAGTTGGCCTGGGCGGAGGTGTACCACTGTTTAATTACATTCCCATTCGGACCGTTCACCCAGAGGTAGTACCACGCGGCACCACTCACCTGATTCCAGGTATAAACAGGTGTGTTGTTATTGATGCTGCCGGTGGGCGAGACCAGAGTTGCTCCGCCGAGGCCTGAAGGGGCAGGCACATTGAAGTTCATCCCGGCACTCCATGGACCGTTGCCTGCACCGTTCCAGGTCCGCACCCACCAGGTATGGGCGCCGCTGCTCAGAATGGTGGCGGGTGTTACCGAGCAAGTGCTCCCGTTGCAATTGGCTTGAGCGGATGTGTACCACTGCTGTATGACGTTCCCGGATGGCCCATCTACCCACAGGTGATACCACGTCGCTGTATTGTCAGCCGTCCAGGTGTAGGTGGGGCGATTAGAATTGATTGAACCGGATGGAACGACCTGAGTGACCTGCCCCGGGATCTGACTGCCGCTTTGAGCCGTAGCGCTGGCGGCAACATAATTTGTACTGAGGTTGTATTGTTCATCCTGCGCACGGATGGCGAAGTAATATAAAGTGTGCGGGACCAAACCAGACACCGTCATGCTCTGGGCAGTCCCGGGGGAGCCCGGTGCAGGCAAACCAGTCGTGATCGCTGTGCCGTTATTCCAACTCGTGAAAGGAGATGTTGAGTATTTCACCAGATAGGCGGCGACCGAGCCCCCATCGTCATCCGCTGGAGCCGTCCAGCTCAAGTTAACCGTTCCATTCGTTGCTCCAGTTGAGGCAGCGAACCCCGTTACATCACCAGGGGCCAGTGAATCCTGTCCGCCCTGGCTGGAACGATAAATAAGAGGAACGGTGGTCACTCCATTATTTCCGGAGCCCACCGCATATACATCGCTGGAGCCTGAACCCCAGACACTGAACAGGGAACCCGAAGTCCACCCCACCGGCGGAAGAGGGCTTATCTCAGTCCACCCTGTACTGTTCTTATAATATACCAAGGGGGCCAGAATGCTTCCGTTGTTTCCGGATCCTACGGCGTAAACGTCATCGGTGCCGGAGCCCCAGACACCATACAGAAATCCGGAACTCCATCCACCCGGAATGCCTGGACTGGTCTCGGTCCACGTACTGCTATCCCTGTGATACATTAGCGGTACCGCCGTGCTTCCGCTATAGGCATAACCCACCGCGTATACATCGCTCACGCTGGCACCCCATATACCAGACAGATAACCTGAGCTGGTGCCAGACGGTAAGGAAAGCCCTGCTACGCTCCAGGTGCTGCCAGATTTGGAATAGACAAGAGGTCGGTTTGTCCCTCCATTTACGCCAGTTCCGACAGCATAGGCATTGCTAAGGCCTGAGCCCCACATCCCCTTAAAATTAACAGAGCTCCATTCAGCCGGCAGAGATACTGTAGAAAGACTCCAGCCCATAATGTTTTTGTGGTACATGAGAGGGACGATACTACCCTGGGAAAAACCATACCCGACGACATAAATGTCGTTCGCACCGCTCCCCCATATGCCAGACAAGCTGCCGGAGGTTACCCCATCGGGGAGAGAAAAGCTGAGCGCACTCCAATTGCTCCCGTTCCACTGATACACCAGCGGTGCAATGGTCGATCCATTATAGCCAAAGCCTACTGCGTAGACGTCGCTGGCACTTGAACCCCAGACTCCAAACAGATAACCTGTGTTCCACCCCTGCGGCAAGCCAAGTCCATACGAGGTCCAATTGCTGGCATCCTTATGATAGATTAAAGGCGTATCAGCCACTCCATTGTTGCCATACCCGACTGCATAGATATCATTCGCACTGGTCCCCCAGACACCATACAGAAAACCAGATTGCCATCCTGGTGGCAACGGAGCAGTGACGACCTGCATCGAACTGGCTGCATGCACTGGTGTAACATCTATAGCACCAACGATCCAGGATATAAGCACTAGAATAATAAAAAAATGCTTAACTGAGCGTTTCATGGAAATTTCTCCTTCGGTGATTCAAGCGACCCTGGGATGCGCTCTCATACGATTAAATTAAAGGGGTTAGCCGGTAACGAGTCTCTTCTTGTTTTCAGCCTCCTCGATCGTACGATCTCATCACTCGATCTGTCTTTGCTTCGGAGAATCTGCTGTGACAAATAAAAATAAATAAGCCTGTGGAGTCTGGCCAGGATAACCTTTGTATGCCAGCAACTCGAATAGAAGTGACTATACCTATTATATGACGACAGCGCCTCAAAATCTACAATCAAAAGGAGCCGTTATTTACACTTTTGTAGTTTGCCACGCAGGCAGTTCAAAGTAAATCCCCCGCTGCGCACATAAAATCTCAGACCGAGCTCCCGCCCTGTTGCTGACAGGGACTGTTAGCCGGCAGCTTCAATCATTCGCCAGCGCGAGGATGTAGTCTCCATACGAGTTCCCGGCCAGCTTCTTGCCCAGCTCACACAACTGTTGCTTTGAGATATACCCCATGCGATAAGCAATCTCTTCCGGGCAGGAGATCATCAATCCCTGGCGTTCCTGGATGGTTTGAATAAAGGAACCCGCCTGGAGCAGCGACTCGTGGGTGCCTGCATCCAGCCAGGCAATACCGCGCCCGAAGACCTTCGCGTTCAACTGGCCCCTTTCCAGATAAACCCGGTTCAGGTCGGTGATTTCCAGCTCGCCGCGCGGCGAGGGCTTCAGGCGGCGGGCGATCTCGATGACCTGGTTATCGTAGAAATAGAGCCCCGGCACCGCATAACTGGAGCGCGGCTGGCGTGGCTTTTCCTCGACAGAAAGCACGCGGTATTCGCTATCAAATTCCACGATGCCATAGCGCTCCGGGTCATTGACCTTGTAACCGAAAATGATCGCGCCCTGGTGTAAGGACGCGCACTCGTGCAGCAGCGAGATCATCCCTTCTCCGTACAGGATGTTATCTCCAAGGATCAGACAAACCGTCCCGTCCCCGATGAACTCGCTCCCGACCAGAAATGCATCCGCCAGACCGCGCGGATCCGGCTGCCCGGCATACTCGAACTTAAGTCCCCACTGCGACCCATCTCCGAGAAGCTCCCGGAAAGCCGGCAGAACGTCTGGCGAGCTGATGACCAGGATCTCGCGAATGCCTGCCAGCATGAGCGTCGAAAGCGGATAGTACACCATCGGCTTATCGTAGACCGGCAGCAGTTGCTTGCTGGTGGCGAGCGTGAGAGGATACAGACGCGTGCCTTTGCCCCCGGCCAGAATGATGCCTTTCATAACTACTCCTTATCCCTACGCCAGGCATAATTCTTCTCGATCCAATCTCCATACGATCCACTACGCGCCTGCTCGACCCAGTCGGAGTTGGATAGGTACCACTCGACAGTACGACGCAGTCCTGTATCGAACTCGACCTCGGGCTGCCAGCCCAGCTGGCGCTTAATCCTGGCTGGATCGACGGCATAGCGCCGGTCGTGCCCCGGGCGATCGGCAACGAAGTGGATTAATTCAGAATAGCTGTGCAAACCTCGCTCACGCAGAGCCTGGACTTCCTCCGGTGGCGCGATCTCGTCGAGGAGGCTGCAGATCTGGCGGACCAGATCAATGTTCCGGCGCTCGTTGCCACTCCCAACAGTATACGTCTCGCCAAGAGGTGCTTGCTCGAATGCCAGTTTGAGCGCCCGGCAATGATCATCCACGTAGATCCAATCGCGGACGTTCGACCCGTCTCCGTAAACGGGCAAAGGCTTGCCCGCCAGGGCGTTGAGGATCATAAGCGGAATCATCTTTTCGGGAAACTGGTAGGGACCATAATTGTTGGAGCAGTTGATGATGACGGTCGGCAGACCGTACGTGTGCTGATAGGCGCGCACGAAATGGTCGCTGGCAGCCTTCGAGGCGGAGTAGGGAGAATTGGGCGCATACGACGTCTCCTCGGAAAAGAATCCCTCTTCCCCCAGTGACCCGAATACCTCATCCGTGGAGATATGCAGAAAACGGAATGCCCCCTTCGCGCCTTCTGGCAAGCCATTCCAGTACAGGCGTGCGGCTTCCAGCATGATATAGGTGCCGACCACATTGGTCTGGACAAAGTCCTCGGCGCTGAGGATCGAGCGGTCGACATGCGACTCGGCGGCGAGATGGAAAACACCTGCAGGCTGGTAAGCATCGAATAAGGAGGCAACCAGGGCGCGGTCCGTTATGCTGCCCTTCACAAACTCATGATCGGGATTACCGGCGAGATCCACCAGTGAGAGCGGGTTGGCTGCATAACTCAGCGCATCGAGGTTAACCACGCGATACACTCCGCTGCCGACCAGGTGCCGCACCAGGTTGACGCCAATGAAACCACAACCGCCGGTGACGAGGACGACTTGTTTGTCAGGCATGCTGGACCCTCAGCAGGATCGTTTCATATTCCCGGACGATCCGCTCGAGCTCAAACGATTTTGCTTTTTCCAGGCTGGCCGCGCGGCAGGCTAGCAAGCGCCTGGGATCAGACAACAAGCGAGACAGGCAAGCGGCGAACGAAGCGGGCTCTGTGACCTCGATCAGGTGACCGTTCCTGTCCTCCTCGACGAGATCCACAAATCCGCCGACGCGGCTGGCGACAATGGCAAGTCCTTTTGCCAGCGCCTGGACGCCCACCACTGGCAACCCCTCAGACCGCGAGGGCATGAAGAGGATATCGCTCTTCTCGAACCACCGCAGCACTTCCTGCGGATCGATCCATCCGGTGAACTGGAACCTGTCCTGCAGGCCAAGGGTTTCGACGGCGCAGCGGACGTCTGGCGCCAGGTCTCCATCGCCGATCATGACTGCCTGCCAGTTCAGCGCCGTCAGCTCCGCAAGACTATGAACAAATTGCAGAGGGTTTTTCTGGTCTGTAAAGCGGCCCGCAAAGACGATGCGCGGCGGGTCATTCACTGCAAGCTGCCGGGGTGCCAGTGCGCCGAGGTCCACTCCATTGGGAACGACATGGATTTTTTCCCGGTATTTCCTCATCGCAAGCTGCCTTGTGAATTCACTGACGGCCACGATCTCTCGCGCATGTCGCCAGATGCCGGGCGTAAACGGATAGATCCACCGGAACCAGGCGTCCGTCTTTTCGGGGACACCGCCAGGGACGTCCCCGAGGTGGACGGTCAACATATAAGGTATCCCGCTGATGCGTGAAAGTATCCACGCCAGGGCACCGGCCGGGACGGCAAAGTGAGCGTGGATCACATCGGGCTGGAAGCGCTTGATCAGGCGGCGACCTGCCCAGAAGCCCGCGAGCACGAAGGCAGCCATGGTGAGGAAGCTCGCCCGGTAGGGTTGCCGGCGAAGCGAGCCGAAACGGATGACTCGATACCCATTCTGGTCTTCCTCAAAGGCCAAGCCTTTGAAGTGGGACGTCAACACGTTGACCTCATGTCCGCGTCTGGCCAGTTTGCCGCACAGGTCTTCTGCCACGCGCCCACCCCCGCCGCCGACGGGTGGAAACTCATGCACGAGAACAAGGATGCGCATGGATGGTCCTATGGACACGAGCCCGGCTCACTGGCGGGCACATAGACCTCGATCCGGTTGCCCTGCGGCTCGATGGTTGTCAGCGGTTGATAATAGCAAAGGATGTAGGGAGAGACGCGCGAATTCCAGACGTTGTTTTCCTCGGCGAGAGGACCTGAGTCTTTAATGGTCAGGTTTTGTTTTGCCGCCACAATCGCGGCAAAACGATGTTGAGTCAAATCGTTGTAAAAACGCTCAAGGTACGACCGGTTGTTTGCCATCGCCATTTCCATTAAGGTCACCGCTTCATAGTCGCTTACGAGTGGGACCTCCACATCGCCAAACGTAACCAATTGCCGCTCGTTGATAAACAGCACGGGTCCGCCTTTTCCTGCTTCTCCTGCCGCCTGCACGAGCTGCCCGTATGCCGCTTCATTTCGGGTTGCATCGTATCTGGGATACGGCGATAGCAGAGGGATGAGGAAGAGGATGGGAATCAGGGCTGCCAGTGCGAATGTGGGCCAGGGACGGGTCTCCAGGATAGGTTCATCAGGCTCCGATCGCGCGGAGCCGCCGATAAAGTATGCTGCGGTAATGCAAATCAGTATAGCATAGGCGTCCATATTATGAAGGTCGCCGCCTCCGCCGATCTTGACGCTGACCACCAGGCTGCCGGCAAATAGAATAAGCATCATCAGGAATAATCCAAGCCAGCGGACAGGGTGCAGCGAGCGCCATTGGCGCGCTGCCAGGAACACCACCACGATCAAGGGTCCGCTCACGAGCAGAATCGCCGGCAGGACCCCCAGGAAATGGTTGGGATTGGGCCACAGGCGGTACCATAACAAGTCGGAGGTGAAGCTGGATGCAAAGGCATCCATGTTGCTCCCGTTCCCTGAGAGGAAGATATATGCCGTCTGCGCCCCCAGCGCTGAGAGCAGCCCGGCGACAGCCCAGGCAGCGGGCCAGGCGAGATAACCGGCTAATTTGCTCCAAGGAGCCGCTTGGGAGTCGGAGTTCGAGCCCACAGGCGTTTCCAGCAAATAGATGGCGATGGCGATCATCGCGGGCACCGGAAACCAGTTCACCCGGCTGATCCCCGCCCAGATCGAAGCCACCACAACGGCCGCCAGTGAGCGCCAGGGATGTCTAGGCATGACGAAGAGGAGGGGCAAAATCACCATGACTTGCAGGTGATAGTACACGCCCACGCGCAAGAAAAAAAGAAACGCCCAGCCCGCGAACAACCACTTTGCCCATCTCTCGCGCGGGGAGAAGGCGCGTTGGGAAAGCGTGATCGTGGCTCCCGCCGTCAGCCCGATCCACAACAGGAATTGCCAGAAGCGATGGCCCGCGATGCTGGATTCGGGAATTAAGAAAGGAACCGACTGGAGCAGATACCGGGAGGGATGCAGCGTGGAAAGCGGCACCTCTTCCCCGTAGATCCATCGCGAAAAATACAGCGAGGCATAATAATAGCGGCTGCCTTCCGACCAGCCCATCGAAAGCGGGTAGGTTGTCACCGCATTGAAGCGCAGTAAGATCTCATAGGTGACACCAAGCAAGACCAGAGCAGTCACAAACCCGGCTTCCCAGGTGGTATTCAATGCCAGCTTCATAGCCGCCATTGCCAGCAGCAGTGCATACCAGCTCAGCCAGTAATAAATGGTCCTTAGTAGAGCCGCATCCATGTAAGGATTTCGGTCACTTCCTACCCGGAACGTGAACTTTGTATAGGGGATGAGGAACAACACCAGGAGAAAGATCGCCCCTCCCAGAAGGCGCCAGTGGCGGCGATCTGTTTCGAAGACCCTGAAAAAGACTGGAACTTGCCGGTGAATTAAAAACCAGGCAATCCCGAGAACACACACCACGATCATCACCAGATACGCCGCGGCCAGGATTCCCCACACCGAGCGGGTCAGATCCACGCCCAGCTCGTCCCAGCGCGCGTGGGAGGACCTTACTGCCAGAACGTTGGCAATCAGGGACAGAGTGAGGAGGATCAGCCAAAACCAGGGCATGCGTCTGGAGGAGGGGAGAATCATGATCCTTCGCTAGAGCAACGGCTCGGGTGACGAAATGGCTGTCTTTTGTTTCGCGATCGCCGCGAGAATGGATGGCAGAAATATGGCTCCCGGCAGGCTGAACAGCAGGAAGTAGGCGCGGATCAGCACGGCAATCGTCAGGCTGACGGCGGGTGTCAGCCCAGCCACGTTGGAGAGCAGGAAAGTAAAGGATAGTTCCTGTAAGCCATATCCATTGATCGAGATGGGGATAAGCGTGATGAAATAGGTGAGACTCCACAAGCCCGCAATCATCCAGAAAGAGACATGGCTGCCGAGATCGTCCACGAAGACATAGATCGAGCCAAAGAGACACAACATGTGAATCCATGTGCACGCCAGAGCCGCCAGCAGGGACAGTGGCTTTTTGACCCAGACCGAAAAGATGGAAAGTAGTTTGCGGAGAAAGGCAACCGGCTTTTGAAAAAGTGATATCGAGACGGCCGCACCCGAACCTACCTGCAGCAGACTCCACGAATATGCCAGGCCGATGGGCACGCTCATGGACATCCCCAGCATGCCGATCAGCCGGTCCGCGGCAAGTGATGCAAAAGAAACGGCGCGGTCAAAACCCATTTGCATTGCGCCAGCCAGGCGGACAAGATCGCCGCCAACGGTGGTAGGCAGGAAGTTGCCCGCAAACAATCCCATAAAGGTCAGCGCGAGGCTGTTTCGAAAACGGATCTCGGCACCCCCGGACACCAACAGAATGTGCCAGCGCAAGACAACCGCCAGTCGGGAAACGGCAAATAGAAGCGCCACCCGCAGCAAGTCCACCGTTTTGATCTCGTTCATGGCCGCCAGGATTTCATTCCAACCTTCGTCCCTCAAGAGAAAGAACAGCAGAAGAATCGCCAGGAGTGTCCCTGCCAACCGCAGGATCAGCTGACGATTATGCGACCACCAGGAGGCCATATGCGTCTATTTTTTTCCCAGCACGGTCCGGACGGTGTAGGTCGGTTTGCTCTGTGATTCGTGATAGGTACGCGCCAGGATTTCGGCGATCAACCCCATCAGAATGGACTGAAATCCCAGGATCAGGAACATCACGCCCAATTGAAAGAGCGGCGAGCCCAGTACGGGAATGCCCTCCAGAGTCCGCCGGATGAACAGATAGAACAACAGACCGCCGCCGCCGGAGATGAGCAACATACCTGCGCCGCCGAAGAGCCGCATCGGCTTGTGAGAGTAATTGAGCAGAAACTTTACGGTGAACAGATCCAGGATGATCTTAAGGGTCCTGTCTAATCCATAGTTTGCCCTGCCAAATTTACGCTCATGATGCCGCACGGGCATCTCTGTAATCCGAGCACCGACAGAATGGGCGAACACCGGGATGAAGCGGTGCATTTCTCCGTACAGCCGGAAGCCCTCAAGCACCTCGCGGCGATAGGCTTTGAGGGTGCAGCCGTAGTCATGCAGATAAACCCCGGTCACCCGGGAAATTAAGCGATTGGCAAGATTCGAGGGAATAGTGCGTGTCAGGCGGTCGTCCTTGCGGTCCTTGCGCCAGCCGCTGACGAGATCGTAACCTTCGTCGAGCTTTGCCAGCAGAAGGGGAATATCCGCCGGATCATTCTGCAGGTCGGCATCGAGTAGAACCATGATATCGCCCTCTGCATGGTCAATGCCGGCGGTGATCGCGGCCGTTTGCCCAAAGTTACGACGGAGGGCGACTACGCGCACATGCTCGGGGTCTTTTTCGACAAGTGCTTTGAGCACGTCATAACTATGATCGCGGCTCCCATCCTCTACAAAAATGACCTCCCAGATGCTCTGCACGGAAAGTAGCGCCTCCCGAATGCAATCATACAGGATCGGCAGATTTTCCGCTTCATTGTAAACAGGGATGATCAAAGACAAATTGTGCATTACAGCTTCTTCTGGCTCAATCTCTCGAGGTCGGCATCCACCATCATGCAGACTAATTCCTTGAACGTAACGGATGGCTCCCAGCTGAGCACCACCCGGGCTTTCTTCGGATCGGAAATCAAAAGATCCACTTCGGCAGGCCGGTAAAACCGCTCATCCTGCACCACATAATCATTGTAATCCAGTCCCAGATGACCAAATGCGATCTCGCAAAACTCGCGCACCGAGTGGGTCTCCCCCATGCCGACCACGAAGGTATCCGATTTTTCCTGCTGCAGCATACGCCACATGGCTTCGACATAATCGCCGGCAAAGCCCCAATCGCGCTGCGCCTCCAGATTGCCGAGGCGCAACTCCTTGGCGCGCCCCAACTTGATGCGCGCCACCCCGTCCGAGATTTTACGAGTGACAAACTCCAGACCGCGGCGCGGGCTCTCATGGTTAAAGAGGATCCCCGAGGCGGCAAACATATTGAAGGACTCGCGATAGTTGACGGTGATCCAGTGACCGTAGACTTTTGCCACCCCGTAAGGACTGCGCGGGTAGAAGGCGGTTGTCTCGCACTGGGGCACTTCCAGGACCTTGCCGAACATCTCACTCGACGACGCCTGATAAAATCGAATCTTCGGGTTGACAAAGCGGATGGCTTCCAGCATTCGGGTCACGCCCAGCGCCGTGATCTCACCGGTCAGCGCCGGCTGGTTCCAGGAAGTCGGAACAAAAGACTGTGCGGCCAGGTTATAAACTTCTGTGGGATCATGTTCTTCCAGCAACGCCAGAAGGGAGCCTTGATCGTGCAGATCCCCCTGGACCACGGTAATATCATCCAATAAATGCTCAATACGCTCATAGGTGACGGTGCTGGAACGACGAGCCACGCCGATCACACGATAGCCTTTTGAGAGTAGTAGCTCAGCCAGGTACGAGCCATCCTGTCCGGTGATGCCAGTGATGAGAGCAGTCGGCATTACGTCTCCTTTTTCAAAATTCAACGACTGAATTATAAACTCACACGAATGCCTGTCAAGCGCGGCTTTGATCCAGCGGACCGCTTCCCTGCCTGGCAGAATTACTCCGCTTGTCCCGCCACCAGCCAATGCCAAGGATCACGCCCCAGCATCCTAAAATTAAGGCCACCATCACGGCAAAAGGCAATTGCCCGCCGAGGTAGAAATAGCGGCTGGCATACCACTGCGTGAAAACGATCAGGAAGACCGCCTCCATCCACAGGACCCTGGTGAACCATGGATTGCGGGTCTCCCGCCACCAGACCCAGACAGAGCCTGTGAGCACCGCCTGCCAGACGAATAAAATCGTCCGGTAGCGTGGGTTATCCCACAGGTCAGCGCCGCCTCGGAGAGAGGCTAACAGGATCCATGCCCAGACGACAAATGCCAGCCAGAGGAGCAGATTGCGCTTCGTTCGTGACTCCTGTCCTGAGGCAGCCACGAACGCCAGGATGAGCACGGGCAGTAATGCGTACCAGCTCAGCGAGCGCGCCAGCACAATCACTTTCCAGATCCAGATCGTGGGATGGACGATCGAGGCAGACAGCACAGGCTGGAAGATTCCATACACCGCGACGAACGGCAGCTGAATCCAGCGGGGACTCTCGTCGAAGATCTTCTGCACCCAGCCCGACTCCCGTTCCAGCTGGTAGGCATCCCATTTGACCGCCGCCTGGAACCAGTCGTTGATCACATGGAGCGGAGAGGTTGCTACAAATTCACCGGATCGGTTCAGAGATGCGGAAAGAAAGAACAGTCCAAGCGCAAACATGACCGCCACCGCGACCAGCCCGCGCCAGGAGATTTCCCTGCGCTCGCTGGCAAAGAACAGCCAGCCTGCAAAGACGACGATCGTCGTCAGGGCAATAGCGGGCGAGACCAGCAGCATACCCGTAAGGCCCAGTGCAATCCACATCCACCCGATGCGGTCCTTCAGCAGATTGGAGAGGTCGCTCAATCTGCTGATCGCAGGACTCTCTTCGAAGCGATAAAACCTGTGCACAAATCCCCACAGGACAAGCGTATTAAAGGTAAGCAGATATGGCTCGCGCATCGCAGACGCGCCCAGCAGGATACTATCCGGAAACAAGGCGAATATCCATGTGGAGGCCCAGGCAACTCGTTCGCCAAAGACCTGATGAAGAGCTCTCCAGAAGAGAGGCATGCCCAACGCCGCAAAAAAAGCAGACAGCAGGACCAGCATCAACGGGCGCTGCGCGTCCGGCGAAAAATAGCGATAGACGAATGTATTGAAGGCAAGCAGCCCGCCATACTGGTCTGAGCCATATCGTTCGCTGAAGGCGCCGATCACGGGAAGCTCAGAGTTTGCCAGCTCCCATGCCTTGTTGTCGCGACGGTGCGCATCGGTGAACACGTACCCGGCGCGGTCATCCTCATCTGCGTGTCCGTAGATGGGCAGGCCGAAATGCAGGAGGATCCCCACTCCCAGGCGCAGCACGAAAGCCAGCGCGAGGATGAGGCCAAGCATGCGCCCGCCATTTGCCCAGCGGTAGGAAAGCAAAAGGATCGTGAACGAAAAAAGAAAGAGGATAGAGAACGAGGCAAACCCGATGAGCCAGCTGCCAGGCTGCAGCGAGGCGAGCACTGCCCCTGAAACCAGAGAACCGGGAAGGAGATAGAGAAAATCTTTTGCGGCGAAGTAGTTTGCGATCATACAAATCCATTCAAGATGCGCTCGGCGCGGGCAAGCCAGGTATATCGCTGCGCATCACGTTTCGCCTGTTCGCCCAGAATCATCCGCCTGCTTTGATCTTGAAGCAAGGCTTCCAGCGTGGTCTGCCATGACTCGAGCTCGCCCGGCTCGCAAAAGGCTGCGTTGTTTTCATTCAGCACTTCACGGATCACAGGCAGATCGGCCGAGAGGATGGCGCGCCCGGCAGCCATATATTCGAACATCTTCATCGGACTGGCCACCCGCGCCGAATCGGCTGTGCCGCTCGAGCCCATAATCGAGCGGCCGTACGGCAGGAGCAGGATATCCGCCGCAGCCTGATACAGCGGAAGCTCGCTGTTCGGGATGAAGCCGGTGAAAATAACATTGTCAGATTCAAGGCGCTCCTTCCAGCTCTGTACGTCTTCAGGGCGCCCGCCCACCCAGACGAACCGGGCATAGGGAAATCGCTTTGCCAGCCCCAGGAACAGGTCCGCGCCTCGGCCGGCGTATAAATGTCCCGTACACATGACAGTGGGTGCCTCAGGTAAGCCCGTTCGGCGCCGCGCCGTAACCGGGTCCGGCAGGGATGCGAAGCGCTCCAGGTCCACCCCATTCGGCGCGATGACGATTTCCTCGTCAGAGACATGCATTCGAAAGTCACCTCTCAAGAGATCCACCAGGGCACGCGTGATGGCGACAAGGCGTTTTCGGCCCCGGATTTGCGCAAAGAGGCGGTGCCACATGGGTCCGAACAGCCCGGTTGGCTGGATGTGAACCTCAAAGACAACGGGAAGCCTGCGCAACAAGCCAAAGACAGCCGATTGCGGGAACCACGAATAGATCAGGTCATGCCCGCCCAACTGCGCGCAGCGGACAGCCTCCCAGGTAAACCTGCGCCGGCTGGCAGAGGCAAGCCATTCGATGGGAAACTCGGTCTGCAATCCATAATGCTCCTTCAGGTCCACAGAGCTGTTTTTGAACCCGGGCACCAATAACGTCACATCATGACCCAGCTGGAGGAGCGCCTGGCAAGCCTTCATCACCTGCAGGCTGTTAGCGGTATCGGAGGGGATGGTCGAGCCGGCGATCGCGGCGATGTTCATGAGGCTGAGGACTCCGCGCGGTGGATCAGCGTCAGGCCGCGCACCGCATTCCAGCTGACAGAGACAGCCAGGTAGGCAGCAAAGATGGCTGCCCCGACGAGATAGCTCCTTCCTGGCAGTAACAGGAAGAGCAGCAGGATTTCGACGAGACCTGTCACAGCCGCGACCATGAGAGGATAGCCGGGCTGTCCGAGCGCAAGCAGCAGCGGCCGGTTCCAGTTCATGATATTCGCAAAGGCGTACCCGATCAACAGGATAACCAGGCCCGGATAGGCGGGCGCCATGTCGCTTCCATATAATAGCGGGATGAACCACCAGCCCAGGGCGACCAGCGCTCCTCCTGCCAGCAGAGTCCAACCGCCTGCCAGGGCGCTGATTTGCTTCAGGAGCCGGCGGGTGGCTTCCCATTGCCGCTGGGCAACGGTCCGCGTCAGCTCGGCATAAGTGGGCCAGATCAACGGCTCAATAGGCAGCATGACCAGATTGATAAGACTCGTCGCAAGCCGGAAATATCCGATCTGGGCATTGGGGAGAAACCAGGCAAGGTACAACCGGATGTTATCGCGCGCAAAAAGGTTGACCGTTCCATTCAGGTTGGTGCTAACTCCAAACCGCAGAATGGATCTCCAGTCTTCGACCAGGTGGAGAGGCGTCCGGACCCAGCCGCTTCCAAGCCGCCGGTTCAGCTCGCGCACCGCAGAGACAGCGATCATTAGCCCGGCAGTCGTCTTGCCGATCAGAAAGGCAGTAAGGACGCCCGGGATCCCGAAATCGAAAAGAAAAGCCACAACAATCAAGGCTGTGACGACGATGCTCTGGTAGAAGTTTGCCTGCGCGACCTGCTTGAATTGATCTGTGGCTTGAAGCACCCCCAGCGAAGTCTCGTAGACCAGGTTGGCAAGCAGGAACAGACCATAAAAGCGGAACAGGATCACAACGGACGCGTCATCTGCCAGATGTTGCGCGGCCCACATAGAGAGCAACAGCAAAACGAGATAAGCCACGACTGACATCCCCGCTTCCAGGAGCCCGGTCCCTTTGACAATAGCGCCCGCACGCTGAACATCGTCCTGCGCAAGTGCTTCGCCTACATACCTGACCACGACTTCGCTCATGCGAAATGAAAGCAGCCGGTTCGTGTTCGATGCAAAATCCATGATGATGACCAGCAAACCATAATTCGAGCTGCCCAGCAATCTCACGATCAGAATCCCCTGCAGGACGCCCAGCGCCGCGGCAATGACATTGCTGCTGAACAGATAGCCGCTGTTGCGCACCACGCGCTCGAACAAAGAATCCTGGCGCAAGCCTGAATAGATTTTTTGGAGCAGGGGAATCATGCGAGGCGCTCTGGGCGTGATGAGCCGATTACTCGGGCGCTCCCACACGCTGATAGACCAGGATGGAAGACTCCCAGCGGCAACGCTCTGCCTTAGGGGCAGCCTTCAGCTTGAGATAGTCCTCGCTTTCGAGGATCTCCATCACCCAGTCCTGTTGGAGCCCCGCTTCCACCAGCACGTAATCCGCTTCCGCCAGCCATTGTTTCGCCAGGACGTCGTTCCACAGGCCGGTGCGCAACAGGGTGTCGGCATCGCCGCCGACGAAGTAGGAATGCAGGTGGTTCAACTGGGGGGGATAGACTTTTACATCCGGCAAGTACAAAAAGATTGCATTGATGCGCCCATCCCAGTAGACCTGCGAACCGGGCGGGATCAGGCTGCGCAGGTGCTCGCCGGCTTCCTCATACGAGACCAGCACATTGGAGCCGTCGCAGTCGAAGAAGTCATTGCCTTTGCCCAGGACGGCGGTCGGGGAGAGGATCAAGCCGAGGATCAGGAAGGCGTTCAACCCGATAAGCCCAACTTTTCGCAGCCAGGTGCGACGGTCTGAATAAAACCGCCGCGTCCAAAGCAGCGCCGCGGCAAAGAGCGCGACGACCAGGAAGCTGGCCAGCAGGACAAAGCTCACGCGGAAGAGCATCAGATGCGGGAGCCCGGTTAGATTCAACAGGGCATTCCACACATACACCCGGTCGAGCCGCTCGATCATCGCCCTGGCAAACGTCGGGCTCAGGTCTTCGTGGGAGGTTATTCCCATCGAAATGATGGCGATCGCTCCTAGGAGCAAAATTACCGTTCGTCGAAACGGTGAAAGATCCTTCACGAGGAAGCGGTACGCCACCACCAGGAGGAGGAACCCGACAAAATCAAAATAGCCCACATAAAGCAGGATGCAGGAGACGCAGAAATTCCCGAAGAGTGAGGCATGCATATGCGCCCCCAGCAGCACCAGCAGCAGCACCGACAGGAAAATGGCTGCCCGCACCCGGCCCGTTAGCCGCAGGCGATTGGGCATTGGCCACAACAACCAGACTGCCACCGCGCTGACCAGTGTCACAAAATGGAGCCGGAAGGTCAGCCAGAAATAAAGAAAAGTTCTGTAAAGATTGGCGACCTCGATTTCAATCGTCCGCTCCCCGTATGCCTCCGGAGGCGGCTGAAAGTCGCTCAGAACCTGAGCCGCAGGCGCCGGCAGTGGAAGCCGGACGGACCAGAGATATAACACTTCCGGCCAATACCAGAGCGTGCCGATGGCAAAGACCGCCAGCCCGCTGGCTAACCCGATGAATCCGGTCTTCCAGCCATATTGCCACAGCAAATAAAGAAAAAGCAATGGCAGCACGAAGATCATGTTCTCGCGCGTCAGGATCATCAAACCTGCCAGCCCGGAGCCCAGCACGATCTGCCACAACGGACGCCGGATGCCCACCGTCAGCACCAGCATCCATGCCAGCATGACCGCGATCAAGCCCTCCGAGATCGCCAGCGTGTAGACTTTGATCTCCGCCGGGTTAAGGGCTATCACCCAGACTGCTGCGGCTGCCCACCACCTGCCTCCCCAGCGGCGGGCAAAGACCCACATGCCAAGCAGGGTCAGCACAGCCAGCACGATCATGAAATAACGGGCTACGTCCAGGCCGGGTCCGAACCATTTTTGAATATAGCCGGGGATCAGGAATGAGAGCACGGCGTGATTCGTCCACAGGCCATATTCCTGGAAGGGGACATATTGCCCTGTGGCGAACAGCCAGCCCTTATACACATACAGGCCTTCATCCAGAAAGGAGGTCTTCGTGCGCGCCGTGTCGATCGCCTGGATCACATAGGCGGCAAAACCGGCGACCGTCAAGACAGCAGGCAGCCAGGATAACGAAGCGATTTTCCCTACGAGCGTTGAAACTTTCTGCATTGCCTGGGAATTTCCTTACGGCGTTAGAACCTTGCTGGCCCACTCCCGCTCGGCGTTATACCATTCCACCAGCTTTTCCACACCGGCGCGCATGTTGTACTGCGGCTCCCAGCCGAGCAGCTCGCCAGCCTTGGTCACATCTGCCCAGTTGGTGAACATATCGGCGGGGTTGGGCGGACCATACTGCACATTGGCTTTCTTGCCGATCACGTCTTCGATCAGCCTGATCAAGTCATTGATCGTAATGACCTCATGCCCACCAAGATTGATGACCTCATAGCCTACCCGCTTGAGCGCCAGGATCGTGCCACGCGCAATATCGTCAATATAGGTAAAGCCGCGCGACTGCTCTCCGTCGCCATTGACGCGGACGGGCAGTCCCTCACTGATCCATTGAACGAAACGGAACAACGCCAGGTCCGGCCGGCCTGCGGGTCCATACACGGTGAAATAGCGGACCACACTGATATCGATATCATACAGGTGGTGGTAGGCGTGGCACATCGCCTCCGCGCCCTTTTTGCTGGCAGCATAGGGCTGGAGCGGCTCGCTGCTCGAGGCGGACTCGGGCGTCGGGTACGGAGGCTCGGCGCCATAAATGGAGGAGGTCGAGGCGAAGACGAATTTCTTCGTCCCGGTCTGGCGACAGATCTCCAGCATGTTGAGCGTGCCCAGCACGTTGCTTTCCACGAACACCCAGGGATCCTCGACGCTATAGCGCACACCGGCGCGCGCTGCCAGGTTGATAACCCCGTCGAATGTTTCATGTTTGAACGGGTCGATAACCGATTTCTTCGAGATATCCAGCTGGTGGAACTTAAACGCGGGCATGCCTTGCAGCCTGGCTAAACGGTATTCCTTCATGCGCGGGTCGTAGGCATCGTTCATATTATCGATACCAATGACCGTATGTCCTTCCCTGATCAGCAATTCAGCTGTTCGCGCCCCGATAAAGCCCGCCGCGCCCGTCACGAGATAATGTGCCATGGATCTCCCAGTTCGATTGGAATTACAGTCGTACCACTTTACCCGCCCCGGCAGCGACGTTCCGGGTGGCATTCCGGCTGTCGAATACAAATGCGGACGACTCGACAATAGCCTTGTAGTCGTAAACCTTATGATCGGTGATGATCACGACCGCATCCGCCTCCGCGACCGACGTCATCACGTCCTGGACGCTTTCCATCTGCCATCCGTCCGTTTCATGGTGGATACGGGGAATATAGGGATCGTGATACTCGACCCGTGCGCCCTTGCTCTGCAAAAGCGCGATGACATCCAGCGCAGGCGATTCGCGTATATCGTCGATATTCGGCTTGTATGCTACGCCGAGCACCAGCACATTGGAGCCCTTGAGCGCCCGGCCGCGATCGTTCAGCGCTTCCATGACCCGGCTTACTACATAACGCGGCATGTTGGTATTGATTTCCGAGGCAAGCTCGATAAAGCGCGCATTGTAACGGAACGCCTTCATCTTCCAGGAAAGATAAAGCGGATCGATTGGAATGCAGTGCCCGCCCAGCCCGGGACCCGGCGTAAATTTCATAAAGCCAAAGGGCTTGGTTGCCGCGGCATCGATTACCTCCCAGATATCCACCCCCAGGCGCTCACACATGATCGCCAGCTCGTTGACCAGGCCGATATTGATCATCCGGAACGTGTTCTCAAGCAGTTTCGCCATCTCGGCTGCCTCCGCCGAGCTCACCCGGTGCACCGTCTGGATCGCGCCTTCATACCAGGCGGCTGCCACCTCACTGCACGCCTCCGTAATGCCTCCCATCACCTTTGGCGTGTTGATCGTGGTAAAGTCCTGGCGGCCCGGGTCCACTCGTTCGGGGGAAAAGGCGAGGAACCAGTCCTCGCCCACCGCCAGACCGCGCTCGACCCCCAGTCTGGGCAGCAGGATCTCACGCGTTGTGCCGGGATACGTTGTCGACTCCAGCACGACCACCATGCCCGGATGCATATACTTTGCCAGCTCGTCCGTGGCAGAGAGAATGAAGGACATATCCGGATCGCCTGTCTTACGCAGCGGCGTGGGCACACAGATGCTGACCGCGTCCATCTCCTTCAGAATCGAGAAATCCGCGGTGGCAGAGAGACGCCCCGATCTGACCAGGTTTTCGACAGCCTCTGTCTTCACGTCCGGGATGTAGGATATGCCCTGGTTGAGACAATCCACCTTGCGCAGGTCAGGGTCCACGCCGGTGACCTGAAATCCCGCCTCCGCAAATACAACCGCCAGGGGCAAGCCCACGTACCCCAGCCCCAGAATTCCCACCCGTGCCTTTTTGCTTCGTAGACCTTCAACGAGTTTTTCTTTGGTCGACATTTCCATTCCTTTATATCACCCTGACCTTTGCTCGGGCCTGGATGAGTGACGTTTCTTCCTCTGTTTTGGCGATCGCTGGCTTCTTCTTTATCGCCCGTTCTCTTCCCCTGCATCCGACAGGGAGTGCTCATTATCCCATGCCAGGCGCTCTGCCTCCAGTGAGTCCAGGCTCATCAGGATGGCATCTTCATCGTTATCCCGGTAGTAGCGCCGCCGGCGTCCCGTTTCGGTATACCCGAACTTCCGGTACATCGCCTGGGCAACCAGGTTGCTCTCCCGCACTTCCAGAAAGGAGCTGCGCGCCCCTTCCCGGACCAGGTGTTGGAGGGCATGCGACAACAGGCGCTTGGCGATCCCACGCCTGCGAAAGTCCGGATGAGTTGCCAGGGTCGCCACGTGAGCCTCGTGGGCGATCAACCAGACCACGATCATGCCGACAACCTTGCCATCCAGCGCAGCCACCCAGCAGCGCGAGGCGGGGTTATCGGTGAGCTCAAACCGGAAAGAGCGTTCCGGCCAGGGCAGGCTGAAGGATCTTTGATCCAGATCTACCACGGCAGGGACATCGTCAAGTGTCATGTTCCGGATAACAAGGTTCATGCAGGTATTGAGCCGGCGACATGCAAATAGATCGGCGCCAGGGTCGCTTCATCATCCACACTGCCTGCCAGCCAGCGTGTCCACGCCAGCTCGGCGAGGATCGCGGGGCGCCGCACCGACTGCGCGGGAGAGAGCAGGCGGATCTCGGGCTTCTCCATCAATTTCTGGCGCTCGACCGGGGTGAGCTCACCGCATACGATGACGGGATCCGTTACTTCTTCGAGGAGTCCATCTACCGTGACCACGCGCGCCGGACCTTTAGAGTGCCAGCCCTTTCTGGAGCTTTTATACCAGCCGAGAGCCAGCCGTCCGCGCCCCGCCTGGATGACGACCGCCATCGGCAGCCTGGCTGAAGCCTGTCCAGCCGCCAGGATATCCAGGGTTGGCACGCCCACCAGCGGCAGCTGCCGGGCAAGAGCAAGGCCCTTGACCAGTGCCAGTCCCACGCGCAGACTCGTAAAGGAACCGGGTCCTATTGCGACACCCAGCACCTGTATCTCTTCCATCGTAAGCCCGCAGCGCTTCAGTAAATCTGCAATGGCGGGAGCAAGCTCCACGGTGTGGTGTGCGCCGTGCAGGTTGCGCCAGGTCTGTTCTGCGACAACCTGTGAGCCGTCGTACAGCGCCAGCCCAAGCTGGGCAGTCGAAGTATCCACCGCCAGCAGCATCAGCTGCCTCCGTGGACGGACTCACTGATCTGGCCCACCAGGTCCATGTATCGTTTGCCCTGCGGCTCGAACCGGAGCTGGCGCACTTCTTCGCCTGCATGCTCAAACTGAATCCACAAATGCTCTTCAGGGATCAGCTCACGGATGCGTTCGGGCCACTCGAGGATCAGGGCGCCTTGAGCCATCATCGACTCCAGGTCGAGCTCTTCCGCTTCGGGCGTCGAGTCGATGCGATAGGCGTCCATGTGGAAGAGACGCGCTTCGTCGCCGCGCCGGTAGACATTGACCAGGATAAACGTCGGGCTGGAAACGGAATCCAGCGAGCCCCAGCCAAGCGCGAGGCCCTGTACAAAGGTGGTCTTTCCGGCGCCGAGGTTGCCCTGCAGGCAGAGCACATCCCCGGCTTGCAGCGCCGCGCCCAGACGCATGCCCATCTGGCGCGTTTGATCGGGGCTATGGCTGGAAAACTCCATCATATGCGAGTCCGGGATAGGCATCCCAGGGATTATATCAGGCGCAGAGATTCTACCTCAGGAGAGACACAACAGCAGAAATGTAGACAAGTAGAGCATGTTTACGTGTGTACCTGTTTACTCTAGCTCAGCTTTCGGTTAAGATACGCAGAAGTCTCTTAAGGAGTGAATGGATGGAAGAATACTGGAATCAATTTCGCGAGAATTTCATTGTCGGCATTCCCAACCTGCTGACGGCTCTGGCAATATTTATCGTTAGCCTCTATCTTGCCCGCCTTTTGAGCAATGTCGTTCACCGCCTGCTCCACCGGCGCAATGCGCCGCTGGGTGTAACACACCTTCTCCAGCAATTCACCCTGTGGACAATTGTTGTGATCGGCGGCATCACCGCCCTCCAGCGCTTCTTCGATGTGACCGCGTTCCTGGCAGGCTTGGGCATTGTCGGATTTACGATTGGCTTTGCCCTTCAGGATGTCATGAAGAACTTCGCCTCGGGGGTCATTCTGCTCTTGCAGCAGCCGTTCCATGTGGGCGAAACGATCGGCGTCAAGGGCTTCGACGGCACGATCACAGCCATTGACCTGCGCGCGACCACCATGCGCGCTCTGGATGGACGCATCGTGATCCTGCCAAATGCAGACGTGTTGACGAATCCGATCATTAATTACTCACGCGCCAATCGCCGTCGTGTCGATTTCGGTGTGAGCCTGCCTCACACCTCGGAGCCCCAGGTAATCCGGGAGATCATTCTGGACGCGATCCAGAGCGTGCCAGGCTTCGTCAGAGAGACGGAGCCGGTCATCGTGTTCAACAGTCTTACGGATGCCGCCCTGGAACTAAGTGTCAATTTCTGGATCGATATGACGGAGAATGACCCATTCCATGCCAAAGATGCAGCGCTTCTTAAGGTTAATTCGGCGTTCAACGAAAAGGGTATCCAGATCCCCCACCCGGTCCAGGCAGTTTACTCTAAGGAGTAGCAACAACACACAGAGAAACCTGTAAGCAGAAATCACGTCTGCACCTGTCCAGCTGCTTATGTGTTTTCCGGTTTCCCTGCCTCCAATCCCAATTTCTCCCCAATAATACGCGCAATCGTGCGCGCTGCTTCAGGCTTGCCGGCGCGGCGGCAGTTTTCGACGACCTTCTGGCGCTCGGTGGGACGTGAGATCCAGCGGGTGAGCGTGCGCACCACATCATTGGCGTTGGGCGCCCAGACCCCGGCGCCTTCCTGCTCGACAAAGGTGACATTGCCGTCTTCCTGGCCCGGCAGCTTCGAGTAAAGAATGATGGGTAGCTGGGCATTGAGCGCTTCAGCGATCGTGCCGGGACCGGCTTTGGTCACAATGAAATCGGAAGCACGCATGAAATCTGGCATGTCGCGCGTGAACCCGTAGATCAGGGTCGAGTTTTCCCATGTCATGGCTTCGAGGGTCGCTTTCAGCCGCTGGTTCCGCCCGCAGACAATGACCAGGGCCACGTCCAGGCCCGAACAATCGATGGCTTGGGCTGTCTTTGCCAGGGGGCCCATTCCCTCGCCTCCGCCAACCAGCAGCACGATGGGTTTTTGCAGGGGCCATCCCAGCTTTTCCCGCAGTGTGTCCTTATGGCCCACTGACTGGCAGTAGCGGTCAGCCACCGGCAGCCCGACCACACGGACCTTCTCGGGCGAGATGTCATACTTGATGGCACGCAGGCGAGCCGTCTCGGTTGGCACCAGGATCAGATCGGCTCGGTCGTCATACCACAGGGCGTGGGTGGTCACCATATCGGTAACGACATTAATGAAGGGCGGGCGGTCCTTCCCCAGGGCACGCAGCGCAAAGGAGTTGGCAAAGGGATGCACGGTGACGATCAGGTCCGCGGGATGGCCCTTCACGAGCGAGCGCGCCGCCTGGCGGGCGATCGGCCACATCGTACTGGTAATGACTCGGGCACGCGCCCGACCGTCCGTGGCATGGAAGCTGGCGCTCCAGAGCTGCGGCGCCTTTACCATGTACGGATACATATCCGCCGCGCGGTTGAACGGGCGCGGCGCATAATCCTTGAAGAAATCCACCATCTCAGTCGTGGTCTGGCCGTTGTACTCGAGACCGATCGCCTCGATGATGGCTTCTGCCGCGGAGCGATGCCCACCACCCGTGTCCGAGAAATAAAAGACGATATGATGTTTTCTAAGCGTCGGAGGAATCATCTGTGTGCTCTGTCAGGTTTGCCTTCAGTCGTTTTGCCAGCTCGCGTCGTGTCAGCATAATGCGCCGGCCGCAGCCTTTGCACTCGAGTCCGATGTCCGCGCCCAGACGTGTGACAGTCCACTCGTACGAACCGCACGGGTGCTGCTTTCTGAGACGAAGGTGATCGTTGAGACGCAGGTCGGGTAGCATTGTTCTTCAGAATTCGCTGCTTTTCGGGACTCGGTAGGAACATTATAAATTGAATTGTGATAAACTACGCCCGGGAAATTTCCTGCGAAACTTAACACTCGCTCCTTGCAGGCTCGAGCGAAGAATGATGACTTATGTCTACCTATGAAACCTACCCTGTCGAAGTTGCCGGACTCAAGCGTGACCTGCGCTTGTTCGAGATCAAGCCCGGCCTGAAGATCGCCATCCTGAACATCCTGGGGGACACGGAGCTTGTCCAGGCGTGCGCCAGGGAGCTGGCTGAAAAGCTCAAAGAGGTCGAGTACGACCTGCTGGTGACGGCGGAGGCGAAGTCCATCCCTCTGGTCCATGCCCTGTCCGTCGAAACGAAAAAGCCTTATGTCGTCTTGCGAAAGACCTACAAGCCTTATATGGGCGATGCTATAAAAGCAGAGACACTGTCCATCACCACGGGCCAACCGCAGACACTCATCCTGGATGAGAAGGATGTGGACTTAATCAAAAGCAAGAAGGTCGTGACCGTGGATGATGTGGTCAGCACCGGCTCGACCCTCCAGGGCATGAAGATGGTCCTCGATAAGGCGGGCGCCTCGGTGGCCGCAGATGCGGCGATCTTCACCGAGGGCGACCGCGCCCAGTGGATGCATATCATCGCGCTCGGACATTTGCCGTTGTTTACTGAATAGGGTATCGCATAGCGCGACACCACGGTGTCGTGCTGTATTTTTAACGAGGACTCGTCTACGAGCCTTCCTGTGGACTTCCCAGCACCAGCTTCATTTTCCCCTCCCGTTTCATCTTTTTGATCGCCAGCTCCCTCTTCATCGCCGACTTCTTGTCGGGCAATTCTTCCAGATAAACAAGCTTTACGGGACCGCGCATGCGCGTATAACGTGCACCGCGGCCCTTGTTATGTACCGCCACCCGTCGTTCGGGATCTACCGTCCAGCCGGTGTAATAGGTCCCGTCGGCGCACTCGACGATATAACAGTAAAAACGCATCTCACTTGCGCGGAGAACGCTGGGTCATCCGGCTGCCCAGGAACATCTGGCTGAGGCGCTGCCCAAACGAGGGCGCGTCGACGGCTTGTCCTTGCCCCTGCAGCCATTCCCCCGCCGTTCGTTCGTCCAGCCAGCGATCGTGGCCCTTGCGAGCGGCCTCCAATCGCCGGGTGAGCGCCTCGAGGTCATTGGCTTCGATGTTCTCTCGCACCTCAATCAGCGAATCGATGTAGGCGTCCAGCACTCGCACCATATGTTCGCGGCTGTGCAAGGCGCTCTGGCCAAGCGAAGGTGCATCATCATGGTAGGCGGTGCCCCCCGACACCGTGGCATACGGGCGGCCGCCCAGCTTACGCGCTTCGTGCCAGCCAGGCTGGTCCACGGTGGTGTTGAGGAGTGCCGCGGCTGCCAGCTGCGGAAGGAGATGCATGCTGGAGAAGATGCCGTCTGTTTCCAGGGTATCCATCAATAACGGCCTGGCGCCCAGCAGGTTTACCAGCTCCATGGCGAGACTGAACACATTGCCCGGCGTGCCAGGGGGGGCGTTGACGACCATCAAGCCCCTTTCGAAGAGGTCGGCGCGGGCAGCGCTCACGCCCGTTCCTGTCTCATGCAGATAGCCCGGGTTGAGGGCGGGCGTCAGCCCCACGTAGAAACGTCCCGGGGGTAAAAGCTCTGTTGCCCAGGCAGCCACTTTCGCCTTGGCTGGAGCCGTATCCAGGACAAGGGTCCCTTCTTGTAGATCGGGAGCGATCACCTGGAGCGTTTCATGGACGCCTGCCAGCGGCAATGCCAGGATCACGAGCTTTGCCTCGCGGACCGACGCCGGCAGGTTATACCTCACATCGTCCACGGCGCCGACGCTTTGCGACTCTCTGGCTACCCGTGGATCTTTGTCATGCCCGACGCGGCGGAGATTGACATCGTGGGCTTTTAGCGCCATGCCAATGGACGAGCCGATCTGGCCCAGCCCAATAATGGTAATTTGTTCGCTCATAGTTTCCTCATCGGGAAAGTAAATCGCAGATGTTTCGGGCGTGTTTTCGTGATTTACTGAAAGTGATTATAATGCCAACACTCCCCCTTAAATTCCGAGAACCGCGGACGCCGACCGCGGTTCTCTTAGAAAGGAGGAGAAGAGAAATCACCTTACTGGCTCTAATTTATCACAATGGTGTCAAAGCTGCTTGACGTGGAACCTACGATTACCCTACGTTTTCGCGACGACTTTCAGGAATGCAAGCCCGGATGGCACTGAGATTGTCTTGCGCCCCAAGCGCGATATAATAGAACAAATTTTCCACACGGAATACAGTTGAAGATAGGATCATAAAGGAGGAGCATGCCTGAGTACGCGATCGAAACACAGGAGCTGGGCCGCGTTTATAAGATCCGCGGCAACAAGAAGGAAAGCCAGGTCCGCAAGGAACTCGTTGCGCTTGAGAACGTGAATCTGACGGTAGAGCGCGGCGAGCTGTTCGGCTTGCTGGGACCGAACGGCGCCGGCAAGACGACCCTGATCAAGATCCTGACGACACTCCTCGCGCCAACCTCCGGCTGGGCGCGCGTCGCCGCCCACGACGTGAGCCGGGAGCCACAGGTCGTCCGGACGCGCATCAACATGGTCTCCGGTGGAGAGTCTTCGGGCTACGGCCTGCTGACCGTACGCGAAAACCTGTGGATGTTCTCCCAGTTTTACGGCATGCCGTCGAAGGAAGCCAACCAGCGCATCCTCGAGCTGCTCAAGATGGTCGGGCTGGACGACCGCCTGCACACAAAATCCTCCGACCTCTCGACTGGCTTGCGCCAGAAAATGAACATTGTGCGCGGCTTCCTCACCGATCCTGAAGTGCTCTTCCTCGACGAGCCCACTCTAGGCCTGGATGTTGGTGCCTCGCGCGACGTGCGCAAGTTGATCCGCAACTGGCTGGAGACGAACCCCTCGCGCACATTACTACTCACCACTCATTACATGGTGGAGGCGGAGGAGCTGTGCGACCGGGTGGCGATCATCAACAAGGGCCGCGTCCTGGCATGCGACACGCCCGCCAACCTCAAGCGTAATCTCCAGCGCGATGCGATATTCGAGATCGAGACGAGTCCGCTCAACGGATTGAACAGCACGGCCCTCGTGGAGCAACCCGAAGTCCGCAAAGCAGCCTTGAGCCAGACCGAGTCCGGCGCAAAGCTGGAGCTGGTCCTGAAAGAGGAGTCTGCCCTGGCAAGTGTGATCAATCTCGTCACGCAAAACAACGTCAAGATCCTGCGTCTGAGCAAACGGGAGCCCACCCTCGAGGACGTCTTCATGGACCTGGTCGGCCAGCGCATGGAGGACGTAGAAAAGGAGGAGGTCCCGAATGGCGACTGATTCCCTCGCTCTGTCACACTCCGAAAAGGCAAGCGGCTGGAGGTTGTTTCTGAAAACAGTCTTGGCGCGCGCCTATCCGCGCATAATTGGGCAGCAGCGCGAAAAGTCCTGGATCTTTTTCGAGATCCTCATGCCTTTGCTGGCAGTATCTGCTTACGTCTATGTCTACCGCGCGATCGGAGCTCCGGAGGAATATGTGGGCTTTGTCGTGATCGGCGGTGCCATGACCGCATTCTGGATGAACGTGCTGTGGAACATGTCCAGCCAGCTGTACTGGGAAAAAGAACAGGGCAATCTCGCCCTGTACATTATGTCGCCCAGCTCGATGATGGCGGTCCTGCTCGGCATGGCACTCGGTGGATTGTTCGCCTCTGCCCTGCGTGCCATCGTGGTCGTTGTGCTGGGCACCCTGCTGTTCAAGGTGCAGTATTCCATCACAAGCTTCACCCAGCTAGCCCTGGTGTTCATGCTGGCAATGACTGCGCTCTACGGGATGGGCATGATGAGCGCCTCGCTGTTCCTGCTGCTCAGCCGCGAGGCATGGCATATCACCAACCTGGCACAGGAACCGGTGTACCTGGTCTCGGGCTTTTACTTTCCGATCAAATCCTTTAACTTCTGGGTTGCCGCGGCCGCCTCGATCATTCCGCTCACCCTGGGACTCGACGCCATGCGCCAGCTGATTTTTCCCTCCGGCGCGGCGCTTGGTTTCCTGGACGTGAGGGCGGAAATTATGATCCTGATTGTTCTGTGTGTGGTATTTCTCGCGGGGGCGAAGCTGCTGCTCGATTACATGGAAAAGCTTGCTGTTCGCGAGGGACGGATCACCGAAAGCCGCCGTTGATATTGAAAATGAGCCTTGCGAAGGTTGCAGCGACTCAATATGCAGCCATCAAAGAACCCTGCGCAAGGCTATCTGAGTGCTATTCTGAGAGGATCCATGAAACGTTCTGAAACCCTGCGTTCCTTCACCATGGCGACCTGGCTCGGCTGGCAGGTCGAATCGAACTGGACCGACCCATTCCTGTTCGCCATCTATGTGATCATCAAGCCGCTGGCGACGGCTGCCATCCTCGTGGTCATGTACAGCATCATCACCGGCGGCGATTACAACTCACCTCTTTTCCCTTACATTTATCTCGGGAATGCCTTCTATACTTATGTCGGGTCGATCATGGCGGGCGTCTCGTGGGCAGTGATCGACGACCGCGAGCATTACAAGACGCTTAAGTATATGTACATCGCACCGATCAATATTCCGTTCTACTGGCTCGGGCGCGGGGTATCTCGCTTTCTCATCGGCACGGTCGCGGTGTTCGTCATCCTGGCTGCCGGAGTGCTGTTCCTGCACCTGCCGCTTGACCTGACACAGGTGAACTGGGGATTGTTCCTCATCTCGCTCTTGATCGGCGTGATAATGCTCGCCATGATGGGATTGATCCTGGCCAGCGTCACGCTCACCATTGCGAATCACTCCTTCTTTCTCGGAGAAGCCGTGGCAGGCGCCCTCTATCTCTTCAGCGGCGCAATCTTCCCGCTGGAAGTGCTGCCGGCATGGCTGCGTCCCATTGGATTCGCCATGCCCATCACGTACTGGCTCGAGCTGATGCGCCGCTCCCTCATTGGCGAAGTGGCGGAAGCCTTTCCCACACTGGCGCAGTTCAGCAACCTGCAGTTGCTTGGTATCCTGCTCGGGCTGACACTCGTCTTTGGGGTGCTGTCTGTCTTCGTCTTCCGCTGGGCAAACCACCGCGCCCGCGAGCAGGGGCTGATCGACCGCGTAACCAATTATTAAGTTCCGTCATTGCGGGCCCCGCAGGGGCGAAGCAATCTCCCATACGGATGGTAGACAAGAAATTTGGCGAGAAATTGCTTCGGGCCAACGCCCTCGCAATGACAGAAAAAGATATAATCACACCATCGAGTCTTAGCTCGATGGTGTTCCTGTTATAGCAGCTCGGAGGCAAGCATGCCAGCTCCATTTCCCATTTATACCGGTGAACTGAATGGGACTCCGCTTGGAGACCTGCGCCTCGCCGCCTCGGATCTCGGTCTGGTCGCCGTGGAATGGGCGGGCTCGCAACTCCACTTCGATTCATTTTTACAACGCCTTCACCGTTTCATCGAAACGAACCCGAAAAAGATCGCGCCTTACGCCAGAGAGCTGGGGGAATATTTGAGCGGCAGGCGCAGCGCTTTCACCATTCCCATCGACTGGTCGCTTTTCCGTCCCTTCCAGCGCGAGGCGCTCCAGGCAATATTTCGCATCCCCTACGGCGAGACGTGCACCTATCGCGATATCGCTATGGAGATCGGCAGGCCGCATGCCTCTCGAGCGGTCGGGCGCGCCAATGCCACAAACCCCATGCCGCTGATCATCCCCTGTCACCGGGTCATCGGCAGGGACGGCAAGCTGCACGGTTACGGGGGCGGAGAAGGGTTGAAAACCAAGGAATGGTTATTGAAGCTCGAAGGGGCGGTCATCGCGTAAGATACTAGAACATCAGTTCGTCAAACACTCATCCTTCCCATCCAGACCTAGCGTCTGCTCAGGCCGCGACGCCGGGAGCATTGTTTAAAACATGATATAGGTAGGAGTACCCCATGAAACCCAAACACTGGCTGGTCTTTATTTTGCTTGGCGCCATCTGGAGCTCATCGTTCATGTGGATCAAGATCGGCGTCCAGGAGATCGGTCCGATGGCGCTCGTTGCGTTCCGCATGCTGTTCGGCGCGCTCACGGCGATCCTCATCGGCATGTACATGAAAGTGTCCTGGCCACGCGACGGGAAGACATGGGGGATCTTTGCCATCCTTGGCCCCGCCAGCCTGGCAATTCCGATCTTCCTCATCTCCTGGGGCGAACAAACCATCGACTCCGCAGTCGCAGCCATTCTCAATGCCACTACCCCTTTATTCACCATTGTCATCGCCCACTTCTTATTGCACGACGATAAGATGACCCTGCCCAGAGTCCTGGGCCTGCTGATCGGATTCGCGGGGGTGGGTATCCTGCTGAGCAAAGACTTTGTGGCGGGCGCGCAAAACTCGGTAATCGGGCAGGCAGCCGTGATCCTCGCGTCGCTCTTCTACGCGGGGAGCTCTGTATTCGCCCGCAAATGGACGCGGGATGTCGACGGCATCGTACGCGGGGCGATGCCTCTCATCACCTCCACCATCTTCCTGTGGATCCTGGGTCCGCTCGTGGAAAGGCCGTTCGAGTTCCCATCCCTGCCTCTTACCTGGATCTCGGTCCTCTGGCTGGGCATCCTCGGCTCCGGACTGGCAGTGATCATGCTCTGGTATCTGATCCACGAAATTGGTCCCACCCGCACGAGCATGGTCACCTATCTCTTCCCGCTGGGGGGTGTACTTTTAGGTGTAGTTTTCCTCAACGAGGAGCTGTCCTGGCAGCTGGTCGCCGGCGCAGTGCTCATTGTCTTAAGCCTGGTCGTGGCGAACAGGCAGTCACAGAAACAATCACAATCCGTTAAACAAGTAGCAACAGACTGATAGCGGCTCACCAGGCTGCGCAGGCTGTTCTCTACATTTCAGCAGGCTCAGTGGGTGATCGAAGGGTCTTGTAGTAGTGAAGGTCGGGTGCGTTTATCGCCGTGCCTGACCCTTCGATGCCTCCCGGAGAGAGGTAAGCCTTGAAGAGCAATTATCTTAAGTACATCCTTCATGCGGCAGTCATTATCGGCTTGATCCTTGCTGCGGTGAAATACATTAATGGAGAAGAGGTCCTGCGGGCGCTCAGGTCATACAACTATGCCTTTGCGCCTGCTTTGCTGGCTCTCTCCGTTCTCTACCTGGCGATGAAGGCCTGGCGCTTCGTCATACTCATGCGGCCGGTCAGCGACGTGCCCGGGAGCGTCATGTTTCGTGGATACGTAGCGGGCACGGCTGCAACACTGATGCCGGGCGGCGTGGCGGCCCGAGCCGGGTTGATGAACCAGGCCGGGATCTCGGTTGCCAAGAGCGGCATGCCGGTCGCCTTGTCCAGCATCCTGGACCAGGTGGCGTTTATTGGGAGCGCCCTGGTCGCGGCGATCTGGATCGAAAGCGTGCGTCTCCCGGTATTGATCCTGCTGGGTGTCCTGGTCGTACTGGGAATCATCTTCCTGTTTCCGGGGCCCCGTCGCTGGCTGGGAAATCTGGCCGCGGCGATTGCCAAACGGTTTAACGTAGCCGATCAATGGAAAAAATTTCTCCAGCATGGGCGTGAGGTAATCAATACACGTACTATTCTGGTTGCCTTCGCCATCACAGTCGCCGGGCTGCTGGTCCAGGTCATCATGCTGGATTTCAGCCTGCGGGGGTTTGGATTTAATGTTTCTTATCCGACCCTGTTCTTTGCCTATATCGTGCCGACCATGCTCGGACGACTATCGGCTTTGCCCGCTGGCGTGGGTGTGACGGAAGCCAGCATGGTCGGGTTCCTGTCTTCTTCTGCCGGCGTCGACCCGGATACTGGTCTGGCTGCCACGGCAATCTTCAGGATCGGCACGGTATTCTTCCAGGCGCTCCTGGGCGCGCTGGTTTATTTTTTCGCCTGGCGAGGAGAGAGGGAAAAAACCGAGCCGGTCAAATCATAGAAACTCACGGAGCAAACACATGCAGGCAACACTTATCATTAATCCCAACTCAGGCGGTGCAGATCAGGAAAAGCCTGAGGACCTCGTCGAAGCGCTTAGCGAAGCTGGCTACGAGCCCGTGCTCAAAGCGACCAGCAGCGAAGAGGAATTGGATACCGCCCTCCAGGGCATCTCCGGCCTGGTGGTGAGCGCCGGTGGAGACGGCACCTTTCGGGCGGTTGCGACCCGCTTGCTGGAAAAGGAAGTTTTCCTCACCCATCTCCCACTGGGGACCGCGAATAACGTAGGTCACTCTCTCGGCATCGACGGCAGCGCCCGGGAGATCATCGCGGGCTTGCGCAATCCGGTCAAGACTCACTTTGACGTGGGCGTCGTCACAGCTCCCTGGGGCAGAGATTACTTCATCGAAGCCTGTGGCTTTGGCTTGTATGCAAACGGGCTCAAAATCTATGACCCCAACGAAGGCCGGAGTCTGTTGCGCTCCATCTCCTCGATCATCGAAACGATCAACGAATCCGAGGCGCACTCCGCTCAGATTACGCTGGATGGCGAAGACATCTCGGGCACCTACCGGATGTTCGAGGTGCTGAACACGCCTCGCTTTGGTCCGTGGATCAAGCTGGCGCCCAAGGCAGATCCCGGGGACGGTCTGCTGGACGTAGTGCGCATCCGGCCCGACAGCGATGAAAGCCTGTTTCGTTATGTGGCGAGCCTGATCGCGGAAGAGGTGGACGAGCTTCCAAACGTCGAAGTCAGCCGCGGACAATGCGTGGAGATCCGCTGGCCCGGGGATTTC
>DATHTH010000031.1:0-5094 GCA_035463495.1 Anaerolineales bacterium | reverse complement strand
TGCGCTGAACGGATCGGGGCGCGCGCCCGCAGGGCTGACCTTCGACCGGCTCAAAAAGGATGGTTTTTCCGATGAGCTGCCTCCCTTCCATGCTCATACTGTGACCGTCCCGGGAGCGTGTGCCGGCTGGTTCGATCTCATTGAAAAGCACGGATCGCTGAAGATGTCCGAGATCCTGGCGCCAGCCATCCGGTTGGCGAGCGAGGGATTTCCCGTTGCCCCCATCACCGCTCACTACTGGCAGGGCGGTGCGAAGCGACAACTGAGCTCTGCCCCTAATGGGCACGAATTGACGATCGATGGTCGCGGCCCCAACCCAGGCGAGATTTTTCGCAACCCGAACCTGGCGCGCACGTTTGAGCTGGTTGCCCGCGAAGGCAGGAAGGCGTTTTATCAGGGGGAAATCGCGGAAGCGATCGTGCGCGTCTTGCGAGAGGCAGGCGGGGCCATGTCCATGGACGATCTCGCCTCACATACCTCCACCTGGGAGCAGCCGATCTCGGTCACCTATCGTGGTCTGCGGGTCTATGAGTGTCCGCCCAATGGTCAGGGCCTCACCGCGTTGATCGCGCTCAATCTTCTCCAGGAATTCGACCTCGCGGCTCTCGAGCCTCTTTCCACGCAGCGCTTTCACCTCATGATCGAAGCTATGCGGCTTGCCTTTGCAGATGCGCGCTGGTACGTTGCTGATCCTGCCTTTTTCAATATTCCTATGCAAGAACTGTTATCCAGTGAATATGCCGCCGAGCGCAGAAAACTGATTGATCTCAAGCGTGCCACGGTCGATCGGAGGCATGGCACGCCAGTTGCCTCTTCCGGGACCGTCTATCTCAGCGTTGTGGACAAATTCGGCAATGCCTGCTCGTTCATCAACAGCAATTACTGGGGCTTTGGGACGGGCATCGTGCCGAAAGGTTATGGCTTCACTCTCCAGAACCGGGGCCATAACTTCAGCCTCGACCCGGCTCATCCCAATGCGCTGGCGCCGCGCAAACGTCCTTATCACACCATCATACCGGCCATGGTCACGCGCGAGGATGGTTCTCTGTACGCCTCCTATGGCGTGATGGGCGGCTTTATGCAGCCTCAGGGACACGTCCAGGTTCTCTCCGGGCTAATAGACCATGGGTTAGATCCGCAGGCGGCTCTCGACCTGCCGCGTTTCTGCATCGACGTGGAGGAGGCGGGGGGACGTGTCGCCCTCGAAGAGGGTATTCCGGCAAGCGTGGTCTCAGAACTGGAAGCGATGGGCCATCCCACTCACACGCTCAGCGGCTTTGATCGATCCCTCTTCGGTCGGGGACAAGTCATTCTGCGAGACCCGCAGACGGGCGTGCTCACCGGAGGCAGCGACCCCCGTGCGGACGGTTGTGCCATGACGCTTTAACCTCCGAAGCCTCCTACTGAAACGACAAACAGAAATCGATCAGTTCATCAAGAGTTGTTGTCGCCAGGCACTCCACCGTGTCCGCTGCGCCGTAATAGATTTTGACCTCGCCTGTCTCCTCGATAACCAACCCGCCGGGGAATATCACATTGGTGCGGAACCCCTCCTCGGTCTCATACGGGAATTCCGGTTCCGGCGCGATGAGCGGTTCCTTGGAATAGGCAATCAACTTTCGCGGGTCATCTAGGTCTTGCAGCATGACCCCCGCGGTATACCGTTTGGGCCACCTGTCTTCCCAGCCATTCTTGCCGCGGCTGGGATCGATATCCACCGCGTGGAAAATCGAAAGCCAGCCATGCTCCGTCCAGACCGGCGGAGTGCCGGCGCCCAGTCGTTCGTTGGCGTAGGGGATATCCTCCACGCACAGCAGCACTTGGGATTTTCCCCAGTACACCAGGTCGGGCGATTCGCTGATCCAGATGTCGTACAACCGCTGGCTGCGGCTGTCGATGGTGAAGGGCCTCTCGAGGCGGATATAGCGGTCGTTGATTCGTTCTGGGAACAAAACGATATTTCTGTTATCTGGAACGACACTGCTCACAATCTCAATGTTCTCAAAGTCATCGGTGACTGCAATCGTGCCCCGGTAGCCGTGTTTCGTGAACATCGTATAGGTGATATAGATGCGGCCATCTAAAACGGTCACGCGCGGATCAAGACTACCCAATACTACATCTCCAGCGCCCCCCTCAAATTCGAGGATGGGTTTCGGATGAACACGCCAGTTGCTGATCCCATCGTCGCTGTATGCGACCCCAATTTGAAACCCCATCGCTTTTTGTTCCTCTTCGATCCAGTTGTAGTCGTTACGAAAGACCATCACGTATTGTCCCTGATACTTGACCACGCCGGCATTGTAGGCGATCACAGAGGGATAGGGCACGTCTTCGGATGTAAAAATAGGGTTTTTGGGATGACGTTTGATAATGGGGCTGGTACGCAGCGGCCCGACCAGGTCTTCGGGTTTGACCTGCTTGATCTTTTCCATTAAGGTATATCCTGTTTTCTCAAAGATAAACGCTCGGTACCTCAATGTTCATGAATGTGAGCATCATCGTACTTTGTTGTAGCGTCCGCAATTGTATCAAATGAGACGCTCTCAATGATCTTGTCGGGCTGCGATTCCTGAGAGGATCAGGCTCTTGAAGATTCTGTCCATTTCTTCCGCTGTCTGAATCCGCTTATTTTCCAGCCACCACTTGAGCAGGGTAAGGAAGCTGCCTGCCATATAGTTCGACAGGATAGGGGCGGGGATTTCGAATTTTCGTCCGCTGTTTTCCAGCGCTTCTCCAATCCGCTGGCTCAGCGATGTCTGCATATGCCTGATGAACAGGTCAATCCCGGGTGTCCAAAGGAGCGCCTTATAAAGCTCGTATTCTTCGCCCACGTGCTGGAAAAGTCCCAGGCTCGGAAAATAGGGCATCTCAGCCCTGCTACTACTATGATGGCTTAGGGCTTCGATCACCCGGTCTAACTCGCTTACAAATAAATCCTCCTTATTCCGGTAATGCGAATAGAACGTCGAGCGCCCAACGTTGGCACGTTCGATGAGATCGTTGACCGTGATGGCGCTGTAGCCCTTCTCCCGGAGCAATTGGACGAACGCCGTTCCCAATAAACGCCGCGTCCGCTGGCTGCGGCGATCCGGTTTATGGTTGTCCATCGTTCCTCGTGATACGGCACACTTTGGCAGGTTTGTCCATTAACGGACATTCTACCCCCTCTGATGATTGATTCCTGGTTGGTGCAAACTTAAAATCTTTCAAAAAGGAGACGAAAGATGCCACACCACACGCATTCACATGCCACCCAACATCCTGCGCAGACAGAAGGGATTTTAATCCGCTGGGCGCCTTATTATGATTTCGCTGTGCAACTGACGACGCTTGGACAGGCACGGCGGCTGCGAAGAATGACCGTCGACCAGGCGCTTATTCAGCCTGGCGATCATGTCCTGGATGTCGGCTGCGGTACCGGGGAGGTGACACTCCTGGCAAAGCAACGCGCAAAACAGGGTAAGGTTTATGGAATTGATCCGGCGCCGGAGATGATCGCCGTTGCCCGGAAGAAAGCCGCTCGCAAACAACTGGATATCGATTTTCGCATGGGCGTACTCGAATCCCTGCCATTCCCCGATGCCAGCATGGATGTGGTCACATCCAGCCTGATGATGCATCACCTGCCCGGAGCCTTGCAAGTACGCGGGCTGGCGGAAATTTACCGCGTGCTCAAGCCGGGCGGACGTCTGCTCATCGCCGACTTTTTACGTCCAACCGGGTCGTTTCTCAATCATTTGTACATTGCCTTTACCAGGCACCATGGGCTTCGAAAGGGCATTGAAGATTTTATCCCGTTGTTGGAGCATGCGGGTTTTGGTCAGATCACTCAACCGCGGGAAAGAGTCTTGGTGATTGGATTTGTGCGCGCTGTGAAGTAGGTCAGGCTTGTAGCCTGACAGTTCATTGAGCTTATGACGGTGGCGGGTTAAAAACCCGCCCTACGAATATTCGTAAAACCCTCTCCCGCTCTTTCTCCCTAGATACCCCGCATCGACCATCTTCCGCAGCAGGGGGGCGGGGCGATATTTGTCCTCGCCAAGGTCGCGTTGTAACACTTCCATTACATAGAGAACCACGTCCAGTCCAATCAAGTCTGCCAGGGTGAGCGGACCCATGGGATGGTTCATGCCTAGCTTCATAACCGCATCGATGGCTTCGGGTGTGCCGACATTTTCCTGCAGGGCAAAGATTGCTTCGTTGATCATCGGGCAGAGAATTCTGTTGGAAATGAATCCGGGTGAGTCATTTGCCTCCACCGGTTCCTTTCCCATTGTGCGGCACAGCTCAAGCGTAGTCGTGAGAGTCTCCTCGCTGGTCCCCAGACCCTTGATCACTTCCACCAGTTTCATCAATGGGACCGGATTCATAAAATGCATGCCGATGACTTTATCGGGTCGCTTGGTGTGCGAAGCGATCTTGGTGATGGAAATAGAGGACGTGTTGCTCGCCAGGATCACACCCTCGGGCGCGGCTTCCTCCATTTCCTCGAAAATGACAAATTTCAAGTCCGGACTTTCGGTCGCGGCTTCGATGACGAAATCCGCCTCCTGCATGGCAGCCATATCATTGACATAGTCAATCCTATCGGCTGCATCTTTTTGTTCCCGGGTCAGGATGCCTTTCTCCAAAAGCCTGGCAGTGGACTTGGCGATTGTTTCCCTGGCTTTTTCCAGAGCCGCCGGCTGCACGTCCATGCAGGTGACCTGGTAGCCCGACGTCGCTGCGACCTGCGCGATACCGTTGCCCATTGTGCCCGCGCCGATGACGAAGATGTTATGAATAGTCATATGGTCTCCTCATACGGAGGTGTCATTGCGAGGAGCCCCGCTTTGCGGGGTGACGTGACAACCTCCTGCTGGGTAGTGAGCGGAGATTGCTTCGGTCGCAAGAGCACCGTCGCTCGCAATGACACTATCCCTGCGTGTCTCTCCAGAGCTTATAGTTTTTCCGGATCTGCTCGATATGTCCGGGGATGTGCGCCGCGTAAATGTTGATCCACTGCTCGAAGGTATATGGCTCTTCATATTCCGGATGTTTCACCGAATGTCCGAAAATCTGTTCCGGTTGTCTCTTGAGCAGCTCATAGGT
>DATHTH010000030.1:0-28829 GCA_035463495.1 Anaerolineales bacterium | reverse complement strand
GACGATTCGAACTGCTCGTTGCGCGAAGCCATTATCGCAGCGGATGCAGATGCATCATTCAATGGCTGTGTCTATACAGGCACTGGACCCGACGACATTATTACCCTGCAAAGCGGGCAAACATACACCCTAAGCCGCGTGGGCGCGACCTCCACCACGGGCGACCTGGACGTGAACGGTAATCTCACCATTCAGGCAAGCGGGTCAACGGATGCCATTATCGATGCAGCCGGGATCAACCGCGTCCTGGAGGCAGGCCAGCTGGGGAACGTCAACCTGACTTTGATTAATATCACCATTATGAACGGCAATGCGCCCGATGGGGGTGGCATCTTCTTCGATGGTGCTGGAACCCTCACCCTGCAAGACAGCGCGATTCTGAATAACGTGGCGACGGGTGCACAAAATTGCGGTGCAGGGATCTATAGTGCTACCCCAGCGACGATTGTGATCAACAACAGCACGATTGCGGGAAATAGCTGTTCAGACCCGTCCTCAGACGGCGCGGGGCTTTACAAGAACGCTGGCGGCAGCGTCACGATCACAAACAGTACCTTCTCCGGAAATACAGCGGCCGATAATGGCGGCGGCATAAACTTCGATGTGACCGGCGGTACGATGACGATCAGGAATTCCACGTTCGCCAATAACACCGCTGGCGGCAGAGGCGGTGGGATTCAGGTTGCAAATGGAACGGTCACGATCGATTTTTCGACCTTCTCAGGCAACGCTGCGAATATGGACCCCGCCTTGAGCACGAGCATCGGTGGTGCTGTCCAGGCAACGGGCGGAACCGTGGAGATCAGGCGGAGCATTCTCGCCAATTCCACAAACACTTTTGCTGCCCCACAGGATTGCGACCAGGCAACCCCTGGCGTAATCTCTGTTACGAATTCGATCGTGGAAACCAACAGCGATTGTGCACTTACCAGCACGTCGAATGCCGATCCCGGTCTGGGCGCTCTCGCCAGCAACGGCGGTCCAACCATGACCATGGCGATCACCAGCGGAAGTCCGGCTTTCAATGCGGTTCAGAATTGCTCGTCTGCTTCCGCCGATCAGCGGGGAGTGACACGGCCGCAGGGAGCAGCTTGTGACCTTGGGGCATATGAGTTGGACACGAATCCAGCCGCGCCTGGCAAAGCGAGCCTGGTCTCGCCCTCGGGTGGCATCGGGACGAATAACCCGACCTACACCTGGAACCAGGTGAGTGGAGCGACGTGGTACTACCTGTGGGTGAATGGACCGTCGGGGAATATCTTCAAGAAGTGGTACACCTCCGCCCAGGCCAACTGCAACGGCTCGACCTGCTCGGTGGCTGGAGCCACACCAAACCTTGGCACGGGCACACACACCTGGTGGGTGCAAACGTGGAATGATGCGGGTGGCTTTGGTCCGTGGAGTGATGGGATGAGCTTCAGCCTTGCAACTCCTGGCGCAGCAACCCTGGTTTCGCCCTCTGGAAGCGTTACGACGAACACCCCGACGTTCACGTGGAACCAGGTGAGTGGAGCGACATGGTACTACCTGTGGGTGAACGGACCGTCCGGCAATGTCATCAAGCAGTGGTATGAGGCTACCAATGCCATCTGCAACGGCTCGACCTGCTCGGTGACACCTACAACAGCGCTGGCGGCGGGTAACCACACCTGGTGGGTGCAGACGTGGAACAATGCCGGCTTTGGTGCGTGGAGCAGTGGGATGAGCTTCAGCGTTACACCTCCCGGCAAGGCAAGTCTCGTCTCACCTTCTGGCAGCATTGGGAGCAACACCCCGACGTTCACGTGGAACCAGGTGAGTGGGGCGACATGGTACTACCTGTGGGTGAATGGACCGTCTGGGAATGTCATCAAGCAGTGGTATGAGGCAACCAACGCCATCTGCAACGGCTCCACCTGCTCGGTTGCATCACCGGCGACCCTGGGCAGTGGTGCTCACACCTGGTGGGTGCAGACGTGGAACCCGGCAGGCTTTGGTCCCTGGAGTGATGGCACCGGCTTCACCACTCCGTAAAACACATAACTTGAGCTGTCAGTCCGGCACAAGGGGCTGACAGTCTCTCTATATCGAAGTGGGGCAGGTCTTTGGGCCTGCCCCACTTCGATTCATAGTGCTCTTAGATCCAGCTGTACTGTCAAGTTTCATTCCTGTGCGCGACTTCCCCCATTCACCAGCGCCGCCTCGATGATCTGCTGAACGCGGGGCGCCATGCTGGAGGGATCGGGGTGCAGCCCCTCGACGAGCAGCGCGCTGTCATAGATCTGCTCGATGATCAGCGTCTGTAGATCAGAAGCAGGATCCATCTCAAGCAGCTTCTTGAGAATGGCATGCGAGGGATTCAATTCCAGCACCTTTTTGGGAACCTCATATTCCTTGCCCAGATACTTATAAACACGCTGTAGCTCCGGGTTCAGGGCTCCCTCTGCGTCTGCCAGGCGGGCAACCGACTGCGAGAGGCGATTGCTGGCGCGCACGTCCGTGACGCGCTCGCCAAGGACCTGCTTGAAGCGCTCGATCAGGTTGCCGAAATCTGCTTCGGCGATGGCCTCCTGGCCTTCCGCTTCTTTTGGCTTCTCCGTGATCTCTGCCTGGGCAACATTCTTAAGCTCGTAGTCCTTGTACTTGTGCAAGCCCATCAGCATGAACGAGTCAATGGGCTCGGTCAGCAGCAGGACTTCCGTGCCCCGGGATTGGAAGTAATCGAGGTGTGGACTCCGCAAAATCGATTTCGGATCTTCGCCAACGATGAAATAAATCAGCTTCTGCTCTGGCTGCATCCGGCCAATGTAGTCCTCCAACGAAGACCAGGTTTCCGGGTGCAGGTTGGTCTTGAAGCGCAAAAGTGGAGTAAGACTTTCTGCATCTGTGGGGCTGGTTGCCACGCCCTGTTTGAGATGAGCGCCGAATTCTCTCCAGAAGGTCTGGTATTTCTCGGCATCGTTCCTGGCAAGCGTCTCGAGCTCTTTCATGATCTGCCCGGTCACGACCTTTTTTAGCCGCGCCATCAGCGCCGTCGATTGGATGGTCTCGCGCGAGACGTTGAGCGGCAAGTCCTCCGAATCCACCACGCCCTGGACAAAGCGCAGATGCTCAGGGAGGAGGTCCTTATTGTATTCGTCGATCAAGATGTTTCGAGAATACAGCTTTAGACCATCATCTCTTCGCATCGAGAAAATCCCGCGGTCGCTCTTGCCCGGTATAAACAAAAGCGCATACAACTGGACCGGCGCATCCGTCACGATGTGGGTATGTAGGAGAGGGTCTTCGAAGTCCAGGGTCAGTTGTTTGTAGAAATCCTTGTACTGTTCCGGTGTCACATTCTGCTTCGACATGCGCCAGATGGAAGTCTGTTTGTTGACCGGCTGCTTGTCGTCGCCTACATAAATGGGGAAGCCAATATATTCGGAGTGTTTGTGGATGATGTTCTTGATGCGGTATTCATCTGCAAACTCGGCTGCATCTTCTTTGAGCTTGACCTCTACCTTTGTGCCGCGCTCGCTCATCTCCGCCGGGCTGATCTGGTAATTATCTTCGCCGGTGGCATACCAGCTCACTGCCTTGGCACGCGGCTTATACGAACGCGAGGTCACCCGCACCCATTCGGCGACCATGAACACCGAATAAAAGCCCACGCCGAACTGGCCGATCACCTGTTTCAAATCGACATTTTGATCCTTGGTTGCCTCCAGGAATTTGCGCGCGCCCGATTGGGCGATGGTTCCCAGGTTCTCGATGACCTCATCCTTGGTCATGCCGATGCCGGTGTCCTGGATCGTCAGCACACGAGAATCTTTGTCCACGTTGATGTGGATCGCAAGCTCTGCGGCCGGGTCGAGCACATCCTGGTTGGTCACCATCTCGAAGCGCAGCCGGTTGAGCGCATCGGAGGCGTTGGAAAGCAGCTCCCGCAAGAAGACTTCGCGGTCTTTATAGAGGGAATGGATCAGGATATTGAGCAGCTGTTTGGTTTCTGCCTTGAACCGAAATGATTGGGCTTCATCATTTGGAAGGGTCTGGGCTGTATCAGCCATAGGTGCCTCCTCGTTGAATTTAGTAGGGCAACTTGTCAACATTTTATATCGCAGCAGTCGGTTGAAGACAAGAGAAATGTTAGAGAATTATCAACGATGCTGTGGGTCGAGCAGGGGTGTTCTTTCGCCGTATCGAGACCAACATGTAAGCCGGGCATACGAGATATTTTGAGAATGTGTGGTCTCGATACGCCCCTCAACACCTGTCCTGGCGGACGGTGCCAGGGCCAGCAATCGGGGTTACTCGACCACCTTTCCGATGTTTAACTTTGTTCTTATTTTCTGTAAATATTCTTCACACAAAAAATGCATACAATTTAAGAGCCAAAATTTACTGTTTATCATCCAAACGGGAGATCGCTTATGAAGCTGGATAAATTTACACAAAAATCCCAGGAGGCAATTTTCCAGGCTCAGGAAATTGCCCGTGATTATAACCACCAGAGCATCGAGCCGACACACCTGCTGCTGGCATTAATCCGCCAGGACCAGGGCGTCGTGCCTGCCATTGTCACTCAAGTCGCGGGAAGCGTGGACGCGCTACGCGGAGAATTACAGAATGAGCTTGCCCGGCGTCCCAAGATCCAGGGCGCGGGCGTGGAAGTCGGTCTTGCGCAGACCACCGCGGATGCGCTCACCGCCGCCGAGCGCTATGCCAAAGGCATGCAGGATGATTACGTCTCCACGGAACACATTCTGCTTGCGCTCACCGATACATTGGAAGGCCGGCGCCTGGCATCCTTTGGTCTGTCGAAGGATGCGATCCTGAACGCGCTCAAATCTGTGCGCGGCTCCCAACGCGTCACCAGCGCTGATCCTGAGTCCACTTATCAATCGCTCGAAAAATACGGTCGCGACCTGACCGACATGGCACGCAAAGGCAAGCTCGATCCGGTCATCGGGCGCGACGAGGAGATCCGCCGCGTGGTACAGATCCTCTCGCGGCGCAGCAAGAATAACCCGGCGCTCATTGGGGATCCGGGTGTAGGGAAGACGGCAATCGTCGAGGGTCTGGCGCAGCGCATCATCAATGGCGATGTGCCTGAAGGTCTCAAGAAGAAACGCCTGTTCCAGTTGGATATGAGCGCGCTGGTGGCGGGTGCGAAATACCGCGGCGAGTTCGAGGAACGTCTCAAAGCCGTTCTCAAGGAGATCACCGAATCGGCTGGCGAGATCATCTTGTTCGTGGACGAGATGCATACGGTCGTGGGTGCGGGGGCAGCCGAAGGCGCGATGGACGCCGGCAACATGCTCAAGCCCATGCTGGCGCGCGGCGAGCTGCACATGATCGGCGCGACCACCCTGGACGAATATCGCAAGCATGTCGAGAAGGACCCCGCTCTAGAGCGCCGCTTCCAGCCTGTGCTGGTGGAAGAGCCCACTGTAGAAGACACCATTTCCATTCTGCGCGGCTTGAAGGAGCGCTATGAGGTCCATCACGGTGTGCGCATCACCGACCCGGCGGTCATCGCCGCGGCGACGCTCAGCCACCGTTACATCAGCGACCGGCATCTGCCCGATAAAGCAATCGACCTGATCGACGAAGCGGCTGCCCGTCTGCGCACGGAGATCGACTCCAAGCCGCAGGCACTCGACGAAGCAGATCGCCAGATCATGCAGCTGGAAATCGAACGAGAGGCGCTGAAGAAGGAAAAAGATAAATCCTCGAAGGAGCGCCTGGGCAGGCTGGAACAGGAAATTGCCGAATGGCGTGAAAAATCTAGCGCTCTGACCGCCCGCTGGCAAGCCGAGCAGCAAGCCATCGGTGAGCTGCGGGAGCTCAAGGAGCGATTGGAGCAGACCCGCCTCGAGATGGAACGCGCCGAACGCGCTGCCGACCTTGAGAAGGCAGCTCGCCTGCGCTATGGCGAGCAGCGCCAGCTCGAGGAACAGATCCGTGCCGCCGAAGAACGCTTGAAATCCATGCAGTCTGAGAACGCGCTGCTCAAAGAGGAAGTCGACGCGGAGGAGATCGCGGCGATCGTGGCGCGCTGGACCGGTATCCCGGTGTCAAGATTACTCGAAGGCGAGACGCACAAGCTGTTGCGGATGGAGCAGGGTCTCCATGAACGTGTGGTCGGGCAAGATGATGCCGTGCGCGTGGTCTCCAACGCGGTGCGGCGCGCCCGCGCCGGCTTGCAGGACCCGAATCGCCCAATTGGTTCGTTCATCTTCCTGGGTCCCACCGGCGTGGGTAAGACCGAGCTGGCGCGGGCTCTGGCAGAGTTCCTGTTCGACGATGAGCGTGCGATGATCCGCATCGACATGAGCGAGTATCAGGAAAAGCACACGGTCAGCCGTCTCATCGGCGCGCCTCCCGGCTATGTTGGCTATGACGAGGGTGGCCAGCTGACCGAGTCCGTGCGGCGGCGCCCGTACAGCGTGGTGCTGTTCGATGAGATCGAAAAGGCGCATCCTGAAGTCTTCAATGTGCTGCTGCAGCTACTGGACGACGGCCGTCTGACCGATGGTCAGGGCCGCACAGTGGATTTCCGCAATACTGTGGTGATCATGACCTCGAACCTCGGCAACCAGCTCTGGGAAGGAGAGCGCATCGTCACTCGGGATGCGATCAACCACGTGCTACAGGAGCACTTCCGGCCTGAGTTCCTCAACCGCATCGACGAGATCGTGGTCTTCCACCCACTGCGCAGGGAGCACCTGGCGGAGGTAGTAGATATCCAGCTGCGCCGTGTCCGGCGGCTGCTGGCGGATCGAGGCTTGAATCTCGAAGTCAGCGATGCGGCCCGCGAGTATATTGCCGAGGTTGGCTATGACCCGACGTTTGGAGCCCGTCCGCTCAAGCGCGCCATCCAGCGCGAGCTTCAGGACCTGCTGGCCCTCAGACTGCTGGCTGGCGAATTCGAAGAAGGCGATACCATAGTTGTCGATCGCGGCCCCGAGGGCTTGACGTTCTCCTCCACCGTCCCGGTTGTGGATGGCGAAATTGTAGAGTAGCCAAGAGTTGTTCTTACAAAAAGTAAGCCATGAAAATCCTCGTGATCTTCATGGCTTACTTTTTCTCGAGCCCTGCGAAGGTTATTTGGGGTCGTCTACATATACTTGTGAAAAACCTTCGCGGGGCTGTTCATGGTTATATTACGGCGTCGCTGTAGGGTTGACCGCTGGGTCTGGTGTATCTGTAACGCCAGCCTCCCCGGTATTTGTGGGCAGACTGATCTCAAGTGTACCTGTGGCGGTCGCTCCCGGCTGGACCACATCCGGGCAATCCTGGAGCTCTACCAGTAGCTGTGTGCAGTTTGTAGCGTCGGTGCAGATGTTCAAGTTTACGGATGTGTTCTCCTGAGAGCGGCAGAGGATGACCTGACGGCCGTTATAAGTATCGACGGTATTACAGCCCGAATCCGGCCCCGGCGTGGAGACGGCGGCTGTATCGGCGACAGTCTCAAATGTCGCGCTTTCCGGTAGAACAAGCAGGGCATGCGCCGTATCCTGGATGCAGAACTGGCATTCAAGCAGGATGAGGTCACCCCCGGTCACAGGCACCTCTGCGGTTTGGGTCGTATCGGTGCCGGGTGTCGGCGTCAGCTCAGTCCCGCCAGTGACGGTCGGGGTCTCGAGGACTCCCACTGGCGAAGCCATGGCATCCGTCCCTAACGGAGGCGGTGAGGCAGTTTCCTCCGCTGGTTGGGTCGGGACAAAAATGGTCGTTGGTGTGGCTTCGGCGCAGGCCGCCGTCAATAGAGCCAGGGACAATGCGCCAAACAGGAACAGGCGTGAAATCTTTTTCATGTCATTTTCTCCTTACTTGTAGAATGAGCCTGGTAAGCTCAAGAGCGTCTTCTCGTCCGGTTGCCGCGCAGTCTGCCGAGCAGTCGTGCCAGGACAAAGCCCGCGCCCAGTACACTCGCGAGCAGAGCCAATCCCTGCAGCAGATACAGCGGCACCTGGGTCGGCTTGGGCGGAACGAGCCCACGGGGTCCCTGTGCCCGCCGGATGCGCCAAAGGGCACCGGTGCCGATCTGCTGGCGGATCGCCCCGCGCTCTGGCGCAATGTGGATAATTCCGAAATCAACCACGTATAGATTGCAATCCGGGCCGAACTGGCAGTGGGAGGGACGCTCGAAGCCATCATGCGGCAGCTTTGAGGCTGGTCCTGTCATCCGGTTGACGGCAAAATCGAAGATCTGGCCAGATTCCATATCCACCCGCGCCACCTTGAAGCCAGCCGGAGTCACGGCTTTCGTGATGGTTGTGATCGGCGCGAGATCCCCAAAGCAGGCGACGAATGCATCGCCCTCAAAACCAAATTCGGTGTGGCGACAAAAATCGAATCCGTTGGCTGCCGCATGGGTCTGGAACGAAACAAACGGCCTGGGCGGATATGGATTGGGAAACTCTGCCAGCACTGGCTCACGCCCGTGCCCGCCTTCGCCCCAGTACGGGTCGTCCAGGCGGATGCCCGAGGCGAAATCAGGCCAGCCATACCATTCGCCCTGCCTGATTTCATAAAAATCATCCGGGTCATCAACGATGTAGCGGACGCCGCGCTCGTCCATGCCATGCTCGGTGGCAAAAAGCTTCCCATCCTCCCGGAAAGCGAGACCATACGGATTCCGGAGTCCCCAGGCAACGACCTCCAGATTGCTTCCATCCGGGTCACAGCGCAGGATCGCTCCATTGCACCTGACATTGCCCTTAATAACCTGACCAGGCTGTGTGGGGGTACCAAAGGGAGCGTATGCCCCGGTGAGCACTTTCTCGCGAATGTCTCCCAGTACATTGCGAGCCTCATAATTCCGTCCGACTAGCTTGATATCCTGGGCAGGGACATCGCAAAACTCCGGGTTTTTATCCAGCCACTCGAACCCAAAGTTATCGGCGCCTACGACACCACAATTTGTGGCGCAGCCAGCGCCAAAGTAAATCTTTCCGTCCGGTCCCACAACGGGATGATTGATCTGGTGATCGCCGCGCCCGGCGAGACCGGTCAGGATGTCTTCTGCCTGACCATCCCGGCTGACACGCGTCAACGTATCGGTATTCATGAAATACAGATAGCCTTGATGCCAGCAGGCGCCGGTCACGGCAGCGCCCTTGATCCACTTTTCTTCGGGAAGCGTATAAAAGGTCTCCCAGTGTCCGGAACGGGTGTCTACTTTCAGGATACGGGGAACTGCATCGATCTTGTGTCCCGACTCAACCACATAACAATAGCCCTCCTCGTCAAAGCAACAGTGAACCGGGGTATTAAATCCACTTGCCACCAGCTCGGTTATGTATCCATCGGGTAAAAGAATATCTCTTGGGTTATACCCGCGCGGACCCTCCCGGCGGATCTTGATCGTCTTCTTCAACCAGGGCAGAATCGGCTGGTACAGGTAGGACAGCCAATCCGGAATCATGGGGGCGAATTTTGTCTTTGTCTTCATCTCTTTCTCCATTTTGCTTATGGAATGATTTTCTTAAGGGCAGTGCACTCGCAAAAAAAGCGGCTGCTGCCAGAGTAAACAGGGCAGAAAATCCCATTCCCGGAGCTATCCTTTCGACGCCGTCGATGACGGGACCGAACAATCCGGCCGCGGCGGCTGAACCTGCCGTGCTGAAGTTCGCCAGTCCAAAGAAGCGAGCGGGTTCCAGTTTCGGCGCCAGGTCTGCCAACAGGGCCCAGCTCCCGCCGGCGAACGCAGCAGAACCAACAGACATCAACCCTCCGAATAAAAGAATCTGGCTGCCGCTGTTCGCCCAGACGAGCAAAAGAGCACTGATCCCGCTCAGCATGGCCCCAACAATCATCAGCGGCTTACGACCGATCCGGTCGGCCAGCCAGCCGGCGAGCGGAGATGCCAGGACGGTGATCAAGGCGAGTCCGGCAAGCAGGCTACCAGCCTGTTCCGCTGCCTGCTCTTCTGGAAGCCCGAGCCGGTCTGCCACAAAGAATAGGAGAAAACGACCCGTCGCGTAGATGCCCAGCAGAAAAAGAAAACGTGCCAGGATCAGTCGGATAAAGGCTGCCTGCTCGGTTAGGTCGAGTCGAAAGATCTGGCGTAGTGTGGGCCTGCTCGTTGTGATCGCGGCACCAGCTGCGGGCTTGTCTTCGGGGGTGAGCAGAACGGCGAGAAGGTAGGTGACGACGAGGACGGCGGCAATAGCACCCACCGCTCGCACTGTCTCACCTGAGCCGAGAAGCTGCCCGAGGAGGACAAACCCCAGCATGGCTCCCGACAGGTCCATGAAACCTTTTAAGCCCGAGGCAATGCCGCGGCTCTTTTCCCGTACCAGGTCTGGGATCAAGCCTTGCTGTCCGGCTTGTGCAATACTGGCGGAGATCTGGATTGCCAGATACCCCGCCATCACGCCAGTGAGGTGCTTGACTGTAGCAAACAGGGACAAGGAAATCAGGCTGAGGAGCAGCCCCAACCCGATAAATCCTTTGCGACCCAGGCGTGGTCGCAGTCGGTCAGAAAAAGCCCCTGCGACCGGCTGTACCAGGGCGCCCCCCAGTACCCCGACAAATGTCAGCAATCCCAGAAGGGTTGCTTGATTGTTTTGTCCGCCAAGCCTGCTGAGCTGGAGCGGCAGGACAAGGGTGTTAACCCCATCAAAGAGGACGCTCAGAGCAAGCCAGAAAACGCTGATCCCGAACAGCAGGCGAATCTGCCTGCTCATCGTCTCTGCAATGGTTTATCTTCCTGCCCTTCGCTCTGTCCTTGCATTGGAAGCGCTCGCCGATGGCTCGGTCAGGGAGTTGGGCGCATTCACATTCGCACCCGGATCAACGCCTACGCCCAGACGATATACCAGCTCGCCGCCGATCCAGGCTGTGATGAGCGCCAGGCCCGTTCCCGCGAACGACAGGATCAATGCGAGGCCATCGGGGACAAAATCGACGTTATTTCCACGCAGGAGCCAGCTGACAGCAAACAGACCGGTGATCACCACATTCCCCAGCCCATGCCAGAGACCAATGCTCTTTGCTCGTGAGCCACTCGGCAGCGCCAGCCAGTCGATGAACCCGAAGATGGCTGCCAGTAACCCGCCCAGGACACCGGCGGCGATCATATAAAACGAGGCCGTAGCAAGGGATCGATTGTTCGTGACCAGAAATATGATATCGAAGATGACTGCCGTGGCGAGAAGGCCCAGGGGAAATACGATCAACATCGGATGAACAGGGTGGCCTAAAAGCTTGACACGACTTTCCATGCTTAAACTCCTTTTTTTTATTTCTCTATTTCTTAACTATAGTAACGAAAACCCAGTCCGGGCACACTCAGGTAAGTCCCTATCTGGTAGTAGGGATTTGACTTGACTGATTGTTTCCATGATGAAACAGAAACGTTAATCGCAATTAAGTCTCAACCGAGCCAGGTTTTCCAGTCTGCCGCCTCTGCTATAATCCCAGGCATGATTTTGGTCAGCGGAGCCACAGGATTTATCGGACGTGCCCTCGTCCGGCATCTCTCGGAGACCGGACAGCAGGTGCGCGTCCTGCTGCGGTCGTCTCCGCAATCGCCGCGGCTGCCGCGCGGCGTGCCCGTCGAGGTGGCTGTCGCAAGCCTGAACGATGAACGCGCCATTCATGCCGCGCTGCGCGGGGTAGAACAGATCTACCACCTGGCGAGCGCAGCCTCCGAAGGTCAGCGCGGGAATCTAATGAAAACAGATGTCGACGGGACGCGCGTCCTCGCGCAGGTCGCCGCCCGCGCCGGCATCGAGCGGCTGATCTTCCTCAGTCACATCGGTGCAGACCGCGCCTCCGCCTTTCCCATTCAGAAAGCGAAAGGGATCTCAGAGGACCATATTCGCAAGAGCGGCGTACCTTACACCATCATCCGCTCGTCTCTTGTGTTCGGACCCGAGGATAGTTTCACGAACAACCTGGCACAGCTCCTCCGCGCCGCACCGGGCTTCTTTCCCATCCCCAGTGACGGCAAGACCCTGTTACAACCCGTCTGGGTGGAGGACTTGGTCACCTGTCTCATCTGGGCACTGCAGAACCGCGAGATGGTCAACCAGACCTATGAGGTCGGTGGCGGTGAGTATTTTTCCCTGCGCCAGATCCTGGAAACACTGATGAGCGTCACACACACGCGCCGCCTGTTGGTTCCCCTGTCCCCCCCGATGACGCGCGCCCTGCTGGTCATGCTGGAGGCGTTTATCCCAAGGTTCAATGTCTCGACCTACTGGCTGGATTATGTCGCCGTCAACCGCACCTGCCCCGTAGACAACATGCCACGCACGTTTGGATTGATGCCAGCCCGCTTTGCCTACCGCCTCGATTACCTGGCGCGCAAGCCCTGGTATTCGAATATCCCGGAAAAAATTCAAAAGACACTTCGTCTGTCGCGTTAAACATGTCCTCTGCTCCCCTAATAAAAATACTCGAGACCCCCGAGGAGCTCGCCTCAGTGGAAGGGCTCCAGCGTGCCGTGTGGCCGGGCAGCGAAACAGACATCGTGCCCGCTCACATTATGATCACCGCCGTGCATAACGGTGGGCTGGCGATCGGCGCCTTCCGTGAAGAACAGCTTGTGGGCTTTGTCTTCGGATTCCCGGGTATTGAGTTCACACCCGATGGTCCGCGTCCCAAGCATTGCTCGCATATGATGGGCGTCCATCCCGACCATCGCGATTCGGGTCTCGGATTTGCGCTCAAGCGGGCGCAATGGCAAATGGTCCGTCACCAGGGCCTGGACCATATCACATGGACGTACGATCCGCTGCTTAGCCGGAACGCCTATCTCAACATTGCCAAACTGGCGGCTGTTTGCAGCACATATCGTCGCTCGGAATATGGCGACATGCGTGATGGGTTAAATGCGGGTCTGCCCTCGGACCGCTTTCAAGTCGACTGGTGGGTCAATACCCGGCGTGTGGAGCGCCGGCTCGGGAAACGGGCACGCAGGCCCCTCAAGCTCGAAAACTTTTCAAAAGCAGAACTGCAGCCGCTTTACTCGCTGGAGCTTTCCCCTTCGGCCGGTTCATGGCTTCGGCCGCCGGAGCACTTTTCCGCCTTGAACGGGAGGCTCGCACTGGCGGAAATCCCGTCTGATTTCAGCGCCTTAAAGGATGCAGATTTTGCCCTGGCGCGCGACTGGCGGTTTTTCTCTCGCGAGCTCTTCGAAACCGCCTTTTCGGAGGGCTATCTTGTGACCGATTTTGTGTACGATCAGGCGCGCAGCTTTTATGTGCTGGCGCACGGGGAAAGCACGCTGGAACAATAACATCCGTTGCCTCAGCGCGTGGATGCCCTTAAACCAAATACGCCACGAAGGTGGCGTATTTGGTTGTTGGATGTTAGTTGTAAAGGAGAAGAATGGTTCGAAACAACTCGGGGCCGACTCACCTCCGCACATTGGAGTTTTCACTACGCTCCCGCGCGCTCATGCCGACCGGGTGATACGTGGGCTCGTTATAGAGCGGCCGCGTCGAGGCGGCTGGTGTGGGCCTGGGCGCAGGGCGTGGAAACGCGGGCGCGTCACTGGGAGTGCGAAGAGATTCAGTTTGCGGGCGGTAGGCAGGGCGGTTCTGAACCTGGTTCTGATACCGCGGAGCCCTATTCTCTGCCAGTGAGAAGAGGCGCTCGCCCGCAATGGAAAAGGTGTTGATCAATAAAACCCGGATGATGAGCACCATGGCTGCGACAAAGACCGGCACAGCCTTCACCAGTACGGGCTGGCCGACGAGTGCGCCTCCCTGGGCGTGGTGGCTCAGGACCGCGATCGAGACGCCCCACCAGGTCAGCGTGGCATTGAAGGCGGCTGCCAGGAACCATGCCGCAAAAAGGTACCAGACCTCAGCGGGTTCATCGCGGCCCTGTTCGGGGGTGAAGATGCGGGCGATGCCGGCGAAATCGATCGCGCAGAAGGCGAACGCCAGCATGCTTGCCCAGCGGACCCCGCCGAATGTCAGGTCGCCCAGGACATCCCGCAGGGCAAACGAGGTGCTCGAGAAGTTGAACACCTCAAATGCAAGCAATGCACCAAGGATGATCAACCCAAAAATCAAGCCCCGTTTATGAGCAGTGCCCCTGATGAGGGGCATGAGACTGAAAGACATGGAACGGTTCATGGAGACCTCCGTGGTGCAACACCACATTTACAAGTTGATCCGATCAGCGATGTCTAAATAATAGAACACTTGTTCTAAAAAGTCAAGAGGCAATCCTTGAATTTGTGTTGCAAAGCCACGGTGGTCGATCGAGCATGCCTCGCCCTTTCGCACTGGCAATGATGAGAACATTTATGGCTTAGGTTTCAGCCGAAAAAAGTTGCCTTTTATCCCACCTGAAGCATGAAAAGGACGTTCGTCAGGTCCATCAACCAGTGTGAGATGATTAACGGAGTCAGGCGCCGGACCCTCAGGTAGACGAGTGCCATGCCAATGGTGAGAGGGATGAAGATCAGGAACATATAAGCGGCGTGCTCGAGGGTTGCGATCGAGTGGAAGCTGTGTTGGAGGGAATAGAAGAATGATATGGCCGCCACCGCGAGCCAGGGCGAGCGGGTCATAGCAGCCAGCCGCGGCAGGGCGTATCCGTTGTAGACCAGCTCCTCCGTGAAGGACCAGAGCGGCCACCAGAGCAGACGGCTGTAGAGCACCGCCAGGAGCGGCAGCGTCCGTATGAACGTGCCCTCTGCGAATTCTGGGCTGACAGTGCCATAGGTGACCAGCAGCGCCAGCCGGCCGAAGATGAACATGGCAAATGGGAAGAGCACGACGAGGATGCCCAGCCCGATCAGGATATCGGTCTTGAGCTTGCCTTTCACGAAACCGACCAAGTCGAGCAGCCGGATGCCCTCCTGCCGTGTCAGCCAGATTAAGAGGCCCAGACAGCCGAGATCTGCCAGTGTACCGTATACCGAAAACCAGTGGCGGACGGCGACCGCGGCATTGGGCACGTTGAATTGCCTTAGGAGCAGGAAGGTCATCCCCTGGAAGAGCAGGATTAGCGCCGAGCGCGCCACGAGCATCAGGATAGGACCATAGCGCGGGATGCGCCCGGCGGCGATGCGGGCTTGCATGGCTTGTGGAGAATTGGTGGCGACGAGCGTAGTCATGGAAGGCTCTCCTTATTGAAACTGGCGATTTCAGGCTCTAAAAATCATATAGCAAATCCCCCGCGATTACATGTGTCATTTATCTTAATCAAACAGGTTGCGTGGTCAGCCCTTATTCCCCATAGCGCAATGCTCGCTCATTCTGCTTTACTTTCACTTCACAGTGAATTGCGTGATGGCAGTGTCCACCCGCTGATCGGTCCGCAATACCTGCAACTGCAAGGCATACAAGCCGCTCAGGCCTGTCGTATCCCATTCCGCCAGCATGCCATCTGTGACCGGCTGTATCCCTTCTGCCACCAGCAGCCACTCCTGCGGGTTAAGTCCCTGCCCGGCAAGAACGCGATAGGAGATGAAGTCTTCACCGGCAGCGGTGCCTTCGATGCGCACCGTTCCGCTCGCCTCCGTGAACAGCTCCGGTGAGGTGATATTCGCATCGGGATCGATTTGTGGCGGCTGGATCACATCGTAGTTCGCTGGAGGAATCTCGAGTCCAGCCGCCTCTGCCCACGAGCGCGCCTCGGGCGGCACTACCAGGTAGACGCGGTCTTCGATCAATTGTGGCAAGGTGAATACGGTTGCCAGGAGTCCTGTCTCGCGGTTGACCGCATAGCGGCGGTACATCGTATCCGCCTGTATGGGCTCGTTGCCGTTCAGGAAGACCTCGCTCACCAGATTGGGACAGTCGGCGGTCGGCAACATCCCGGAGGGGTCGCAGACGTTGATCATGGAGACCTCCGGAGGCGCCATCCAGCCTTCACGCGGCAGATCCCGGGTTGTGATCTGCATCAGTGCGTTCCACAGGACGGCTGGCAGGCGGGGCGAAAGGGCGTCCTCTGGTTCGGCTCGGGTCCCGGTCCAGACGACTACGACACGCGACGGCGAATAACCAATCGCCCAGGTATCGAGCGCATCTTCTGTCTGCCCCAGCTTTACTCCGGCGGGCCTGCCGATCTCGGTCACATTTGACTGCCCGAGCGAATGCCAGCGCGCAGTCTCATCACTCAATGCATGGTTCATCAGGTAAGCGAGTCCTGGTGTAAGAACGGGCTTCGCCTGAGGTGTCCTCCAGTCGAGCCAGAGGCTGCCGTCGTTGCCCTCCACCCGCAGCAGCGTCACGGGCTGTAAACCTTGCTCCGAGATCTCCTGCCCGAAGTAAACCCCCTGCTGCGCAAAGACACCGTACGCACCCGCCGCGTCCAGCAGAGAAAGCTGCTCACCGGGCATCACCCCGAAGGAAGCGGCAATCCTCTCGACATTGTCTGTTCCCATCTGGGCGAGCAGCTGAGCCGTCGGAGCTTGATAATCGTTTGCCAGCGCGATCCGCAATCGAATCGGACCATGATAGGAATCATCCACGTTTCGGACATTCGTCCTGCCGGGGATGTCCCAGGTGAGAGAGCCGGGGCTTAGCCCGCGGGTGAATGCGGTGAGATAAACAAAAGAATCCAATACTGACCCAGGCTGGTGCGCGGCGACCAGGGGTGTCTCACGAGCCTGAAAGGTTTCTCCAACTACAGCCAGAATCTGCCCGGTTTGCGGGTCCGTGATGATCGCGCTGGCAGAGGAATTGTCTACCCGGGCGTCTGGCGGCAGTGCAGGCAGGTAGCGTAATGCCTCACATTCGATAGCAGGCTCAGGTAAGGCTGCCAGGCGTGCCGCGTAAAACGCTGTGACGCATGAGGCTGCATTCTGAAGATTGAAATCAAGGGTGGATGTGATAGACAGCCCACCGCGCTCGATGCGCAGACGCGGGAACTGGGTATCCAGCTGGGATAGGAGCAGGTTGGTGAATGCCGCGGCGGGCTGGGGCTCGATCGCAGGAGCTTCCGCGAAATGAGGCGATTCGCCCAAGGCATTCTCCGTAGCTTCATTGGATAAGAGCCCTTGAGCGTTCATCAGTTCGAGCACCTCCCGCCCACGCTCCTGCGCAGTATCCGGCGCGTCATGAGGGTTGAGACTGGGCGAGTTACTTACTGCAGCCAGGAGGGCGGACTCAGCCGGCGTTAGCTCAGCGGCGGATTTGCCGAAGTACAACTGCGTTGCGGCTTCGGCGCCGAACGCGTAACGCCCGAAATGCGCCGAGTTGAGATACCATTCCAGAACCTGCGTGCGCCCGTACTGGGAGGTGATCTGGGCAGCCAGGATCCGTTCCCGCAGCGCTCGCTGGAAGGATGCAGGCTCATCAAAGAGTAAAAGGTCGAATACCAATTGCTGCGCGAGAGTAGGATGCTCGTCGTAACTAAAAATTGTATCGAGAGTATAGCCCGGGTGCTCCCAAAAATTCGGATCGGCGACGGTAATCACCGCGTCGACCAGCGATTTCGGCAGGTGCTGTGGATTCCTCTCGCTGAGCGGGATATAACGCCGCGGCACATCCTCCGGTGCAAACGTGAACAGGACGTGCTGGCGCGTACGGTCATAGATACGTGTGGGCTGAAGAAGCAGTCCATCAGGTGGGTTGAGCAGTTGAGGGAGAAGTTCCACCGCAGGGAGCGCGCGCGTCAAGTTCACATAGGACACGGCAATGGTCAGGATACATGCGGCAATGAGTAGGGAAGTGAGGACCCCTACGATAAGCAGGCTGTTGCGCCGGCGAGCGGCATGGTGCTGTTGCCGGGCAAGCCGTCTCTCACGGCGTGCGCGCAGGATGGGCGTGACCTGGGGCATGGGGATAAGTATACAGGGAAACCGGTGGAGAGACCCTGTCGGAAGTAGAATTCAGCTTTCGAGCAAATTTCCCAGCCAATCGATCAAGCTGGCGGATGTTCCTGATTTTCTCGCCACGAAGTCACTGGCTACCGATCCATTCTGCCCGTTGATCAGCACCAGGTGTTCGCGCCCGCCGTAAGCAATCTCGGTCATCCACACGGGCAGCAGGTTGAGGCGGAAAGACTCCACGGTCAGCCTGGCGGAGGATGTGGAGATGATCTGCGTCGGGGCCAACAGATCTGGCAGGTCACGCTTGTAGCGTGACAGAGTCTGCGCCCGCGCATCCAGGGATGCCTCTGCCATCGAGATATCATAGACCTCCGCCGGCCAGTTGGCGAGATAACGCGGATCATAGGGCTTGACCCCTTTCAGCTCAAAACTGGGAATGAGATTCAAGAACACAGCCGATAGCTTCCGGGCGGCGGGGATGGGAAGGTCATTCACCTGGACCGGATGACATTCGCTCACCCGGATCTTGCGCGGGTTCCTGCGATTGAACTGGATCTCAGTCTCGTCCATTCTCTCCCCTACATAGTCAATCCCTCCGCCGAGGTCGAACGTCCATAAAGGAAGATAGATACCCCGCGGCGGCTCAGCTGGTCGGCCAAGCTCGATCCGCTTTGACTTCACCCACGCGTGCAAGATACTGATCGCTTGTTCCTGATCGAACGCATGCGGGATGACCCCATCCGGCGCGAGCAATTCTTCTTCGGTTTCCCAGCTCACCACATGCGGCGAGCCGCAGTAGACACAGGTGGAGGAGATCTGATTTGGCGGCAGGATGAATTCGCAGCCGCAACCCTCGCAGTGGAAGACCTGCTGGTCGAGCGGCTTGCTGTGCCCGCGGGCAGTCGCCATGACGACGATGAAATCCTTTTCCCCTGCAAGGAGGGGTGTGCCGGGCTCGATAACCAATCTCTGGCTGCGGGAGCAATACTCACAGCTCAGCGACTGGCCATCGGTGGAGAAGCTCATCCGCCCGCCGCATTTGGGACACATAAAACGGTGAGCATCCGCGGTACGCAAGCCTTCGGGCGCAGGCGGCAGCCGGTCGGGGTCGACGATCTCATCTGCTTTGAGCTTACCGTCAAGCACCGCCAGCGCGCGACGTGCGCGGGCGTGCTGGAGATCGTGTGCCAGGCAGTTCTCGAGCGCCTTTCGCTTCTCCTCTGCCTCGTCCAGCACCTGGCTCATCCAGAACCAGGCTTCGGCAAGCACGTCGTGGTCGTTGCTGATGTATACGGCGCGGTCAAGATAGCGGCGTGCCGCCTCCCGGTGCCCCGCCTTTGCTTCGATGATGCCGCTTTTGAGAAGTTCCCTGCCGTAATCACCAAACATAAGGTCTCCGATGAAATGTAGAGCTGCCATGCACTTCGGTTGCGAAGCACTCACACCAGTCCCGGTGTCCTTCGGGAGCGCGGTAGAGTTCTTACAATTGCATCCGTCATTCTTGCGATGCGTGCCATTTCCTTCACATCGTGCACGCGGATCAGGTCTGCACCGCGAACGATGCCCACCGCCACCGTGGCGGCCGTGCCTTCCACGCGCTGGTCGGGCGGCAGGTCAAGTGTAAAGCCGATGAACGATTTCCGGGACGAACCTAACAGGACTGGAAAGCCCAGCGCGCGGATCTCGTCAAGGCGGTTGATGAGCTCGAGGTTGTGCTCACGTGTCTTCCCGAAACCGATACCCGGGTCCAAGATGATCTGTGATTCCGCGATCCCCGCTTTGACCGCCAGCTCCACGCTCGAGAGTAGCCCGTGTTTGATATCCTCGATTAAGTTCTCATACGTAGATCCGAGGTAGGCGTTGCCTAATCGCTCGCGGACCTCCACGCTGGTGGGATTACTGCGGTTGTGCATCAAGATCACAGGGACGCCGTGTGCCGCGGCAACGGAAGCCAGCTCCGGGTCTGCGCGCAGCCCCCAGACGTCGTTCAGGATATGCGCGCCTGCCTTGAAGGCTTCCTCTGCTACTCTGGCTTTGTACGTATCGATTGAAATTAACGCGTCGGGGAATTCTTTTTTAATCGCTTCGATCACAGGAATGACACGCTCCAGCTCCTCCTCTGCACTCACAGGTTGAGAGCCCGGACGCGTGGACTCACCGCCCACATCCAGGATACTTGCCCCGTACGAAAGAAAGTCCCTGGCTTGCTCTACTGCCAGTTGGACAACGTCGCCTCTGGCGATCATGCCATCCCCGCTGAAGCTGTCCGGTGTCACATTGAGGATACCCATCACGTACGTGCGAGAGCCCCAGGTGAATATCTGATTTCCTATTTGAAGCGTCGGGGATTTCATTTGAAATTCGATGTCGTTGCGAGCGAACCAATCTCCCAGCTAAAGTAAAGATCTTTCAGAACAGTCTTCCCCGCTTATTAGGAAATTGCTTCTCGAAGACTCGCAACGACATTCTCTTGCTACGGGATCTGATCCAGCGGACGGGCCAGCCAGGCTTCGGCTTCATCTATGTCGGTGAAGATCTTCATGGCAGAGGCTGCCGCGGCGAGCGCCAGGGCTGCGACCTCCCGGATAGACTTTGCGACGTTTTCATCCGCCACCACGACTGCCACGCGAATGTTACGGGCGGACGGATCGCTGTTCGCCTCTACCGCCATCCGGACTGCCTTTTCGGGAATTTCCTTCACGAGGCGGATATCATACAGATTGCGGGTGCGGCGGTCCACGCCGAGCAAATGCTCCATAGCGAAATCGCGCCACTCGTTCAGGGTTGCATCCGAGAGATCGGTAAAGGTCAGTGTCATGCCGCCATCCTCGCGGCGGACCACGGTAAAGCCAACCCCGGGCTTGGGAGTCCAGTTGAGCGGTTTGATTTCATTCATAGCAGTTCCTCCAATAAGATTATATCTTATGCAAAATTCTCGATCCCCTCAGCATTGCACATCGCCGCCATGTCGCGAACACTCTGCCTGCGGATAGGATGCACGAGATCTGGAGCCAGGTCCATCAACGGCAGCAGCACAAAGGCGCGTTCATGCAGTCGCGGGTGCGGGATGACGAGCGACGGTTTGTTCACAACCAGGTTATCATAAAAAAGAATATCCATATCGATCAGGCGCGGACCATTGGGAACCGAAGCCTTTCGACCGAGTGCAACCTCCAACCGCTTGATATGTTTGAGAAGGCGCTCAGGGTCAAGATAGGTCGTCGCCTTGATCGCCTGGTTGAGGAACTTGGGCTGATTTTCATAGCCCCAGGGCGGAGTCTCATAGACCTGCGATTTTGCCTTCACATCCATCTGCGGCGTCAACGCGGCGATCGCCTGCTTGAGGTTCGCAAGACGATCCCCAAGGTTGGAGCCAAGCGCCAGATAGACGGTATGTTCGTTCATGAAATGCAATGCCTCAACATATATAAGTCCAGTTTTCTAAATCCCTGCCGCAAAGTGCCAGAGCCTGCCGATAAGAGCAACGGGCGGGGGAAGCGCGGCTTGCTCATTAACAGGCGTGCTATACTTTAATCGTATTTTACCCGTTTAGGTGTTCGTAACGAAGGATGGCATTCGATGGATCCATATATGCAGATTGCCGTGGAAGAAGCCCGAGCCGCGCTGGCGGAAGGGGATTTTCCCTATGGCTCGGTGCTGGTGCGCAGCGGGAAGGTTATCGGGCGGGGTCGGAACCACATGAATACACATAACGACCCAACAAGCCATGCAGAGATCGAAGTGCTGCGGGCGTCAGGCTTGCAATCGACATACGCCGATACCCTTATGTACGCCAGCGCCTTTCCCTGCCTGATGTGCGCCGGACCGATCGTGATGCTGGGCGTCCCGGAGGTAGTGGTCGGTGCAAGCTGGCCCGGTCACGAGGTTTCACGGGCCTTCCTGGAAGCACACGGCGTAAAAGTGAAAATACTGGAACTGGAAGAGTGTAAACAGTTAATTGTCTCCGATGTCTCATAGTCTGGTTCCCTATAAGCCGAGTCGCGCCGACTTGCTTGCCGCGCAGGATAAGACTATCCGGGATGTGATTGCCCCGGGTCTGCGCGTGCTGTTCTGCGGCATCAACCCGGGCCTGTATTCAGGTGCGACGTGCCATCACTTTGCCCGTCCCGGCAACCGCTTTTGGCCAGTTCTGCATCAGGCAGGGTTCACGCCACGTCAGCTGCATCCGAGCGAAGAAATAGAATTGCTAACCTTCGGGTATGGGATTACAAACCTCGTCCCGCGCGCAACCGCCACAGCCGACGAACTATTGAACGAAGAACTGGTGGCGGGCCGCCGGCGACTGGAAGCCAAAGTAAAGCGTTTCCAGCCGAAGGTGGTGGCCGTGCTTGGAATTGGCGCCTATCGAACCGCGTTTGCAAAGAAGGCTGCCAGGCTCGGACAACAGCTGGAAGGTTTATCGGGCGCGACGGTATGGGTCTTGCCAAACCCTAGCGGATTGAATGCTCATTATCAGCTTGCCGAGCTTGTGGAGCACTTTCGAGAATTGCGCCTGTCTGTGGAAGAAAAGAAAGACTGAGGATGTGCGTATGGCAAATACAAACCAGACGTTCAGCTTCGAGGATCATTTTTCCCAACATTCTGAGCAGTATGCCCAATACCGCCCGAAATATCCCGAGGAGGTTTACGCCTACCTTGCCTCGATTGCGCCGGGGCGTTCTATCGCCTGGGATTGCGGCACAGGCAACGGTCAGGCAGCCGTGGGTCTGGCAAAATACTTCAACAGAGTTCACGCAACCGATGCCAGCGCTGGACAAATCTCTGCCGCATACCCGCATGAAAAGGTAGATTACCATGTGGAACCTGCGGAGCATGTCTCGCTCGACGACTCGAGCGTGGATTTAGTTACGGTTGCGGTAGCGATCCACTGGTTCAACTTTGATGAGTTTTACGTAGAAGTGAAACGTGTGCTAAAGCCGAATGGAATTCTGGCGGCATGGACGTATAGTCTCACAGAAATTTCTCCCGAGATCGACTCATTGGTCAATCGATACTACAGCGAAACTCTGGCTGGATTCTGGCCTGAGCGTATTCGTTACCTGGAGGAGAAATATATAACCCTACCTTTTCCTTTTGAGGAAATAATCCCTCCATCATTTGCAATGGAAGCCGGCTGGACTTTGAATCAATTTGCCGGCTTCTTGGATAGCTGGTCTGCCACGCAGAGATATAAGGCACAAAAGGGACGCCATCCCCTGGAACATGTCTGGGATGCATTGGTCAGAGCCTGGGGCGATGAGAATATGCAGCGCCGGGTTCGCTGGCCCCTACACTTTCGGATCGGTCGGCATTCAGCAAGTTTTTGATTTCCCTGGACTTTCACTCCAGAGACTATCCAACTGATTCTCGTTTGGCCGCAAGCGCAATGCGAGCAAAATCGGCAAAAAGACCGTAAGCCGTCTCGACCGGTCCTCCACTCATGCCCTCGCGCTCGGTGACCGTGATCGAGTAATCGGGCAGCACATCTGTGCGGAAGGTCACGCCCGTCGAGGAATTCATGATTCCATACAAGGGAGAGGAAGCATCCACGAGCTCAGGCGCAACGCGCGCCTGGATTTGATCCCCCATTTTCTCAACAGAACAGACCAGTTTATAGCGTTTCCCCTCCATACTGGCTTTGGAGATCATGTCCGGCGTGATGCCGCGGATGCCAATGGGATTGACCTGCTGGGGCGTGAAGGGTGTATCCATCAGGACAGTGATCAACGCCGCAACTTTGATCGCTGCGTCCCAACCGTCCACATCGTTGCTGGGATCGGTCTCTGCAACGCCGACCGATTGACAGTAGCGCACCGCGTCTTCATAGGATTCGCCGGTCTCCATCCGTGAAAGGATGATATTCGTTGTAGCGTTGAGAATGCCTTTAAAGGATGACAATTCTGCCAGCGGGAAGGTTTCACGGAAAACGGAGAACAGGGGTGAGCCGCCCAGAACGGTCGACTCGAATGCGAATGTTTTTCCTTTGGATTGTGCCAGTGCAGTCAATTCACGATAGCCGTGCACGACCGGTCCCTTGTTGGCGGTGATGGCGTGCATCCCGAGCTCTAGGGCGGTGCGGATGTGGTCGAGGGCAGGCTGACCGGTCAGAGTGTTGACGGGAGAATTCTCAAACATAACATGAGCGTTGGAATTCTTGATGACCGATAAGGAGTCTTCAACCGGGAGCGTGGAAAGTGAAGAAAGCGGGTTTCCACCTTCTACCAACCGGAGAGCCTCTTCCATATCGAGCCCATCTGGATTGACCGCGCATCCATGCTTCCCTGTAGAAATTCCTGTAAAGGAAAATATTACATCGTATTGCGATTGCAACAGGTCCTGTTTGCGGATTAAGAGCCGCGACAGCGCGCGGGCAACATTTCCGAATCCGATGAGGGCGAGCTTGTATTTCATTGTTCTCCGGTGTCAGGTTCCCGGTTTAAGGCATCAGGCACCTGAGACTTGATACCTCGCACCTGACACTCTTTATAACGGCGGCCAGGGCATCGCGCGGCGGTCGCGTGGCTGACGGGGGAAGACCCCTCTCTTGATAATAGCTTCCGCGCGGGCGCAGAGAGCGGAACGCTCGCGCCGTGTAAGATAGGGCTCCAGGGAAGGAAGCAGATTCTCGATCCCGGCAAGGGATACAAGCAAGTCCTCAGGAATCTTTTGCCCGCTGAAATCCCACAAAACCGTGCGCAGTTTGTTCTCTTCATGGAAGCAAATGCCATGATCGATGGCATACAGATCATGCGTGTCAGTTTCGAAGAAGACGTGACTGCCCTTCCGGTCGGCGTTGTTGCAGAGCAGGTCGAAGAGCACGATCGGGCGGAGCAACTGCTTGTCCTCATCGCTGAAACTGAAATAATGATATTCGGGGTCATACTGGATGAACTGCTGCAGTGACCCCGCGCCGAAAGGACCGTCGTCACGCAGGGTGGTGAATGGAACAATGTGAAAGCCAAGATGCTCGCTGACGAGATAGGCAGCCACTTCCCGGCCCGCCAGGGAATTTTCCGGGAAATCCCACAGCGGTTGCTCACCGCGCTGTGGTTTATAGACAGCCGGATATTCCCGGCCCTCATAAGAGACCGCTACCAGGAAGGTATAGTTCGAGCCAAAGGCGAACTGGCCTTTGAGCTCATACTCTCCGTGCTGGAGAGCCATTCGTACCAAATCGCTTACCATGTCTGGTCGAGTTTATCAGAGTAAAAGCGGATCGCGCGCCGATAGCGGAGGATGCCTTCATCGCTCGAGGAGTCCGCGAGGGTATTCAATAGAAGCTCCATCGCTTTGGAATACTCGCCAATATTGTAATAAGCCATCCCAAGAAAAACCTTAAATTCAGGAGAGTCTGGGAAAAGCTTTAAGGCATGATGAAATGTATCAACGGACTTTTGATACTCGCCGATGCAGCGATACGTGCTCCCCATCCCAAGCAATGCGCTCTCGAGGTCATCAGAAGGTAAACCGGCCTGCACTGCTTTTTCATAAAACGGAATGGCGTCCCGCTCCAGGCCGAGCAGGTCGTGGATCCAGGCGCACTGATAGTTCACTTGCGGGTCTTCGGGGAATTTGAGATGCAGTTCGAGAAGCAGCCGACGAGCCTCTTCGTGCTGATTTGATTCACGCAGCGCTATCGCAGAGGCAAGTTTTTCCTGCAGATTACCCATACGACGCGGCGTGGTGATCCACACAGGCGAGAAGCGCCCGTGTGTCCCAGCTTGTTAATGCTTATGTCCATTCTTCTTCGGGCAAAAGTGTCCCTCTGCTTCCTCGGGCTGGCCGCATTGTGGGCAGATTGGGCGTCCGCGCGAGACCACTTCCACGCCCCAGCGCGCCAGCATCCGCACCTGGGTGCGTGAAGCCCAGAAGCGGACCACTGCAGCCGTCTCCTGGTCATCTTCTTCGGTCAGCAGTTCCTTGACGAACAGCACCACCAGATCACGCTCCTTGTCATACCCTAAACCGATCTCACCGACGCGGAACAGAGGGTCTACGGGCGGGTTGATGCGCATGACCTCTTCGACATAATCTCCGGAGGCTTCCGGCAGGTCCGGGTTTTGTTCGTCCACCTGGGCGAGGAATTGTTCCACGCCGATGGCGAGGGAATGAAGCTGCGCCTTTTCGATAATCACGGTGATTGTGCGCTGGTCCTGAAAGGCTTGGATATAAAAAACACGCTGACCTGGCTTGCCAATTGCGTCAGCGGTGATATGGTCACAGGGGTCGACATCGATTTCAAAACGAGGCATAGGTACCTTAATTGAGGCGAGTATACCAGTAAAGTATAATGCAAATGTCTTTGTTAGACACTAAGGACACGACGTACACAAAGGACAGACCCTTGGTGACCCTTCGTGTCCTTCGTGTTTATTGCCTCCAAAGGAGAGAGAATGTACGACAAAAAAAAACTTGATGATGTACGAGAGACCCTTGAAAACTGGGAGGAAACGTCCTTAAAGAAAGCCTTATCCGCCCTGCCCGAACGCACGGATGAATTCATCACTACCTCCTCCGAACCCATCGATCGGCTCTACACCCCGCTTGACGTGGCAGATATGGATTACGCATCTGACCTTGGGCACCCGGGCGAGTATCCTTTCACGCGCGGCGTCCATCCGACGCTACACCGCTCCAAGCTCTGGACGATGCGCATGTTCGCCGGCTTCGGCACCGCCGAAGAGACCAATGCACGCTTCAAATATTTGCTGGACCAGGGACAGACAGGTCTTTCCATTGCCTTTGACCTCGCCACCCTCATGGGATATGACACCGACCAGCCCGAGGCGCTGGGAGAATTCGGAAAGTGCGGTGTGGCGGTCTCTTCATTGAAGGATATGGAAATCCTGCTTGACGGCATTCCGCTGGACAAGGTTTCCACGAGCATGACCATCAATTCACCCGCCGCGATTATCTGGGCAATGTATATTGCGGCTGCCGAGAACAAGGGCGTGCGCGCCGACCAGCTTCGCGGCACGATCCAAAACGATATCCTCAAGGAATTTATTGCACAGAAAGAGTTCATCTTTCCCCCCGAGCCATCCATGAGGCTGGTGGTGGACACGATGGAATTTGGGGCACAAAGAGTGCCGCAGTGGAATACGATCTCGATCAGCGGCTATCATATCCGCGAGGCTGGCTCAACCGCCGCGCAGGAGCTGGCATTCACGCTTGGCGATGGATTGGAATATGTGCGCTGGGGCATTGCCCGCGGCATGGACGTCGACGATTTCGCGCCGCGCCTTTCCTTCTTCTTCAACGCCCACAATGACTTCTTCGAAGAGATCGCCAAATACCGCGCCGCACGCCGCATCTGGGCGCGTGAGATGCGCGAAACCTTCCAGGCGAAAAACCCGCGCTCCTGGCTGCTCCGCTTCCACACCCAGACGGCAGGTGTCTCGCTCACCGCCCAACAACCGGAAAACAATGTAGTGCGCGTGGCGATCCAGGCTCTCGCCGCCGTTCTCGGCGGAACGCAGTCATTGCATACCAACTCCCTGGATGAAGCGCTTGCGTTGCCCTCTGAGCATGCTGTGACCATCGCCCTGCGCACCCAGCAGATCATCGCGGAAGAGTCCGGAGTGGCGAACACGGTCGATCCGCTCGGAGGCAGCTTCTTTGTCGAGGCGATGACAAACCGCATGGAGCAGCAGGCATATGATTACTTCCGCCGCGTGGAGGACCTGGGCGGTGTGATCCCCGCCATCGAAAAAGGATTCTTCCAGAGCGAGATCTCCGATGCAGCTTATCGCTACCAGCGCGAGATCGACGCGGGCATCCGCAAGATCGTAGGTGTGAACGCCTACGCCGAGAAAAAGCCGCTGGCGATTCCGATCCTTGAGATGGATCCCCAGGGATACAACAGACAGGTGGCGAGGCTGGAGGATCTCCGACGAACGCGTGACAACGGGCGTCTCGGCCAGGCATTGGACCGGCTGCGGATCGCCCTGGAAGGCACGGAAAATACTATGCCTCATATTATGGAGGCTGTCCACTCCTATGCCACACTCGGCGAGATCATCCAGCTGATGAAGGAAGTCTTCGGAGTCTACGAAGAACCGACGATGATATAACTCAGTACCTGTCATTGCGAGCGAAGCGCCGCGCGGTGCGCAAAGCAGTCTCCCGTTTCTGACGAGAATGCTCACAACCTTACGATGACTGGCAATCATAAGCATCTCCGATGCACAAATCAGGTCGGAGATGTTTCATTAGATCTCTTGCGAAAGCGCCGGTAGGGCGGGTTTGCTGCGTAGCGTCCCGAGTGAACTCCGAGGGGCAATCCGCCGAAATCTGGTGTAGGCAGGCTAAACGCCTCTCCTACATTAACTTATGCAAGAGGTCAATTATTTCAAGAAATTCGTCCAAAAGACGAAGCCTTTGGTTGTAAAATAGGGGCGGTTGCCGCCTGCCTGATAACAAAGGGAACCCCTTGAAGACTTCGATTTTCAAATCTACAGGCTTCGGCGGCACTATGTGTACATCAATCTCAGCGATAAAGCTGCTTGGAGGCAGACATGAATTCGAAAAAAGGCGTCATTGGCATTCTGACTGGCGGAGGCGATGTCCCCGGACTCAACCCTGCCATTCGAGCCGTCACCATCCGTGCATTGCGCGAGGGGTATCAGGTCATCGGTATTCGCCGCGGCTGGGCAGGATTAATAGACATCGTGCGCGAGAAGGATGCAGACAACAGCAATAATTTCCAGGTCTTGAGCGAAGAAGTGGTCAACCGCGCCGGCCGGACGGGTGGCACATTTTTGCACACCTCGCGTACGAACCCTGCCAAAGTCCGCCCGGACCGTCTCCCGCCTGCACTACAGGAAAAATACACAGCCGATAGCAATGATTTAACGGAAGAAGTCCTGAAAAATATCGATTTCCTTGGCATTGACTATCTCATCCCGATCGGCGGTGACGATACCCTGAGTTATGGTGTGCGCATGTATCAGGAGGGCATGAAGGTTGTCGCCATCCCCAAAACAATGGATAACGACGTGCCAGGCACGGATTATTGTATCGGCTTCAGCACCTGTGTCACCCGGACCATTGAGCTGGCGAACAGCTTGCGCACGGTGGGCGGTTCGCATGAGCGGGTCATGGTGTTGGAAGT
>DATHTH010000029.1:0-12775 GCA_035463495.1 Anaerolineales bacterium | reverse complement strand
TGCCATCGTCAGCATACGGATGATTTGATTGATCGCAAACCAGATTTTGGAAATGGTGACCGGCACGCCGATCACCGGTACCACAAATACAACAGGCGACTCAATATCTGTCACCGAGGAAGGACCGCCGCGCCCGGAAAGCAATGCATTTAATCCAACGATGAAAAATAACAGGATCAGGATATAAATCCACGTTCGCCGGATCACCGTCCACTCAATCCGTGCCGTCAGATACAGGGTCAGCGAAATCAGAAAGAGCGGCAGGATGATACGGTAATCCCAGATCTCCGGAATGGTCAGGGCAATGATGACGCATGCCAGATAGATGAACCGGGTGCGTGGATCCAGTCGTTGGAAAAAGGTATTGCGCGGACGGTACTTCCAGGTGACAAGCATTCGCTAGCGGCCTCTGCGTGCCGCCACGGCAGCAAAGGCGATCATGAGGATGGGCAGGAGGATGATGGTCACAATGAAATTGCCCAGGAAGGCAGGGACGAAATATCCGACCAGGGCGGTATTCAAGTCAATGCCGCCCGTGAACATCTCGGTTAACGAGGCGAACAACATCCCGACGATGATGCCGAGCGTTCCCCAGCCCACCGCCTTCATAATGTCGGCGCGGGCGCGGAAGTCATTGATGGCTGCCATAATGAGACCCGGAATCATGCCCATCAAGCCGCTGCCTACGCTCCAGTTCCAGTACACGCCCCAGCCTGTCAGCATGTCGCCGAGCGTGTTTCCGATGAGCCCTGCCAGGAGGCCAACCCACGGTCCGTAGGCAACGCCGAAGAAGATCAACACCGCTACCGCCGGCCGGAACGTGACGTTGCCCGCAGCCGGGAGCGGGAAGATATTCGTCGCCCAGGAGAACACACCGTAGAGTGCGGCGCCGATGGCGCCATACACGACCTGGCGGGTGCCGAACTCCCAGAGATTGGCACTGTCGCTCAATCCTTCTCTCGTTTTTACAGCGTTCATTTCTTTTCTCCTTTTCAAAAGTTGAATATACGAGCTGACCCATTCTTGATAACCCTGCACGGGAGTATCCGTTACAGGGGAAAAGCCATTCTCAGGTATATGCAGCCAACTCCTCGGCGGGCAAAAATCGTCTGGTCTGCGGCAACAGGTCGAGGTTCAGGCGCAAGAGGGAGGTCGGGCGGACGCGATAGCGCGTCAGCAGATCGAAATCCCTGAGCACTTCCTCCGGCGCGCCGTCTGCAACAATGTGCTTGTCGCCAACCAATAATACCCGGTTAGCATAGGTGATCGCCAGATCCAGGTCATGCGTGATGAACAGCGTCGCCGCGAAGTTGGCTGCCACCAGCGACTGCGAGCCATCAACATCCGGGCGGCACATCTCGTCCATGAAGTGAGTGTAATTGGCGTAATCCTGTCCGGCGGTCGGCTCATCCATGATCATGATCTGCGAGCGCATCGCCAGCACCGCCGCAATAGTTGTCCGTTTTTGCTGACCAAAGGAGAGTCCTAGCGGCGGGTATTCTTCCATCCCTTTCAAATTCACGATGGACAGGCTTTCCACGACAGCCTTGTCCATTTCATCCTTCTGGAAGTCCAGGTTTTTGGGTCCGAACTCCAGCTCTTCACGCACCGTGGGGGCGTAGAGCATGTGGGTTGGGCTCTGAAACACAAAGCCAAGCATGCGCGCGATCTGGGCGACGCTCATGCGACGCGTGTCCTTGCCATCAACCAGCACGCGCCCGGCTGTAGGTTTGAGCAGACCGATCGCATGCTTGACCAGGGTGGATTTGCCAGAGCCATTGGGACCCAGCACGGCGATCAGGTCGCCCTGGCGGATGGTGAGGTTGACATCTTGCAAGACTAGCGGCGTATCGTCGCTGTAGCGAAAATCCATGTGCTCGAACTCGACTAAAGGGTCGCCTCGCAGCGTGTTCGGAGCGAACTCAGGCTTATCGACTTTCTCTCCCCTTTGCTGTACCCGCTTTATCACCCACTCGGCAGGGAGCTTGACCTCGCGGTGGTTGATCTCTGTGGGCAGGTCGTCGATGGGACCCAGATAACGGATCTCCCCGGCTTCCATGTAAAGGAGCCGGTCCGGGCGCGCCGCGATGGCGTCCTCTACCCGGTGCTCGATCAGCACGATGGTCTTGCCTTCGTCTGCCAGGCTGCGGAACGCTTCCAGCGCTTCATAGGCGGAAGCCGGGTCGAGGGATGCCAGGGGCTCGTCCAGCAGCAAAATGGACGGGTTCATCGCCAGTAGACCGGCGAGCGCAACTTTTTGCTTTTCACCGCCGGAGAGGTTGAACGTCTCACGGTCCCGCAGCTGCTCGATCTTCAGCCGGGTCAGGGCCTGTTCGACGCGCGCAACGACTTCGGCACGCGGCAAACCGAGGTTTTCCGGCCCAAAGGCAATTTCGTTATACACGTTGCTCGCCACGATCTGTCGTTCGGGATCCTGCAGCAGCGTGCCCACGATCTGCGCCATGTCGGCGATCTGCATGTCTGCGACGTCTTTTCCATGCAGCAGGACTTCGCCCTCTCGCCGGCCGCGATAGGAGCGTGGGATCAACCCGTTAATGCAGCGCGCCAGTGTGGTCTTGCCGCAGCCGCTGGAGCCTGCGATCAAAAGCATTTCCCCTGGTTTGAGCTCGAACGAGATATTCTGGATGGCGGGCTCGGATCGAGTGCGATACTGGAACGACAGGTTTTCGATCACCAACGGGGATTCGGTCATGTAGTTTCCTGAGGGCTAAATTTGGCACATTATATAGCATAATCAAGCAGCGGCCATAGAAAAATCTCCGCAACCTGCCTGGTTGCGGAGATTTGGGTTACTGCACATACTGTGCGAACACTTCTTCGAACTGCGCCTCTGTCGTATATCCCACCCATTTTTGCAGGACATTCCCTTCCCCGTCCAGCAGATAGATCTCGGGCTGGTAGTAAAAGCCCAGCGCCTGCTGAAAATCGCGAGTGCGGGGGTCGTCTGCATCCAGGTAGATGAACTGGATCTTGCCAAAGTACTCTGCTTCGAGCCCATGAACCATGGGCGCCATGGAGCGGCAGGTACCTCAGGTGAAGCGGAAAAATTCTACGAACTGCAAGCCACCGGATGCCAGGCTCACGGTTGTCGGGTCGGTGGCGTGGAGGTCGGGTCCGCGTGAGGTCGCAACAGGCAGGGCAACCTGTGAGGGTATTTCGGTGGCTGCCGCGGCATCGGTGGGAGCTTCCTGCACGATCTCCGGGGTGGACGTCGCCGGAGCTGCAACGGGCGGCTCGGTGACGATAGCCGGGGGATTTGTGGCTGTGCTTTGCTCTGCAGGTGCACAGGCAGCCAGGGATAGGACAAGCAAAAGGAGAATTGGGAGAAGGCGGAGTTTCATCTTGTTTCTTCGAACCCTTATAGCACAAAATCCTTACGGAAAGATTAAGCCCTTCTGCAGGATTTCATTGAGCCAAATGGCTTCATGACATTCATCAAAGTAAGGATAGCCGCTTGTCTTTGACGTTCGTGAAATCCTACGCTATACTTTGATTAGTTCATTCGCTGGATAGTTACATAGTCAGGTAGTTGTGACTATCCGACCATCTAACTAGAAAACGACCCAACTACCAAACTATTCAACTACTACATGAGGAGGTTGTATGGCTGATTTCAAATTGACGTATGCCACGATGTTCAATCCGCCGGAAGCGCTGCATAAGGGCTTCGATAAAGCGGTTGCAAAACTTAAAGCCAATCTAGGCCAGGAATATGGGATGTTCATCGACGGCAAAGACGTTTTTGCCGATGACAAATTCCAGGATTACTCTCCGGTGAACACCGATTGGATGCTGGCAGTCATGCAGAAAGGCAATGCCAGCCATGCGAACATGGCAATCGAAGCCGCCCGCAAAGCGTTCCCGGATTGGAGCCGGACCCCTTGGAAGAAGCGCGTCCAGCTGGTGCGCAAAGCCGCGTCCCTGATCGAGAAACGGATTTTCGAGCTGGGTGCAGCCATGGCGCTGGAGGTCGGCAAGAATCGGATGGAATCCTTGGGCGACGTGCAGGAGACAGCCGACCTCATGTATTATTCCGCCCAGATGATGGAGGAGAACGACGGCTTCATCAAGCCGATGGGCAAAGATCCGCTGGTCGGTTATGACTCGACCAACACTTCGATCCTGCGCCCTTATGGAGTCTGGTTGATCGTCAGCCCATTCAACTTCCCCTTCGCGCTAACAGGTGGACCTACCGGCGCGGCGCTCGTGGCGGGGAACACGGTGGTCATCAAACCGGCAACGGACACGGCCTGGATCGTCCGGCTCTATGCAGAATGTCTGCGCGACGCCGGCTTCCCGGATGGGGTGGTAAATTTCGTCACCGGACCCGGCTCCACTCTCGGTCAGGCCCTGGTGGATAACCGCGAAGTGGATGGCGTCACCTTCACCGGTTCGTTCGACGTTGGCATGAAGATGTACCGCGACTTTGCCGGGCGCAATTACGTCCGCCCGATGATCCTCGAGCTGGGCGGCAAAAATCCGGCGATCGTCTCACGCAACGCCAACCTCGAAGATGCAGCCACGGGGATCGTCCGCTCAGCATTTGGTCTGCAGGGCCAGAAGTGCTCAGCAGCTTCGCGCGTCCTCGTGGAGGAGCCGGTGTACGATGAGCTGCTTGGCAAGCTCAAAGCCAAGACCGATGCGCTCGTCGTCGGCGACCCGACTGAGCGCGCCACCTACCTGGGTCCCGTGATCAATCAGGGCTCCTACAACGATTTCAAGAACTTCACCGAAGAGATCGATCAGGCAGGCGGCAATTTCCTGACCGGCGGACATGTCAAGACCGGCGGTCTATACGATAAGGGCTATTACTGCGAGCCGACCTTCGTCACAGACCTGCCTTATGAGCACCGTCTGTGGCACTACGAGATGTTCCTGCCGATCACCACCATTGGCAAGGTCAACAACCTCGAAGAGGCGATGAAGATCGCCAACAGCGTGAACTACGGTCTCACGGCTGGCTTCTATGGCTCTGGCAAGGAAGTGGAGTGGTTCTTCGATAACATCGAAGCCGGCGTGACCTACGCCAACCGCCCGCAGGGCGCCACTACGGGCGCCTGGCCTGGCTTCCAGCCCTTCGGCGGCTGGAAGGGCTCCGGCGCCAGCGGCAAGAACGGCGGCGGTTATTACTACGTCCAGCTATACATGCACGAGCAGATTCGCACGCGCATCCGTCCGGCGAAAGCCAACGGCGCGAAGAAGTCGGTGGTCAAGCGCGCCGTCAAAAAAGTTGCCAAGACGGTCGCGAAGAAAGTACGCCGCTAACGATCAAACGCTGAACCCTTCCCCGCTGAGGGGAAGGGTTTGTTTATGTTTCACATTTCATTGCGAGGAGGGCGTTCGCCCCGACGAAGCAATCTTCTCTATGCCCTGGAACCCAGCACAATATCATAAATTTCAAGCCGAGCGTTCTGCGCCATTTTTCGATCTGCTGGCGCTGGTCGAAGTCCGCCCGAATTTACGCGTGGTCGACCTGGGATGCGGTACCGGTGAGCTGACGCGCCAGCTTGCGGAGACGCTGCCAGACAGCCAGGTGACCGGGATCGACTCGTCTGCAGAGATGCTTGGCAAGGCCGCAGCGTATGGCACTGCCAACCTCCGTTTTGAACAGGGAGACCAGGCTCGGCTGACGGGAGAATGGGACTTGATCTTCAGCAATGCCGCGTTGCACTGGTCTGAAGACCACCCGCAGCTGATCCCGCAACTTTACGAAAGACTCACCCCGGGCGGGCAGATCGCCATCCAGGTTCCGTCGAATCACAATCACATCTCGCATCAAGTCTACCGCGATGCGGCAAGCGAGGAGCCGTTCCGAACGATACTGAATGGCTTCCAGCGCTTTGCCCCGGTCTTATCCATCGACGAGTACGCCAGGCTCTTCTTTCAGTGCGGCGCCGAGAACATCGTTGTGTTTGAAAAAGTGTATGCGCACGTGCTGGAGGATTCCGACGCGGTGGTAGAATGGATTTCAGGCACCGCGCTGGTCCCCTACTTTGAACGCCTGGGAGTGCACAGGGAGGAATTCCTGAGCGCAATCGGCACGAGGATGCGCCTGGCGCTGCCAGAAACTCCGGTCTTTTATCCCTTCCGAAGGATCCTCATGTCCGCACGAAAACCCGCATAACCTATGGGCGCACCCAACGACTTTAACCGCGGCGAGATCATTCACCGCATCGGGACGTTCTTCCTGCTGGTAGGCATCGGCCTGTTCGTCTTCTTTGTGCTCTCTGAGGCAGCTGCCGCAGTGAACTTCAATTACTTTTGCGGGGGGTTGATCCTCCTGATCCTCGGTTTGATATTCCGCGGCCAGTTCAAAAGATCCGCGCCCCCTAGCGGCCGTTTCAGCCTCGTGCAACGACTCATGCCGAAAGCAAAACGGGATCAAGCGAAGAAAAAATGACCAAAGTCGTTCCCCTTTCCGATGCCATCGCGACCTATGTGAACGATGGGGATATTGTGTACGCGGCAGGGTTTACCCATCTCATTCCGTTTGCCGCCGGGCACGAGATCATCCGTCAGGGAAAAAAGGAGCTAACCCTTGCCCGCGCTACTCCGGACCTGATCTACGATCAGATGGTAGCCGCGGGATGCGCCCGTAAGGTCATCTTTTCCTACATGGGGAACCCGGGTGTGGGCTCGCTCCGCATCGTCCGGGCTGCCATCGAGCAGGGCCGGCTGGAATGGGAGGAATACTCGCACTTCGGGATGATCACACGACTGCAGGCGGGCGCCTCGGGGCTGCCATTCCTGCCCATGAACCAGACGGGCGCCACCGATCTCGAGCGCGCCAATCCGGACATCAAACGGATCCCGGACCCGTTCGGCGGCAAGGACGTGATCGTCGTCCCGGCGCTGCACCCGGATGTGGCGATCGTGCATGTGCAGCGCGCCGATGCAAATGGGAACGCGCACCTGTGGGGCATCATCGGCGAGCAAAAAGAGGCGGCTTTCGCGGCGAAAAAGGTGATCCTGACCGCCGAGGAAATTGTGGACGAATCCGTGATCCGCTCGGATCCGAATCGGACCATGATCCCCGGCATCGTGGTCAGCGCGGTGTGCCATGTGCCCTTCGCGTGTCACCCCAGCTATGCCCAGGGGTACTACGACCGCGACAACGAGTTCTACCTCGCCTGGGACAAGATCAGTGAATCACCAGAAGCCACAAAGCAGTATCTCGAAGAATGGGTCTACGGTGTGAAAGACCGGAGCGAGTATTGGGGAAAACTCGGCGCAGAGACTCAAAGGCGGTTAGCCGTGCCACAGCAGATGAGCCAGCCGATCAACTATGGGACCTATTAGCGAGCAGGTTCACAAGCAAACACGCAATGAACATACCAGGCTTTGAATACGGCGGCACAGGCGCAGCTTTGCACTTTCTGCATGCAAATGGGTATCCGCCCGCCTGCTATAAGCCGTTCCTTAAGCGATTGCGAGAGCAATACCATGTCTTTGGGATGCTGCTCCGCCCCCTTTGGCCCGATTCGAATCCAAAAGAGATCGAAAGCTGGCACCCCTTCACAGATGACCTGCTCCGCTTTCTTGCAGGAAAAAGCCCAGCGCCTGTTATCGGCGTTGGACATTCCATCGGCGCTGTAGTCACCCTGCGCGCTGCGCTGCGAGAGCCGGGCAGGTTCCGTGCTCTGGTTCTACTCGACCCGGTCCTCTTCGTTCCCAGCCAGCTCGCCCTCTGGCGCTTCATCCGCAGCATCGGACTGGGGCGCCAGATGCATCCTAAGATTCGTGGGGCAATGAAACGAAGGCGCACATTTGATAACCTCGATCTGGTCTTTGACGGTTATCGGACGCGCCAGGTCTTTCGCTATCTGAGCGACGAGAGTTTGCGAGCCTACATCGATGGGATTACGCGCAAGTCAAGCAGCGGCTATCAGCTCATTTACTCTCCGGAATGGGAGTCGCGCGTCTATCTGACCGGTCTGCAGGACTTCGACATCTGGCGCGACCTGCCGAATCTCGAAGTTCCGACCCTCTTCATCCGCGGGGCAGAGACGGATACTTTCCTCGAGAGCGCGGCAAGGTTTGTCAAACAAAAACAGCCCAAAGTCCAGGTCGAAACACTACCCCGGTCTACCCATCTGCTTCCGCTTGAACGCCCGCAGGAAGTATTCGAGCGCATGCAATCCTTTTTACATTCTTTGCAGTCGGGGAGCTCGCTCCCCAAAACCCGTCAGCAAGCTGATTGATTCCTAACCAGGAGGTCCATGGACGCCAGCCAATATTCCTCTGCCGAGCTGATGATCATCAATGCCGCGCGTCTGCTGCGCAATGGGGATGTGGTCTTCGTGGGGGTCGGCCAGCCGAACCTGGCATGCAACCTTGCCAAGCGCACGCATGCGCCAAATCTCGTCATGATCTACGAAGCCGGAGTGATTGGCGCAGAACCGGCGCGGCTGCCGCTCTCGATCGGTGACCCGACACTGGTCAGTGGCTCTCTTTCGGTGGTGAGCATGTACGATATTTTTGCGAACTACCTGCAGCGCGGCCATGTGGATGTGGGCTTCATGGGCGGCGCGCAGATCGATAAATATGGCAACATCAACGCGACCGTTATCGGCGGATATGACCATCCCAAAGTCCGCCTGCCGGGCTCCGGCGGCTCGCAGGAGATCGCCGCCTGGGCAAATCGCTGCTATATCATGACGCCTCACCAGAAACGGCGCTTCCCCGAAAAGGTGGAATTCATGACCTCAGCCGGGTTTATTGGCGGTAGAGGCGATCGTGAGCGAGCAGGTCTGCGTGGGGGAGGCATGCTGGCTGTCGTGACGGATATTGGATTGCTGGAGCCTGATGAAACCGGTGTAATGACCCTGACCGCGCTCCATCCCGGAAAAACGGTGCAACAGGCAAAGGAAAATACGGGCTGGGATCTAACAGCTGCATCCGAGCTGAAAACGACCGAGCCGATAACAGAAAAAGAATTGAGTATCCTTCGAGAGGAGCTCGACCCAAAAGGAATCTACCTTAAAGGCGGTGGCTAGTTGAAGCGCTCCATCGCCGTGGTGTCTTTCCTGGTGTGGACAGGCATCATGATTGGGACGTATTACGTCGTCCAAAAGCCGGGTCTGCTGAACGCGTTCGCCGGCCTGGCGGGGACTTTCTGGACATTGCTGCTTGCGATACTCGTCCTTTGCAGCGCATACAGTATCGGAAACGGTGTCCTTGCCAGGCTAGGCTGGAGACTTCCTGAGGAGCCGGATCGGCTTTTGCTGGGGATTGGCACAGGGCTTGGGGGACTGGGTCTGCTCGGCCTGGCTTTGTCTGCCGCGCAAATGGCGCGCCCAATCGTTTTTCTTGCTTTCCTTGTGTTCTTTGTCCTGCTCTTACTTCTCAGGGGCGGCGTAGGAAATTTGCGCAACGACTTCAGGTCATTTGCCGCATACTGGAATCTTTCCTTTAGTCAGTACGATTTCTTCACTAAGCTCGTGCTCGTCCTGGTCCTCACATTAGCGTTTATGCTGACCCTTGCCCCTCAATTTGAGGCGTTCGATGCGCTGCTGTATCATCTTACCCAGCCTGCCCGGGTCCTGCAGGATGGCGGGCTGCGCCCCATAAATATTCCGCATTTCTGGTTTCCCAACCTGACCGAGAACGTCTATCTGTGGGGGCTTGCACTGGGAAGTGAGCGCTTCGCACAAATGATGCACCTGACCTGGGGCGTGCTTTCCGCGCTGCTGCTCTGGCGCTGGGCGGTGAAGGACTGGGGTATTGAAATCGGTCGAAAAACACTCCTGCTGCTTGCCACGATTCCATCTCTCCCGATGCTGGCTTCATGGGCATATGCCGACCTGGCGCTCGTCTTTTACGCGATTGCCACCTTCTATGCTCTCACACGCCTTGAGTCTAATGGTTCGACTGCCTGGCTTAACCTGGCAGCCCTGATGGCCGGGCTGGCAATGACCATCAAGTACACCTCCTTCACGGTTCCACTCGCCGGTGGCCTGCTCATCTTGTTATGGCGCAGACGCTCCTTCTCACAGGCAATCCTTGCCGCAGCCCGGTTCAGTCTGATCGCGCTGGTCACCGCCCTTCCCTGGTACCTGCGTAATGCCGTAATCATGGGCAACCCATTCTATCCGTTTTTCTTCGGCGGGTTGTACTGGGACACCTTCCGTGCCGATTGGTATGCCTCCACGGGGACAGGCATTGGCTGGAATGCGCTGCAGCTTCTTATGCTGCCTCTCAATACCGTGCTGGGACATCGAGACGCGAATTTTTTCGACGGCAGGATCGGTCCGCTCTTCCTGCTGCTGGCTCCACCGACCCTCTGGATTCTGCTGGCAGGCAAACGCCGGGGAGTGGGCGGAGGAATCACTCTGCAAGCGATCCTCGTTTTCTCTGCCATCAGCTTCGCCGCCTGGACGTTAGGCGTAATGAGCACCAGCGCTCTGTGGCAGGCTCGTTTGCTGTTCCCCGCCCTGATCCCTTTTGCCATTCCCACTGCGCTCGGCTGGGATGCACTGCAGACTCTTGATTCTACTAAGTTCAAGGTCAGCTTTTTTGCAAATGTGTTGGTTGCTCTCATCATCACGCTCACCGTTTTTGATACCATGGTGTTTGTCGTCCAACGCAACCCACCTGCGGTCGCAATCGGTGCCCAGAGCCGCCAGGGGTATATTGAGCGGGTGAGTCCGGGTTATGCTGCGCTGATCAAAAGCCTCGACGGTCTGCCGCCGGATGCGCGCCTGTACAGCCTGTTCGAGCCGCGTTCGTATGGCTTGCCGCGTCACGTCCAGCCCGATCCCATCAACGATAACTTTTTTCATGATCTCCACCTGTACCGGACACCTGCCACGATCGTCGAACACTGGAAAAGGGAAGGATATACTCATATCCTGGTCTATGAACGGGGCATGAGCCTGATCATCGGAACAGACTCCAAGGAGATCGTTGCTACGGGAAACGATGCCCTGCGTCAGGTACTCGAGAGCCTGGAATTAGTTCTGCAGACCCCGGATGAGATCTATTCGATCTATGCCATCCCCTGAACACAAAAGAAGTACAATCGGCTGAATTCAATCCCTGAGAGAGTTCCTCCATGTCTCTGATTCAACCCTCACAGGATCGCTCCCTCCTGGCACGCATCTTTCTTTCTCCAGATGAGCCGCGTTTGCGCGCCGGCTGGCGGCTGCTGATCCAGATTACTTTGTATGTTGTATTTCTCCTGGTCTTTGGGACCCTTGCTGCTATCCTTGGACGTTTGGATCCGTCGCCTGCGTTACTCTGGAATAGCGTTATTAATACTCTCGCCTTTACCGCGTCCGTATACGTCGCGCGCCGCTGGCTGGACCGACAGTCGTTTCAAAGCCTCGGCCTGAGCTTGAACCGGTACACCCTGCCGGACATACTCGCGGGAGTCGCCATCACCCTGGTGCAAATTGGTTTTATCTATTTTGCCATGTCAGCCCTGGGCTGGCTGACCTTTCAGGGTTTTGCCTGGGAGTTTGACCCTATCGATGTGATTGTTACCGGTGTTCTCCAGTTCCTGGTGATCTTCATCCTGGCTGCCTGGGGCGAGGAGATACTATCCCGGGGCTATCACCTACAAACCATCGCGAGCGGATCGAATCTATTCTGGGGGGCTGTCATTTCTTCTGCGATATTTGGCATGCTTCATCTGAGTAATCCAAATGCGACCTGGCTGGGTGCAGCAGGCATCTTCCTGGCAGGCATTACGTTCGCCTACGCTTATCTTCGCACGAAACAACTTTGGCTGCCGATGGGCATGCACCTGGGCTGGAATTTCTTTCTTGGCGTCGTCTTTGGCTTTCCCGTGTCCGGGCTGGATATTTATAACCTGACCCGGATCCGTGTTCAGGGTCCCGAGCTGTGGACCGGCGGTGAATTCGGCCCGGAGGCCGGGCTGATAATCGTCCCCTCCTTGATTCTGGCAGCACTGATGATCTATCTTTACACCCGAAGAAGATAGATCCCCTTTCAAATCTATGCCGACCTTCCGCACACCGCAGACCATCCATCTTCCACCGGAAGCCGTGGCTCGCGCCAGTGCCTTTGCCGATGCGGTACTGGAGACCGTCGATTACCGTGATAGCCGGCAGACGAAAAAGCAGAAGATCCGCGACGATCATTTTGTCAGCAAAGTAGGGGAAGAGGCTGTGCGCCTGGTATTCGAAGCGCGCCAGTGTGTCGTCCGGGGACCGGATTATGCGGTCTACAGCAGTAGACAAAAGTCCTGGGTAGCCGACCTGAAGATCAACACATTCGAAGTGGCTGTCAAGACCCAGAGGCGCTCTGCCGCGAACCGATACGATCTCTCCTGGACCTTTCAGGATTCCCCGGAACGCCGTGACCCGATCCTTTCCATGCCGGAGGCATGGGTCTGCCTGGTCGTATATGAGGATGTGAAATCGGATCTTGAGTGCCTGGTGTATCCTCTTCGGAGAGTCAGGCAGCTCATCTTTGAGCCACCGCGCTTGGCGCGCCTGATCGGAAAGAAACAGGCCGTCTACCTGGCGACGCTTCAGAAGAATAGGATTTTCTAAGCACCGGATTAAGTGCCTGCGCTGGAAATAACATACCTAGCCTCCAGGCGTTAATCAGGGTGAGAAAGGAGAGAATTATGCACGAAAGCATGAAGGATCCGGTCTGTGGAATGGAAGTGACGTATGAGAACGCGCAAGCCCGGTCGGAGCACAACGGACATACTTATTACTTTTGCTCCCTTGGCTGTAAAGAGCAGTTTGATCAGAACCCTGAGCAATACGTAAGGCAGGATGAG
>DATHTH010000028.1:0-5584 GCA_035463495.1 Anaerolineales bacterium | reverse complement strand
AGGGTGTGCCATTGTTCAAGTGCGCGCCGGCCTGCACCAGCAGGGCGCGGTAGACGCGCGTTTGCATACGGGCCGAGAGCCACTCGTTGCGCGGGCGCTTACGATACGTTTTCCAGTCGTAGATAACCGCTTTCCCGTCCTGGACTGCGAGCAGATCGTATTTTGCCAGCAGGCGATGCTTGCCGAGCGGTGCGGAGAGGGTCGCTTCCGGGTATAGACCTGACAGGTCTCCACTATCTCCAGGTTTCCTACGGAGCCCCGCGCGAAGACCTGTCAGGTCTTTCGAGTTCTGAAAGTTTTCCCACCATCGCTGCAGATTGACAGTATTTGCAAACTTTGCGATCTGTTCTGCAGGGATACCGATAAAATACTGTTGGAGAAGCCGGTGAAAATACTCGCCTTCCTGCTGATGTTTCTCATTCTCCCGTGTCGGTTCCGTTTCCGCCGCGGGATAAGACAATCGATCTAAATAGCGGAGTTTGAATCGCTGGGCACAATCCATATAATCCTGCAGCGAGGACTGTGACAAAGTAGTCAGTTGGAACGTTTGAGTCTTCATAGAGTCTGTAAATTATAGCATCATGTAAAACTAACTCGAGTTCGGTTATACTTCGGACAACTACCGCCTCTCTCATCAACGCGTGAACGTTTCGATCATTTTGCTGGCGCAAGCGTCGTCAGGTTGATGTGGGTAGGCGGCACTTTGTAACTTAAGGAGAAGGTATTTATGGAGTGGATTACTCAACCCGAAACCTGGATCGCGTTCCTCACACTGGTAGCACTTGAGCTCGTGCTGGGCGTGGATAATGTGATCTTCATTTCGATACTGGCGGGCAAGCTTCCGGTGGAACAACAGCAAAAGGCCCGTACGACCGGCATCATGATGGCTGTGATTTCCCGTATCCTGCTATTGTTTTCGCTGTCGTGGATCATTGGCTTGACGGAGCCGCTCTTTTCTGTGATTGGCTTTGACATTTCCGGTCGAGATTTAGTACTGATCGCGGGCGGCCTGTTCCTGCTCTGGAAAAGCGTGCATGAGATCCACCAGAAGCTGGAGGGTGAAGAGGGCCGCGCCACTGCGAAGGTGGGGGCGGCGTTTTGGAATGTGATCTTTCAGATCATGCTGTTGGATATCGTTTTTTCCCTGGACTCGGTGATTACGGCGGTAGGCATGGTTGACCACATCGAGATCATGGTTGCTGCGGTCATCATCGCTGCGGTGGTGATGGTTGTGAGCGCCAGGCCCCTCGGAGAATTTGTGGAGCGCCATCCTACCGTTAAGATGCTGGCGCTGAGCTTCCTGCTATTGATCGGCTTCACATTGATCGTCGAGGGGTTGCACCAGCATATCCCGAAGGGATACATTTACTTCGCCATGGGTTTCTCTGTGCTGGTGGAGATGCTTAACCTGCGCCTGCGGGGCAGCCAGCCGGTCACTTTACATGAGCCGTACAGGGAAGCAGTCGCCGGCGGCGTGGCTGCCGCGGTTGCCAATGTGCCGGTGAAAGCCCGGGAAAAGAAGAAATCGGGGAAGAAGAAACGCTAGAGGCAGTAAAAGGAGGTGGACCAAAAATCCACCTCCTTTTTTGATTAATGCTTGCCGTTCTTTTCCTTCGCCGCTTTGATGAATCCCATGAACAAGGGATGGGGCTTCATCGGTCTCGATAGAAACTCCGGGTGGAACTGGCTGCCCACCATGAAGGGATGATTTTGCAACTCAGCGATTTCCACCAGCTTTCCATCCGGGGACATGCCAGAGAAGACCATTCCGCCATTCTCGAAATCCTGTTTGTAGGCATTGTTGAACTCAAAACGGTGGCGGTGGCGTTCATCCACTTGCTCCACGCCATAAGCCTGGGCGGCTTTTGACCCTTCCTGCAATTTACAGGGATATAACCCGAGACGCATCGTGCCTCCCATATCCGTGATGGCGCGCTGGTCGAGCATCAGGTCGATGACCGGGTATTCCGTGCCGCGGTCAAACTCGGAGGAATTGGCATCCTCGTGGTTCAACACGCCGCGGGCAAAGTCGATGCACATGACCTGCATCCCCAGGCACAATCCAAGGTAAGGGACCTTTCGCTCGCGGGCATATCGCGCCGCCATGATCTTGCCCTCAATGCCGCGTGACCCGAACCCGCCGGGCACCAGGATCCCGTCCGCGCTCTGGATGACTTCCCAGCCCTTGTCTTTCTCCAGGTCGGCAGAGTGGACCCAGCCGATTTCAACTTCCACGTCGTTGGCCAGCGCCGCGTGCTTGAGCGCCTCGCGCACGGACATGTAGGCATCCTGCAGCTCGACGTATTTCCCCACCAGCGCCACCTTGACTGTGGGCTTGGGCTTGCGGACTCGCTCGACCAGCTTCTCCCAGGGTCGCATGTCGGGCTTGCTGGTAGCTTTCAGGTTCAGCTTTTCAACCAGATAGTCGCCCACACCTGCTCGCTCGAGCAGCAGAGGGATTTCGTAGAGCACATCGCTCGTGACCATGGGCACGACCGCCTGTTTCTCTACATCGCAGAACAGGGCGATTTTGTGGCACAGGTCTTTGTCCACGGGGTAATCGGAACGGGCGATGATCATATTAGGTGAGATACCGATGGAGCGCAGCGCTGCCACAGAGTGCTGGGTGGGCTTGGTCTTGATCTCACCGGTCGCCCCGATGTAGGGCAGCCAGGTCACATGGATGAAGAACACATTTTCCCGTCCTACTTCATTGCGCAGCTGCCTTAAGGCTTCGAGGAACGGCTGCGATTCGATGTCGCCAACCGTCCCACCGACCTCCACGATCACAACGTCCGCGTTGGTCTCTTTGGCGATGCCTGCCACCCGTCGCTTGATCTCGTTGGTAATATGGGGGATCACTTGGATGGTGCCGCCCAGGAAATCGCCGCGGCGCTCCTTGCCGATGATCTCCGCATAGACCTGACCGCTGGTAAAGTTGCTCGAGCGGCCCAGGCGGATGTCGATAAAGCGCTCGTAGTGACCCAGGTCCAGGTCCGTCTCCGCGCCGTCGTCCAGGACATAGACCTCGCCGTGCTGGTACGGACTCATCGTACCCGGATCGACGTTGATGTATGGGTCCAGTTTCTGCACAGTGACTTTTAAGCCGCGCTCCTTCAGGAGGAGGCCGGTGGCGGCAGCCGTCACACCCTTGCCGACGGAGGAGACCACGCCGCCTGTATAAAATAAATATTTTGGAGCCATCTTTTACCTCTTATCTGCTGTCATTGCGAGTCTTCGAGAAGCAATCTCCCATTTGCTACGATACATCCGAAGCAACGATAACAATAAATGCGATGGGGAGGGCGGTGAAGCCCTCCCCATCGGGGATTACGGACGTTGAAAGCTGCTGATGAGGGCAGCGGTTCCGGGGATAAATCGGCGTCTTCATCCAACCAGTTTGACGAGATCTTCGGCTGCTCGCCGCATCTCGAGAAAGATCATACCCAGTTTTGCCTCCTGCCGCGCCATCGCGGTCAGGACGGCTTCTTCTCCAATAGACGTCAGCACAATGGAGCCGCGGTCACCCTTGATGTAGACCTGCTCCAGGCTTGCCCGGCCCAACTCATTCGAAATGCGCTCGCCGAGGCTGAGCATCGCAGCCGACATTGCCGACACGCGGTCCTCTTCTACGCCCTGCTGCAGGGCGGATGCCATGATCAAGCCATCCACAGAAACCACCGCGGACGCTTCGATATCGGGGGCGGCGGCTTGCATGTTGCGCAGGCGTTCCACCATGAGATCAGCACGACTTCTTGTCATAAGGTTCTCCTGAGTGCCGAGTGTTCCACGCGTCGTGGGAATAACTGCCACAGTTTACCATACTTCAATTTTAAGGAGCATCCCACTTCGCATCCCGCTGTAAGAGGTGAAATTTGACCGCCTTCGCGCTTCATGTTAAACTTACGTGTTCGGTTCCCATGACGAAGGTCCGCTTCCTTTTTCCGTTTGTTCTGTTTCTGATTGCTGCCCAGGATTCAGCCCCGGTCGCGATCTCTTCGCCTGCTCCTGATGAAGTCTTGCGGGGCCAGGTCACGGTGACCGGCCGGCTGGACTACGCCAGTTTTGTCTCTGCCAGGCTCGAGTTTGCCTATGCTGACAACCCCACCGATACCTGGTTCATCATTCAGGCATTTTCGCAGCCGGTTGTCGACTCTACCCTTGCCACGTGGGACACCACCTCGATCACGGATGGGCAGTATATCCTGCGGCTGCGCGTTACTTTTGAGGATGGGACGTTTCAAGAGGCGACTGTACCGGTGCAGATCGGGAACGAGCTGATCTTGACTCCTACGCCCGAGCCGACCCCGACTGCTGAATCCGAGACTGCGCTCTTGCCGACGCCGTTCCTGCTCGCCGCCTCACCTACGGCCACCGAGTCCCCGCGTCCGACGCCAACCCCGCTGCCCCCGAACCCGGTATCGCTCGGGCAGAATGAGATCTTCGGCAGCCTGGGGCGCGGCGCCCTGGTCATCCTCGGATTGTTTGCTCTGGCAGGGCTCATCTTCCGCGTCCGCCGTTTCTAAGACCTGAAACATGACACCTGATACCACTTATTTACTCATCGGTCTCGGCAACCCGGGCCGCGAATACAGGGACACACGCCATAACGTTGGCTTTATGCTGATAGATTCCCTCATCATCCGCCTCAACGCTCGAGGGATGAAAGTACAGTCGAAGGCGGTTGTCACGACAGCCTCGTATCAGGACCGCAAGCTCATCCTTGCCAAGCCGCAGACGTATATGAATCTCTCGGGTCAATCGGCGCAGGGACTGCTCAACTTTTATAAAATCCCGGTGGAAAACATGCTGATCGCGCACGACGACCTGGATATCCCCTTCGGCACGATCCGCATCCGCCCCAAGGGTGGCCCCGGCGGACAGGGTGGTATGGCTTCGACGATCAACCAGCTGGGCACGAAGGATTTCCCGCGGCTGCGCATCGGGATCGGCCGCCCGCCTGGCAGGATGGATCCGGCGGCCTATGTGCTGCAGAACTTTACACGTGATGAAATGAAGATCCTTCGGGAGATTATCGACCGCGCCACAGACGCCGCGTTGACCTTTGTGGTGGACGGTTTGAATATGGCAATGAATAAATACAATGGTTCGGTTGAAGGGTAAGGTAACCACAATAGTTACCCCATGGTTCTATGGAAATTCTGCTCGATAAAATTCGTCAACTCCCTCAATATCAGAGACTGCTCACGCAGCTTCAAACAGATGGGAAACAACTACCGGGTCTGGCGCTGCCGCGCGCCGCGCGCCTGCCCGTCCTGGCAGCCCTGCATCAGGATTTGCAGCGGCCTGTGTTGCTCATTACCGACCGCGCCGACCATGCCCTTTCGCTGTTCGATGAGCTGGGTTTCTGGGTCAAATCGCCGCGTTATCATTTTGCCGAGCCGAATCCCCTGTTCTACGAACAGGCTGCCTGGGGGATCACCACCCGCCGTGAGCGCCTGCAGACGCTGACAGCTCTGGCATTCTATCATCTGCCGGTCGCGCGCAAGCCGGACGTCCCCCCCATCTTTGTGACCTCCGCCCGTTCGTTGATGACCCGCACCATGCCGCGCCGGGATTTCCT
>DATHTH010000027.1:0-7567 GCA_035463495.1 Anaerolineales bacterium | reverse complement strand
ACAATGCCCGCAAGGAATTTGTGGGGCTGTTTGGGCACGTCGAGATCCCGGCAAAGCCGCGTCACCCGCTTTCAGGGGGCAGTTATCCGGAGGATGACCTGTACAAATTTCGCCTTGCTTATGATGAATTCATTGCGGATGTGGATGCAGAATTTGGTAAGCTCATCACGCGGCTGGAACAGGCGGGCATCCTGGAGAACAGTTACGTGGTCGTCACGTCCGACCACGGCGAGCTATTCGAACGCGGCGAATACGGGCATGCCTCGGCGCTGATGTACGCGCCCGTGACCCACATCCCGCGGTTGATCTCAGCGCCGGGTCAAAACACGCGCACCGATTATTATTCTGTAACCGCGAATATCGATCTTGTCCCCACGCTCTTACAGGTGGCTGGCAGCGAGGTGCCGGACTGGGTGGAAGGCAAGCCACTGCCCGGGTTTGGTGGAACCGAAGACTCATCGCGTAGCGTCTTCCCCCTGGGCGCAAAGGATAACGCTGCGTTCAGGCCCATCGAGCATGCGACATTCGCCATGATCAAGGATAACTATGAGCTATTCTTCTTTGCAGGCTATCCGGATCAGCCTGATACGTTTGAGCTTTATAATCTGGAGGAAGATCCGCACGAGTTGATGGATTTGTACAATAAGGATATAACTACCGCATCCCTAATGAAAGACGAATTGCTCGAGGCTGTTCAGGCAGCCAACCGCAATTTTCGGCGCACATAATCACAAGGAGAACGCTCGATGTACAAACTGGTTCTGGTCCGGCACGGACAAAGCACATGGAATCTCGAAAATCGTTTCACAGGCTGGACGGATGTCGGCCTGACGGAGCAGGGCGTGGCGGAGGCGCAGGAAGCCGGGCGTCTGTTGCGCGAGGGCGGCTATGAATTTGACGTCGCCTATACGTCGGTCCTGCGGCGCGCTATCAAGACCCTCTGGATTGTCCTGGAGGAAATGGAGACCGAATGGCTGCCGGTCTACCGCGCCTGGCAGCTGAACGAACGCCACTACGGGGCTTTGCAAGGTCTGAATAAGGCGGAGATGGCGCAGAAGTTTGGGGAGGAACAGGTCCATATCTGGCGGCGCAGCTACGACATCCCGCCGCCGGGGCTGGAGGAGAACGACGAGCGCCACCCGCGCTTCGACCGGCGCTATGCCGCCCTGACCTCGGAGCAACTTCCCTCCACCGAGTCGCTCAAGATCACGCTCGAGCGCGTCCTGCCGTACTGGCATATGGTGCTGGCGCCTGCGATCATGTCCGGGCAGCGGCTGCTTGTCGTGGCGCACGGAAACAGCCTGCGCGCCCTGGTGAAGTATCTCGACGGCATCTCAGAAGAAGTCATCCCCGGCTTGAATATTCCCACGGGCGTGCCTCTGGTCTACGAGCTTGACGAGAATCTCAAACCGATCCAGCACTTTTATCTGGGCGACCCTGAAGAGGCGGCAAAGCGCGCCGCGGCTGTGGCAAACCAGGGCAAAGCCAAATAAGAATTGGCACCATCGCTGGCTGGTCACAGGACAAAGAAGCCTCTTGGTTACCGCTCTCCGCCTTCCATCGCTGCAAGAAAATATCCGGGTCTACGCCGTTATTGTGGCGCTGGTCTACACCTGGACGACTCTATGGCTATTCTGGGATCTGCCCAGCTGGCTGTACTTCCTGACGATCCCTGAGATCCTGCCTCTTTTTGCATACGCGTTCACCACAAATCTACTGGAGACCGGGCTGATCCTGGTTGGTCTCAATCTTCTGGCAGCCCTACTGCCGCGGGCATGGTTCCGAGCCTCGTTCGTGGCGCGCAGCTTCTGGCTCCTCGCGCTGGGCATGGGGTATCTCATGGCGTTTGCTTCCCTGCTTGGCAAGGAAGAGGATTATCCCGCCGGGATGCTATCCTGGTCGCCGCTCGTCTTCGGCCTCATCTTTATCGTCAGCCTGCTGCTGGATCGGTTTCCACGAATCCGGGCGCTGGCGGAACAGATTGCGGACCGGCTGACGATCTTCCTTTATCTAACGATTCCCCTCAGCCTGATTTCCTTATTTGTGGTCCTGGTGCGCAATGCCCGCTAGGGCTGTGATGCGAAACCTGAACCGGCGCGATTTCCTCAAGCTTGCCGGGACGGCGTCTGCCTCGTTGGCGCTACGACAGCTGCTGCCGCCCTATACACTGGACGGGAGAAACCAGTTGTCACAGCCCGGCGTGATCATTGTGCTGTTCGACACCATGTCGGCGCGCAATTTGTCGGTGTACGGATACCCGCGGCAAACCACGCCGCACCTCGAGCGCTTTGCCGGCCGGGCGACGGTCTTTCATTCCCATTATTCGGCGGGAAACTACACGGTCCCCGGCACGGCGTCACTGCTGACAGGAATGTATCCCTGGACTCACCGCGCCTTCAATCAGGGCGGGTTGATCAAGCGTGAATACGAGGCGCGCAATTTATTCGCACTGCTCGGCGGGGGGTATCACCGCGTGGCATTCGCCCAGAATATCTGGGCGAATGCATTTCTGAACCAGTTCGCTCCCGAACTCGAAGATCATTTGCCTCCCAGCTCCTTCAGCGATGCCTCGCTTCTGGTGGGTGAGAGGTTCGAAAATGACCCCAACACTGCCTCACGGATTCTCGACACCTCGCTGTTGACTGTGGAGAATACGCCTGCCTCTTTGCTTTTCGGGATTGCCGAGCGACTGATGTACCTGCGCAGGCTCAGAGTCGCACAGGGAAAGGACTATCCGCGCGGCTTACCCGGTCTGGTGGGTTATCCGCTCAGTTTCAGGCTCGGCACGGTTTTCGACGGGTTGATCTCGGAGAGTGAAAAGCTGAAGGGGCTTTCCCTGGCATACTTCCACCTCTGGTCGCCGCACGAGCCATATCGGCCGCACGCCAGGTTTGCGAATGTCTTCAACGAGGATGGATTGACGTTCGTCGCCAAGCCGGACCACCCCCTGGGCGACCACACGCCGCAAGACTCCCTCGACCGGCTGCGGAGGCGCTATGACCAGTATATTGCCAATGTGGACCACGAGTTTGGACGGCTGCTGGATCATCTCCAGCAGACCGGGATGCTCGAGCGCAACTACCTGATTGTCACATCCGATCACGGCCAGCTGATCGAGCGGGGTGTGCACGGACACACCAATCCATTTTTGTACGAGCCGCTCGTCCACATTCCCTTGTTGATCTCTGCACCCGGTCAGACGGCACGCAGGGATGTGCGCTCCGCGTCCGCAAACATCGATGTATTACCGACCCTTTTGCAGCTTGCCGGCCGCGAGATTCCCGATTGGTGCGAGGGACGGGTGCTCCCCGTGCTCGCCGACGAGACTCCTGAGGCCGGGCGAAGCATCTTTTCGATGGAAGCCAAGTCCAATCCTGCATTTGCGCCGCTGCGCAAGGCGACCATCGCCATGCGCAAAGGTCCGCTAAAGCTGATTTCTTATTTCGGATATGAAGGCTTCGAGGAAGTCTATGAGCTCTACGACATCGAGAACGATCCTGAAGAGCTGGAAGATCTGGCGCCCGGCGCTCCCGGCGAGCTGACCCTCATCAAGGAAGAGATGCTCGACCACCTCGCCGACGCCAACCGGCCGTTCGAAAGACAGTGAAGGCTTCGAGTTCCCCCGTGAGCAGACGCACCTCCCCATGCGATGCGCCCGCTCGTCAACGCTTGCCCCCTCATTGGCACAAATACTTGTCCGGTAGAAAATACGTCCTGGCCGTCTGGCGGAGTTACTTGCCTTTCGTGAAGGTTACACATCGCCGGACGTCAAGCCATACGAAGATTATAATCAGATCAATAACGTGACCAACCTGGGAGTTTCCCTGGGTTTTGAGGATCGGAAACAGGGCGGCGTTTTGAGTCTTTCCATATTTCTTCTATTCATCATTCTGCGCCCATTGTGCTTTCCAGCGTTTCATGCGACAGGCGGTAGAATTAGCCTGTGACTCTCCCTGCCGACCTGGTCAACGAGCTCAAGAAGTGTTTTACCGGCGAAATCCGCCTCGACCTGGCTTCGCGAATCCTCTACAGCACCGATGCCTCCATGTACCAGCTCGAACCTCTTGGTGTGGCGTTGCCCAGGACACAGGAAGACCTGCACGCGGCGGTGGAGCTGGCCTCCAGATATGGAATCCCGATCCTGCCGCGCGGTTCGGGGACCAGCCTGGCGGGGCAGGCGATCGGGAACGCGCTCATCCTGGATTGCTCACGCTGGCTGGATTCCATCGGCGAGATCGACCCGGATGCAAGGACCGCAACGGTGGAGCCGGGCGTCATTCTTGCGAAGCTCAATAGCGCAGCGGGGAAGCATGGCTTGATGTTCGGTCCTGACCCGGCTTCGGCGGAGCGCGCCACGATGGGCGGCGTGATTGCCAACAACGCTACGGGCGCGCATTCCCTCAGCTACGGCATGGCCGCCGATCATCTCATATCTGCCGAGGTGATTCTGTCCGATGGAAGCCTGGGTGTACTCGGAGGACAAAGCACCCTTAACAATCCTATCGTCTCTACTCTCTACTCCTCTGCTCTCGAAATCCGCGAGAAATATGCGGACACGATCAAGCAGAACTGGCCTCGCACCTGGCGCAACTCGGCAGGCTACCGGCTCAACTATCTGCTGCCCTGGAGCGCATCCGCACCCTCCCAATGGACCGGTCAAACCTATCCCACCGACCTGAAACCCTTCGCCTCGGCTCAGGAAAGGCCTGATACCTTAAACCTCGCACCGATATTGGCAGGAAGTGAAGGTACTCTCGCCGTCATCCGCCGCGCAACCGTACATCTGGTTCCCAGGCCACAACATGCAATCCTGGCAGTTCTGGCATACCAGAGCGTTGCGGATGCCTGCGACGATGTGCCGCGCCTCTTGATGCACCGTCCCTCGGCAGTTGAATTGGTTCCACAAATGATCCTGCGGCTGGCGCGCAGCGTCCCGGCGTACGCCCGGCAGATGGGGTGGGTGGTGGGGGACCCGGCGGCACTCCTGGTTGTTGAATTTAGCGGGGACGACCCTGGGACGTTGAGAGCGGCAGCGCGCCGGGTCGGCGACATTCTTACCATTGCGGAGTCGAGAGAAGACCAGGCGCGCGTTTGGAACATTCGCAAGGTCGGCCTCGGTCTGATGGATTCCCAGCCGCAATCCAGGCGTCCCGTCGCGTTCATCGAAGACTGCGCCATCCCGGTCCAAAAGCTCGGCGAGTTTGTGCGCGAGATCGAAACGATTCTGGCAGCGCATGGGACGGAGGGCGGTATCTATGCTCACGCCTCCGCCGGTTGCCTGCACATCCGTCCGATCCTCGATCTAAAAACTGCAAAGGGCGTCACGGCTCTGCGCAGCATCTCAGAGGCGGTGCTGGGGTTGACGCTGCGATTAGGCGGTGCGATGAGCAGTGAGCACGGCGACGGTCTGTCTCGCTCCGAGTTCCTCGAGCAGACCTATGGAGCCGAAGTCATGGAAGCCATGCGCAGCCTGAAGCGCGCCGCAGACCCTCACAACATGCTCAACCCCGGCAAGATCATCGATGCCCCGAAGATGGATCGGAACCTGCGTTACGGAACGGAGTATCGGGCGCGTGCCTGGGAAACGACCCTGTCCTTTGCGCGCAACGGCGGGCTCGAGGTCGCCATCGAGCAGTGCAACGGGCAGGGCGTCTGCCGCAAAGATAGCGGTGTGATGTGCCCATCCTACCAGGCGACGCGCGAAGAGATGCACTCGACGCGCGGCCGGGCGAATTTGCTGAGAGCACTGATCTCATCACCTGTGTCATTGCGAGCCGTAGGCGAAGCAATCCCCTCAGCAAACGGGAGATTGCTTCGCCCAGTCGGGGCTCGCAATGATCTCATAGAGGCCACCGCTGCCGCCCTCGACCTCTGTCTCGCCTGCAAGGGCTGCAAAGCCGAATGTCCGTCCGGCGTGGATATGGCAAAACTGAAATACGCGTTCCAGGCGGAGTATTACAAAAGCCATCGCCGGAAGCTGCGTGATTACGTCTTTGGATATTTCCATGTCACGGCACGGCTGGCTGCTTCGGTCGCCCCGCTTTCCAATGCGCTGATGGGAGCTCCGGTGATCAGAAAGGCCGTCGCGCGGCTTCTGGGAATTACGCCGCATCGGCCGTTTCCGAAGTTTACACGCAAGCGGGCGATGCGTATCACCACTGAGACACAGGGACGCGGAGAAAAAGTTATCTTTCTGGCAGATGCATTTTCACGTTATGTCGAGCCAGGCACAGAGCAGGCGGTGTTGGACATCCTCTCGGCCTGTGGTTATGAAGTGCATGTGCTGCCGGTGATTGGAGCAGGGGCGGCATTCCTATCCAAGGGATTTATCGATCAGGCGCGCAGGCATGCGGGGCGTGTGCTTGACCTGCTGGAACGAGTGGACTCCAGCCGCCAGGTTGCCATCGTTGGGATTGAGCCGCCCGAGATCTACGCTCTCAAACACGATTATCTGGATCTCTTGCCCGCGCGTGCTTCAGAAATCATTGCTCGGATGGGAAATGTCTGGCTGCTGGACGAGTTCTTGTTGCGCTCCGCAGCGTTTTACAGTTTGCGCGTAGTCGATTCAGGGCGCGATGTTGTGAGTGCGAAACTGAAATCGCAGACAGTGCGTTTTCATCCACACTGTCACCAGCGCGCTGAAGGACCTTCACCGGATGGCTTACCAAATGGAACGAATGCCACAGTAGAGCTCTTGCGCCTGTGCGGTTACGATGTCGAGCTGATGGATGCTGGCTGCTGCGGCATGGCAGGGACGTTTGGATATGAAGCCGAGCATTATGATCTTTCGATGAAGGTGGGGGAGCTGAAGTTGTTGCCGCTGCTAAGGGACTCCTCCGCCCTTGCGGGCACCTCCCCCAAATCCGGCGAAGAATTGGCGGATAACGGCTCAGCATTTGCGTCTGGCTTTGGTGGAGGCTGGGAGGGGGTCGTGGCTAGCGGCGCCGCCTGCCGCATGCAGATCCAGCATGGGACGGGTGTGGAAGCCCTGCATCCGGTCATGCTCGTGGCAGGGTTTGTGAAAGAGAGATCCATACGCCAATAGGTCACGAATACATCAATATCGCAAGCCGCTTCGGGTATTCGTGCTCTATTCGTGGCCGTGGCCGGCGATCTCCTTGACACTCTCCCTCTCCTGATGTACACTGCCAGAGTTCTTAAATCCTGAAGAAAGGAAGCGCACCCGATGTTTCGACTGATGCCTGGCGGACGTGATCACAATAACATACATCCTCGGAGTGCGCCTGTTGACCGGTAGCGGTCGACCCCTGTGTCATTACGCCACGGTGCACTTCTGCACCGTGGTTTTTTTTATCGCCTCTCCGTCATTGCGAGTCCGCAGGTCGCGTGGGCAGTGTTCGTCTGCCGTAGCAAGATCAAGGGCGAAGCAATCTCTTTTATTCTTTAGGAATCTTGTATGAACCTGCCTTTCAAAGCCTACTGGGATCTCCTTTCTCAACACATCCGCCCGCAGCGCGGACGGTTTACGCTGCTGGCTGTCATGCTCTTTAGCAGCATTGGCTTGCGCATCTTTGCCCCGCAGATCATGCGGAGCTTTATCGATTCG
>DATHTH010000026.1:0-9362 GCA_035463495.1 Anaerolineales bacterium | reverse complement strand
TGACCAGCGTTGCGAAGATCGCTTAACAACCGCCTCGTCTCCGCTTCGGAGTAACTGGCGATCCGGGCAGCCATGCTCAAGCCGCGCTCTTCAGCCGTTAAGCAGGAATTGCCGTCGATAGCGTTCAGCCATTCCAGCGCTTCAAAGCTGTTGATCATATTTGCTACCCCTTGCCGTTTTTCCTGTCCTGCAAGGATTCCAGGATCTGTGCAGTGCGCGCTAGAAAGATATGACGAAGGGTCTCTGCCTGGTCTGAGCCAAACGAAACATTTCTCAGGGAGTCCGTGATCGAGATGATCATTTCCGCCTGGGCTTCGGCGCGAGCCAGCTCTTGATAGGCGAGTCGCTTGGCTTCTCCATAAGAGCGGATGGTTCTGGCATCGCCGATCAGGTTGGTTGCCCAGCGTCTGGTACGCGTCTGATCGACGAGGTGCAGTTCCTGGCCCTCCTTCAGCTCATCGATATCAAAATAGCCGATGTCCATCCACTGCAGCTCGGTGCCCGCCTTGCGCAGGCTCTCACGAACAGCATCGGCAAACAATTCTATACGCAGCTCGCGGCGCGGGTTCTGTCCATTCCTGCGCGGCGCGGTCAAATAGTCCAGATCATGGCTGCTAATAAAAGTGGTTAGAGCTCCAGTGACGGTACGCTGCACAACATCTTGCCAGCGATCCTGTCCCTTGTCGGACACGGCAAAGGAATACGCTATTGTATCGACGGCTGAGGCCGAGAAGGGGTACGGATTGCTATCCCGGTTCTTCCTCTCTTCTCGCAACACGCAGAAACGGTAATCGATGTTTTTCAGGCGGATGCGTACACCATCGGTGGTCGTCGCGGGCGCATCGTCGATATGCCCATGCTGGTCCTCGAGACTGACCACGCGGGCAATCATCTCGAAAGGTCGTAAGAAATAGAGCCCACTTGAGCCGATCCCCTGCTGCCCGTGCCAATCGCGGAAGGCAACCGCGTTGCCCGGTTGAATGCGCACAAAGCCGGGTCCGCCTATGGCCCTGATCAGATTCTTGTCTTCAATATTGGTCTCATTATCCGGATCTTCGTCGTCGATCTTCCCGCCATCCACATAGGCAACCGGATAGAAGAAACCAAACAGAGAGGCAAACACGTAATGAAATGCCCGTCTCGCGGTCGGAAGATGATAAATATCGCGGACGTACAAGACGGCGGCCATGAAGAGCATAAAAAAAGCGCTCAGGGGTATGAGCAGGTAACGAGCAGTGTCCCAGCTCTGGAGGGGGACACGCAGTACCCAGATCTCCACCGGGATCCACTTGAAAAGGCGATGAGCATTTTGCTGGAGCTGCTCTGCCTGTTCCCAGACAAACACCCCCTCCACCCAGCCCGCGCACATCGCGGCGAAGAACAGAGAGCCCAGGATTACGAAGAGCAGCCGCAGGGTGCCCCGGAAAAATTCATAAAGGAAGCCACGTTTATTATTCATAAGACTATACCCAGAAACTCGACGAGCATGTAGCTTTAGGTACTGCCATATCCCATATCCTGTGGCAACATCCAGTCATGAATGCTGCGCAACATGGAGAACGTATCCTCCGGTAACAATTGACGGGTCTTCGGATCCGTTGCAGCTACTTCCAATGCCTGCAAAACGCGCAAGGCCAGAATCTCTTTGGAATTGGCGCCGGTTTGATAAATCTGTGAAAGGCATTCTACAAATTCCTGCTGCGCCAGGATGCGGGCACGCGTCCGGTTTTTAGCGGAGTCGAATTCCAGCTCGGCTTCGACAATTTCGGTCTCCTGATCCCAGGCAGCGCGCCAGTGATCGAGACGTTGCCTGTAAATGGCTTCATCTACCACCAGGTCGCCAAATCCAGCGCCTATCACGCGGATGCCTCGATCTCTTAGCACTTTTGGATTGCGAAGCAGAAAGGCGTGATTCGCCGGCACTGTCAGTAGATCTGAAAGGAGATAGTCACACTCAGGCTCTAAGGCCGGATGAGCCTTGTGAAAGACTGGCTGAAACGCAAGCAGCCCGCTGTTCCGCATCTCGGAACCTAATCGGGACCGGATGTCCCGCAAACCAATGGACCCATCCGGACGAGGCTTATAAATCTCGTCATAGTTGTACTGTGAAATGATTTCCCTGAAGAAATCGACGCTCATATGGATGGGTAGGTCGACCCAGGGGACAATCTCATCTGCGCCACCCAGACCCCGGTGATGGCGCGCCCGTCCGTACACCGCAGCAAACACCCGATCCTCATCGAATTGCGGCAGCAGGTCGGGAGATGGAGGCGCGTGGTATGGGCCCCAATTTTGGACGGTTTGCCATTGTTGGTGGATCTCAAAGCGGTCCGCTTCATCAAGATCATCTGCGAGCGACTCGACCCGGCACTTGTCTGGCTGCCCGGTCAGGACCTGGATCTTCACCACCCGCAGATTCTGGGGTTGCTGATCACCGATATAGGCAACCGCCAACGGAAAATAAGGAAGGAGATCCTGACCTATAGTTGCCTGCACCCAGAGGCTGGTTTTGACTTCTATCCCATCTCGCGTATAGGCAAGGATCGGCGCGCCCAATCGTTTGGATAGCGGGTGCGGCCTGCCGCCGCTGGTCCGAAATTGATTACGCAGATCCACCACGCCCAGGATGCGCTCCATCCACGAATGATCTTCGGTCATCACCGGGTGCGTGAAGAGATCATTGACTCCGTAGATGCGCTCGTCGGGGAGCAGGAACGTCAGCCCCGCGCTGCGGATGCGGATCGCGGGCAGACGGATGCCCACGAAACTCATCAGCCCGCGCGCCAGATCCGTCATCGTCCTGCGCAGGCTTCTCGGCAATACCATATGCTCTACGGCAATGGCGCTGTTGAAATCCACAACCACTGTCCCGGGTCGCCTGATGTCAAGCTCTTCGACGTATGCCTTGATCCGGCCGTTCCGCACATAGGCGGCCACGCCGTGCAGAGATATCAGATGCAACAAGAGATAGATTGCGGTAGCCACGCCCTGGCTTAGCTCCGTGACCGGAAAGATCGCCTGGTACGAAACCATCCGAAGCCAGAATAGAAAAAATATAAGAAAGGACAGGACAACGATCACTAAGACCGGCAACAAGGCAGCGAAGTCTTCCGGTGGTCCTTTTTGATCCAGGAGGAACCATCGGATGAACCACCTTGGGAAAAGCGTAAGCTCCTCCCAAAAGCTGATTACGAGCACGATAAAAGGGACGAACGGAATTACCTTTAATAGTCTTTCCAATGCAAACCTCCCTTTCTGACGTAAACCGCCTCTTTACACATCCCCGGCTCTCAAGCAGAGTCAAGGATCACTCGCTCTCGCCCACCTTACAGGACTGTAATGAAATTGCAACGATAGGAATAGTATATACGTTTGCGATTGCGCATGTCAAGCGTTTGATGTCAGCAAAATGTATGACAAAATGCGATAAATTCGTGATCAGGCAGGGATTCCATCCATAGTCCTCAGCCGAATCTTAAAAAGGTTATAATGCGTCCATGATGGAAGAGACCCCTCTCCACAAGCGGCCGTGGTTTTATATCGCTGGCTGGCTGGCCATTCTGCTGTTTGTCTATGGCTGGCAGATTATCCGGATGGGCGGAGTCCGCGCTAATTTACTCGACATCTTTTTTGACCTGGCTTGCGTTTTTCCCCTGCTCCTGCTGTTATGGATGGCATTTTTTGCGCAATTTGTCTTGCCTGTCCGAACCTTCGGGGATCGTTGGCGGATATTCAAACGTCTTATCAGCTACCTATTCGGCTCTCATGGACCGGCATTATTCATCGAAAACGGCAAGATCAAGGAGCACCACGGGGAACGATTGAAAAAAGGATCCGGCGTTCTCTGGCTCGACTCTGCCAGCGCAGCCGTCACCCGCACGGCAGTGGCGATCAGGCAGACACTCGGACCCGGGGTGCACTTCACGGACAGTCATGAATATATCGCCGGGACGGTGGATCTGCATATCCAGTCAACAGTGATTGGACCTAAAGAATCAGATAGACCCTTCGATGAGAAGAAAGAGGACCAACCCCAGGAAGAATGGGATCAGGTTCAGGACCGCCGTAAGCAGGTCAGTGCGCTGACGCGCGACGGGATCGAGGTCATCCCCAACATCTCCGTGTCCTTCCGTGTCAAGACCGGTTTCCCCAAAGAGGGGCAGCCCGGCTCCCGGTTTGGCTACCGGACCGGGGTCAGGCGGAGCGACAAGCTGAAGGAGCAGGAAGACCGGGAGGCGATCCGCCGCGCCATTCTGGGTGAAGGGATCAACCCGACCGCAGTGCTGGATTCGCCGCGCCGCCGCGTCGCCTGGAACGAGCTTCCCGGATCGCTGGCAGTGGACGTCTGGCGAGAGTATGCCCAGAAGTTCACCCTCGACCAGCTTTTCCTGCCGGAGCAATTGGTCCCGCCTACCTCGCCGCCCATTCCACAGCCGACCGAGGAGGAGATCGACCCGCTCAGCCAGCCGATCCAGGTCAGCGGAAACCGCGACACGGTGCGGCTTAACGTTGCCCGCATGGTGCGCGAAATGAATATCATGATGTCGCGAACCATCGGCGCCCTGGAAGGAAAGGGGAATGGCCGCGATAAACGGATCGTTGTCCCCCCGCCGTTCACCACGGATACGCGCGCAAAACTTGCACCGCAGAAAAAAACAGCCCTGCAGGTCATCAACGAGATGGTCAAAGCCCGGCTCACACAGCCGGAAGTCGACGTGATCGACGACCACGGTGTGCGCGGCGAAGGCAGGGTCGAGAGCCAGGAATATAAGCTGCTGCAGGAACGCGGCATCGAGGTTCTCAGCGTCGGAATCGGCAACCTTCGTTTTAACAAGACCATCGAGGAGACCATCATCAGCCGCTGGTCCACAACCTGGCTGCTGAATGCCAAGCTGGAGAGCGAGCAGGTCGAGCGCAGACGCAACCTGGTCGAGACCGCGGGGCACGAGAAAGCGATCCGCCAGTATGCCGATTTCCTGAGCAAAGACCTGATGCAGAAGCGGCCCGTTGGGATCAAGGAGACTCTCAAGACGCTCCTGCTTCGCACTCGCACGCTCATTATGAACAACCCTCAGCTGCGCCAACGCATGACCGAGGAGCAGCAGGACCTGGAAGATATCATCCGCTGGATCGAGGGAAGTGGGGCATGAACACGTCCATCTCCTCTCCGCTTAAAGGCTCGGGAAATACATCTGAGTCGACACTCGAAAGAGAGCTCCGGCTGTTTAGCGAGCTATTCGCACGTATGGTCGATGCCTTCCTTAACAGGGTCTTTGACCTGCGTCCGGAAAACGCTGCTCGACGTTTGCGGTATCTAATCATTCTTTTCTTTATTGCCGGCTTTCTGATCAGCCTGCGGTTCTATCCACTTGACCTGTGGACACAACACATCCGGGATATCTTTTTGTATGTTTTGAACATGGGCTATGCGACCACCTATCCTGGCAACCCATTTTTCAATCTGGCGGGATTCATGGATCAGGTTTTTACCGATCCGCGCATTTTTCAGTACTTCCCCATCTTTCTGGCATCGTTTTTTATTGCGCTGCAATGCGCGGCACTGTACCTGTCTGATATCTTCGAGCTGGAGCATCCCAGCGTTGCACGACGTTTCATCTGGGCTGTGGCATTGACCGGGAGTGAAGAGACGATCCGCGTCAGCCAGGGAGATATCCCGGAAGACTATCGCTATTCGCCCGCGTTTCTGATCGGCGGGCCGGGCAAGGTGATCGTCGACCTTGACTCAGCGGCGTTGTTCGAGAAGCCGGATGGCACACCACACGTGATCGGTCCCACCGGCCGGGAGCCGCGCGGCAGAGCCACGCTCGAGGGTTTCGAGCGCTTCCGTCAGGCGATCGACATTCGCGACCACTATGTGGACCTACGTGACCAGGACCCCAAGTCACAGTCTGTGAAAAGCCGCAGCCTGGACGGCATTGTCATCACAGCCACCGATGTGCGTTTGATGTTCAGCATCTACCGCGGAGGCGTCCAACCCTCCGCGGAACAGCCGTATCCGTTCAGCAGAGAAGCGGTCGAGAATATTATCTACGGGGCAAGCTCGCGGGTCACCCCGGAGCTCCCCAATCCATCCACGTATGAATTTTCGTGGGTCAATAAGATGATCGGCTTGATTCGGAACGAGCTCAGCACCTTTATGAGCCGCCACAGGCTCACCGCGTACCTCGCCAGCATAGGGATGCCCGAGATCGAGAAGCTAAAACAAAGGGAAGAAGTGATCGTCGAACAGGTGCAGAAGCTGACCCGTGAACAAGACTTCCTGCTGGCGAACGACCAGAAGAGCCTGCCTGAATTCCAGCCACGCTCCAAAATTTCCAATCTCTTCACACAGTTTGCCGAGGAATTTACGCGCAAGGCAAAGCGCAGCGGCGTGGAGCTGCACTGGATCGGCGTGGGCACCTGGAAGACGCCGGTGGAGATCGTACCGGAGCGGCATCTGGACGCCTGGAAGATCAGCAACGAGAACCTGTATCGAGAAAGCCCCGAGGTCTTGAACGAGCTGGATAGAGAAGCCATCATGCAAAAAACGGTCTTCCTCATCCAGGATGTGCCGGTGGCTGCCTATATGAAGGCAAACAGCGAAGAGAAGGATCACAAGCGGGCGATGCGCGCCCTGTTGCTTTCCTACCACCAGCAGCTGATCGAAGCTGCCGAGTTCATGCGCGCCAAGGGTGAAGCCGTCCCTCCTAACATTGACGAGGCTATTGCTCATATCAATAACATGTTCGGTCACTTCCTGTAGGAGCTCATGCTTCCCAACGAAGATTTCCTGGTCAGGTCGAACGAAATCAAACGGGCAATGAATATTTCATTGCCCATTGTTGCGCTGGAATCCACTGTGCTCACGCATGGGCTGCCGCGCCCGCATAACCTGCAGCTGGCGCACGACATGGAGCGCGCAGTCCGCGAGCAAGGTGCCACGCCGGCGACAATTGGATTCCTCGATGGATATCTGCACATCGGTTTGGCCGAGGCAGAGCTTGACCGGCTTGCCAACGAGCGTGAAGCCATCAAGGTGGGTCCGCGCGATTTCGCCACGGTTGCAGTGCTCGAGGCATCAGGCGGCACCACCGTTGCGGGGACCATGCTTGCCTGCAAACAGGCAAACATCAAGGTCTTTGCGACTGGCGGCATCGGCGGTGTGCACCGTGAGACGAGCTTTGATATCTCAGCTGACTTGCAGGCGCTGGCGACCATTCCGATGCTCGTCATCTGTGCGGGGGCGAAAGCCATTTTGGACCTGCCTGCGACGCTCGAGTATCTCGAAACCATGAGCGTGCCTGTGGTGGGCTACGGCACCGATGAATTTCCGGCTTTCTATTCGCGTGAGAGCGGGCTGGATGTGAGCGTGCGGCTGGATACACCGCAGGAAATTATCGAGTTCGCCAGGGCACACTGGAAGACCGGCTTGCAGAGCGCCGTGCTGGTGGCAAATCCCGTTCCGGCTGCGGAGGCAATTTCGGCAAAAGAAATGCAACCGCTGATCGCCGAGGCGTCGCGCGACGCCCAGGCACAGAAGATCCATGGGAAAGCACTGACGCCCTTCCTCCTGCAGCGCCTGAGCGAGCTAAGCAAGGGAAGGTCTATGCAGGCCAATCTGGCGCTTCTTCTGAACAATGCCCGTGTTGCGGCGCAGATTGCCAAAGCTCTGCGGGCTGTCGAGCGGCGAAGGGTCGCCTAGCAGCCAGATGAAAAACACCCGGGGGAATTGAATCAGCCTAAATTTCTCCAAATATGCCTTAAACCTTGACTGTTTAGAACAAGTGTTCTATAATCGGCGCAACTGTCCCTTTATTCGACAAAGGAGGTCGAGATGAGTGCATACCGTAGAAATGCCGATGGGCTGATGACGCTATTTCGTGGCAAACGTTTTAACCGTGGGGCTGCCTGGGGCATGATCATCCTGGCTGCCCTGATCGCATTCGAAATTTCCAACTTCAATGCCACCCGCTTCGCACTGCGAGATCTGCTTGGCGACCTCACCTTCGGTGGAATCCGCTGGGCAACGCTCCTGGCAATTGCCTTCTGCGGCATCGACTTTGCCGGCATTGCGCGCGTGTTCACACCGGAACAGGGAGCCGATGAGCCCAAAGAGGTCTATTATCTCTTTGGCGCCTGGTTCCTGGCAGCTGCCTTCAATGCCATCCTCACCTGGTGGGGCGTTTCAATTGCAATCATGAATCACTCCAGCGCAACCGGCGGTGCAGTGGTCAGCACGGCAACCATGACCAAGGTTGTGCCGATCTTTGTCGCGGCAATGATCCTGTTGATCCGCGTGCTGCTGATTGGCAGCTTCTCCCTGGCAGGGGACCGTATGTTCACCACGGATGAGCGCCGCGCTTATAACGGCCCCCGACCCGTCCAGCAGCAGTCGTACTCGCCTGCTCAATCTTCATCCAACCTCCGCCCGGCCTCCAGCCTGAACCGTCCCGTGCAAAATACGGCGACCTTTCGGCCGGCGCCGAAAGCGAATAACCCGCATCAAACATCCTTCAGCAGACAGGAGCCTACGTATCACAACCTCTATGGCCAACAAAGCGGCGACCGCGGCAGCGACCGATCCTACGACGCGTAACCCTTACAAAAACAGTTTCGTTTTTGCTCGAGTAAGACCACAACTTAATATCCGAACTCGTTCCGAGCTCGGGTCCCTTTAGAAAATTGAGGAACCCAGATATGTCCCGTGCTCGCTCCCATAATCCAGACGACTGGCAGACAGCCGCGGCTTTTGAACATGGAAGCGGCTGTCTGTCTTTTTATATGCTTGCCCCGCTTGCAGCTCTTCTGATTGCAGGCCTTGTGGCGCTTCTCGCGCTGACTTCCCCGCTTTCGCCTTCTGCACTGCCCGCGGCATCGCACAACTCCACAATGCTACTCCAGACGGCAGCACCGCCGGTCTGGTCTCTCCCTGCCAATAATGCAAGTGCCTCCGGTGTGATCTCCCCGATCTTCACCAAGGAGATCCAGCACTGGGCGAACGACATCGTCCGCTGGGCAAGCGCCGCAGGGGTTGACCCCAACCTGGCTGCCACGGTCATGCAGATCGAATCTTGCGGTGACCCACGCGCCACTTCGCGCTCCGGAGCCACCAGCCTTTTCCAGGTGATGCCGTTCCACTTCAAGCTTGGCGAAAATCCCTATGACCCGGATACGAACGCCCTGCGCGGCATGAGCTACCTGGCGCGCTCACTGGAAGCCGGTGGAGGGAATCCACGTCTTGCCCTCGCCGGATACAATGGGGGGATCGGTGTGATCTCGCGCGGCGAGTCCGGCTGGCCTTCGGAAACCAAGCGTTATGTGCTTTATGGTGGACCGATCTATGAAGATGCCCGCAGCGGCGC
>DATHTH010000025.1:0-2823 GCA_035463495.1 Anaerolineales bacterium | reverse complement strand
GGGGGCGATGTCCATGTAAACGGCTCGCCGACCAGGAATCGAAATGTATCGCCGAACTGCGCCATGCCTTCTTCGCTCAACACCTTCTCCACAGGCCACACCTCAAGGTCATCCCAGAAGTTCATCAGGCGCCAGGGGAATGGGCGCGGATACTCGAAGAAGAAGCGATAAGCATAGTTCCAGGCTTTGGCGACCTGCTCCTCGCTTAAGCGATGACCGGGCAAATCTGCCAGCACGTTTTCCAGCGTGGAGAAATACTCTTCCCATGAGTCTGGATCGAGCGTAAAGCCGCGGCCGCGGTAGTGCGTCTCTCCGCACGAGACAACCGGGATTCCATTCATCGCGGTTTCCACGCCGACCGTCGTCGTATACGCCAGTCCCAGATCGGCGATCTCGATCAGATCGTACGTGTTGACATTGTCCAGCGCGTCGATCAAATGAATGTGACCGGGCATCTCGGGCAACGCTTCGCGGACCACCGTTCCCATCGATTTTGCCTGGGGAACAAGCTTTTCACCCGGATGGACTCGGATGACCAACTGGACATCCGGGCGATTCGCAAAATATTGGACTGTGCGCGTGATCCACGCGCTCATCGACTCGGCGAAGATGTTACGTCCCAGGGTGAGGCTGTCACCCAGCACATTCGCCGCGAGCAGGACCACCGGACGATCGTCCAGCCCTAATGCGCTGCGAGTTGCCTCCGCGCCCTGCGCCGAGACGTATTGCCACAACCGCCTCGATTTACCCCAGACGCGTGCCCCGCGGCGGGCATTCTCCAGATCGGCGAGACGCTCGTACATCTCGTCTGTCATGGGCAGGCTGCAGCGATCCCGGACGAGATAGTCCGTGTCCTGCCGCATGATGGATGTGTTCTGCGCCAGCCAGATCTGCTCGCGCTGGTCGTTGAACTCGAATGTGACCGCGGGAATATTCAGATAACGCGCCACGCGAAATACAATGCCCATTTCGAGAATCAAACCGTTCGGGATGAGCACAACATCAGGTTTGTGTGCCTGCATCCACTCCAGTGCGGCGAGGGCGGCGAAGGTATTGCGCTTCATTCGCAGGTCATACAGTGCGCGGTCGTGGGGCGAGTCCATGTCCACCTCCTCGCGCATCAGCGTATACTGCGCATCCCACAGGGAGATTTCTTCCACATGGGCTTTGAGAGCGGCTGGAAGAGCCGGAGCAGGCTGGAGGTCGAGAAGAGATACATGCTTTACATATGGCGCCAGCGACGAGAGAGCATCGCGGGTGTGCAGAGCGCGCTGACGCTGGGTCAGCTTATCCATCTGCTTATGCCACTCGGAATAAGGCAAACTCATCAGCGTGACTTTATGCCCGAGTCCGGCGAGCGCGAGGGCGATGTAGGCGGCTTGCTCGATCCAGTAGTGGAGCGTTGCAAAGAAGAGGATATTTTTGCCCGCCGTGGTATTCTGGATGAATGGCTCGACCTGGTCCACGGCACGCGGCAGGAACTCCGCCAGACGAGAGAGGTTGTAATGATCTTTGCGAGCGCGATTCTTTTGCCGGAGGGTGTAATCCAGCTCGGCTGCAAGAGGCAGCTCGCCAAGGAAGTTGCGGAGAGAGGTTTTGTTAACCATGGTATGTGCCACGAAGCCACAGGGACACGGAGGTTTCTACTTTCTTGGAGTCTCCGTGACTCTGTGGCTAATCAAGCTTCTCAATCTTCCAATCCAGGCGCGGGCGGATAGGACCCTGCCGAACTTCGGGCCACTGAGTGCCAGGCGCTCCGGAGATATCCACATTAAATGACAGCGCGTTCTCGTCCATGAAATAACGGCGCACGCCAAACGAGCTGGCGTTCACGCCTATATAATAGCGACCTTCGTTGAAAAAATCCGCTGGGACCGTGCAGCAGCTGATGTACCGTCCGGCTGCACGCGCCCCGAACTGTTCGTACTGCTTCGAATCGTCGGTGTCGAACGAGGTGAAGACATATTCACCGCGGATAGTATTGAGATACATCCCCACACGCAGACCCGTAACTGCTGCGTCGAGCTGATATTCCCACTCGACCGTAACCGGCTCCGTAGAGCGGACCGTGTCCACCACTCTTCCACTCTTATCCTTAAGCCGCAATCGAATCGGGCGAAAAGGCGCGCTCGCGCCTGGGACCTCGTCGGCATCCCAGATGCGCTCACCCGACTCCGCCTGCCCGGAGGCAAGGTAGAAATCCACAGCTTCGGCTGTTGGAGCCCGCTTGACGAGCTGCCCTTTTTTAAGGACGATCGCTTCCTGGGTGAGCCGCAGGATCGCGGACATATTATGGCTCACAAACAGGACCGTGCGTCCCTGCTGAGCGACGTCGTTCATCTTGCCAAGGCACTTGCGCTGAAACTCAGCATCGCCGACAGCGAGCACCTCATCCACGACGAGGATCTCAGGCTCAAGATGGGCAGCCACTGCGAACGCAAGCCGCAAATACATCCCGGACGAGTAGCGCTTAACGGGCGTGTCGATGAACTGACCGACTTCAGAGAACTCTACCATCTCGTCGAACTTCTTGTCGATCTCCGTGCGCTTCATGCCCAGGATCGCGCCGTTCATGTAGATGTTCTCGCGCCCCGTCAGCTCCGGGTGGAACCCTGTCCCGACTTCGAGCAAGGAGCCCACACGTCCGCGCACGGTGACTGTACCTTCGGTCGGCTCGGTCACGCGCGAAAGGATTTTCAACAGCGTGCTTTTCCCAGCGCCGTTCCTTCCGACAATCCCCAGCACTTTGCCTTCCTCAAGATCGAACGAGATGTCCTTCAACGCCCAGACGAAGTTCCTGCTTGCTCTTCGATCGGATTTCCC
>DATHTH010000024.1:0-10161 GCA_035463495.1 Anaerolineales bacterium | reverse complement strand
CAACATGCCGTCGGCGAGAATGATGCGCGGCAAATCCTCCCGCTCGAGCAGGCTCGGCAGATAGACGGCGTGCTTGACTAGATGGATGGCGAGACTGAGCAACACGTCCGGCAAAGACATCTCTTGAAGCGGCGCTCCGAGCAATTGCCCCGGACGGGCACGCTTGAAGATGCTTTCATAATCGACCGTGAGTAAGGTGTAGGGATGATCCAGCGCCCAGTGGATCTCGAACCAGATATTCAAGTCGCAGCTACTGCGCTGCTGGTGGAGATGATGGCGGCTGAAGTACTCGTCTTTCAAGAGGTTGGGCCAGAACTCGCCAATGCCCTGCTCGGCCAGCAGCTTGAGAGTTGCATCTACGTCGGCGTGTCGCACGAGGATGTCGATGTCGCCGCCCGGGCGCATGGACGGTACCTGGTAAATCTTTTCACACAGCCAGAGACCCTTCAGCACAATCGTTTGGATCCCATGCGCCTCGGCGGCTCGTAGATAGCTGGTCAGTGCATTGCCCAGCTTGGATGCGGAGCGCTCATACTTCTCCGCCTGTTCATGGATCAGTTTCTGGGCTTCAACGGGAATGACAGGATCAGTACGGGCGAAGACCTGCATGGCGAGCACCGCCATGCGGTTGTGTGTGAGCAACTTTGCGAAACGCAGCCAGTCGATCGTTTCCAGATCCGGCTGATAAGTCTCATCGCGCCAGTGGCGGGCAATTTCGTAGGCGAGCTGTTCTTCGCGGGATAATCGGTGACTGAAATTCATCGCGCGGTCCTGACCATCCTTTGTTCAAGACTATAACCGATCAGGCCCAGGCTCAGTATCGTGAGCGTGATCAACAAACCGGCGGGGAGCACCCACCACTTCCAGGCATCCGACAGGAACGCGCCGCTGGCGCGCGCGAAATACAGCATCGTGCCCCAGCTCTTTCCAGAGGGATCGCCCAGGCCCAAAAAGCTTAGGCTGGATTCAGCGAGGATGGAGGCGGATGCCACCAGCACGATCTGCACCAGCGCCAGCGGCTTCACCGCAGACCACAGGTGCCCGGCCATGATCTGGACCGGATTGGCACCCAGGGCGCGTGCTGCCTCGATATACGTGTCCAGGCGCGCGCTTAACACGCGCGCTCGTATCAGGCGCGCCGGACCCGCCCAGAAAAAGGTCGCCAGTACAAGAATAATATTGCTCTGGCTGGGTCCAAGGTAAACGCTGATCAAGATCACCAGAGGCAGAAACGGTAAGACCAGGATGAGATCCGTGAGGCGCATCAGGAGCGAATCAAGCCAGCCGCCTAAATAACCGCTTGTCAAGCCAACGACGGTGCCAACGCTGACGGAAACAAAAGCGACGATCAATCCTGTAAAGAGCGAAGCGCGTGTCCCGGCGATTAACTCACTGAACAGGTCCTGTCCGAGGTCATTAGTCCCCAGCCAATTTTCCTGGTTGGGCTTTTGCAGAGGCAGCGCCACTCGCTCCGTCGAATCAAAGGGGGCAACCGCCCCGGGAAAAACAGCCAGGAGGAGCATTCCGCTGAGTATAAAGATGCCGATCCAGCCGGCGATGCCCGCCAGCCGCCGCGCCGGGTTCCGGATGGGCATCCCTTCCGAAACTGGAACAGCGCGGGGGCTCACTTCAGTCAGGCTGCGTGCACTCATGCCGTCCTCCGCAGGCGCGGGTCGAGAAGCGGATATATCAGCTCGGTGAGGATGTTCAGGAGCAGGATCGTCACCGTGAACAATAGGAATCCGCCCTGAAGCAGAGGATAGTCGCGCGCTTTGACGGCTTCGAACATCATGTTGCCGATGCCGCGGTAATTGAAAACCGCTTCGACGACTGTCACACCGCCCAGCAACTGACCAAAATCGACCATGAAGGAAGTCAGAACAGGCAGCAAGGCATTTCGCAAACCATGCTTGAGAAGCACCCAGCGACCAGGCACGCCCTTGGCGCGCGCCGTGCGGATATAGTCCGATTCCAGGATGCCGAACATGGCAGCGCGCATGATCACGAACGCGGTCGGCAGGTAGGCGAGTGTGAGCACGCCCACCGGCATCACGGCATGGCGCGCCACGTCCCTCACATTCTCCCAACCTTCCAGCCGCGGGATCGAATACGAATCGCCGGGAGGCAGGTACCCGAGCTGGATTGCAAAGACCGGAATCAGAACCATGGCGAGCCAGAAAGGCGGGACCGATCGCAGCACGTAAACGCCGCTGAGCAAACTAAGATCGAGAGGGTCGCCGCGCCGCGTGGCAGACCAGATTCCGAGCGCCGACCCAAGTACCAATGCCAGGATCAGGCTGGTTCCCACCAGCAGCAGGGTCCAGCGGAAATTTTCACTCAGAATCTCGACGACCGACCTGCCGCCGCTGAACCGGTAGGACTGTCCCAGGTCGCCGCGCGCCAGCTGTTTGAGGTAGAGAAGGTATTGCTCCGACAGCGGCTTGTCCAATCCGTACTGGGCGCGCAGGGCTTCCACTCGTTCCTTACCGAGCTGCGGCGCAGCATTGCCCGCAATCAACTGTAAAGGGTTACCAGGGACGAGTCGCGGCAGAAAGAAGTTGATCGAAATCGCGAGAAAGAACGTAATCACGAATTCGAGTGCGCGCCGACTGACGTTTCTCATGAAATCTTGATTTCCTCGACCAGTGCTCTCAGGCGATCGTACACAATCCCAAATTGGGAAGCCCAGTGCACGTGCGGGTATGTCCCTTCGGGATAGGGATGAAGCGCGACACGGCTTGCGGTTGCCGTAAGCCATAGCGCCATGACCGCATCCGCGTGGAGTTGACGGAGGCCCCGCTCTTCCGGAGAAGGGATGTCCGGGTCGAGTTCTGCTCGGAAGCACCAGTACAGGTCAAGCAATTCCGAGCGTGGTATCCGCCGCGCACTTTCGAACGGCTGCAAATCCATATACGCCAGGTCGAACTCCGGCATCCCAACCCCAACGTCGATCCAATCGATCAACGTTGCAAGCTGTGAAGAGAGGTCATGCGGGAGAAAGGCATTTGTCGGAGTCGTATCGCCATGCAGAAGTGCTAGCTTTTTGTCTGCATATTTTTCACAACTTGCGCGCACATAGGAGATCAGCGCGGAGAGATTGGGGATGTCACCCCAGATGCCTGCGCGTTGAACGATTGCCACCTGTTCAGGTATTTGTTCGAAATCCAGGACAGCTTCGTGACGAGGCGACAACCAGCTATATTCCAACGAATCAAATGAGCCCGTGTGCAGACAGGCATAGGTATGCAGCACACATTTGAGTTCTTCATATTTCCACTGGTGGAGGTATGTGGGAAGGTGGTGGGTTAACGCCAAATCTTCCATCATGATCACATGGCAGCCGGTCGCCTGATCGGTGAGCAAGTTGTAGACTTCCGGCTTGGGGATGGAAAGCTGGGGATAAATGTGTTTGTAAAACAGCAGCTCACGCTCTGCTTCGTGCGCGGTGACAGGTCCCTCTGGCCCCAGCGTTTTGATGATGATCGACTCACGCGTCGAGTGACCCTGCCTGGACAGGGTCACTCGATATACATGCCTCCACCCCAGTACCATTCGAATTAATTCAACACAGCAATTTTGTACGTCGTTGCCAAACGTCTGCCGGAGCAGATCCAGGTTGGGTTCGAAGATTGACACGATGGCTACGGAATGTCCTGTGCCTCTTCCGGGAGGAACGACCAGACCGTCATGATGCCGGTGCCTTTCATATAGACCCAGCCATCGTAGGCTGCAGGACGATAGGCAAACGCGCCGTTGGATGCCATTAGTGGGATGAACGGAAGGTTTTCCGCGAAGCGCTCCTGAAGTTCCTGGGAAAGTTCTTCGGTGCGCTCAGGATCCGGGTTGGTGACGAATTCCTCCATTAAGGCATCCCACTCTTCATTGCAGATACCGGTGAGATTACGAGTGCCGATTCCACTGAAATCGCAGTTAGTCAGGAAGCGAATGAATCCGCGCTGCGCCTGAGGAGTTGAAGACCAGAGCCAGATCATCATGTCGTAGTCGGGCTCCGGGAGGGCGACAAAGTTTGGCCAGATGACAGCCACGGTTGTGTTGATATCCTGGCAGACCTGGTGTGAGCCAATGCCGACATCCGCGAGCCAGCCGACAATCAGCTCGGTCGCACGCACTTCCACCGTTTTATTGATATCACAGAGGATCTCAAAATCTGTGTTGACGCCATTCAATTCGCGAACCCCATCTCCATCGGAATCCACCAGGCCTGCTGCTTCCAGCTCTGCAGCTGCGGCTTCAGGGTCAAATACATGCGGGATGCTGATTGCCCAGGGGAGCTCGGGATTGTACCAGTTAAGGGGGAGCTCCACGCCTTGCCCGAGCAGGACTACATCCACAAGTGTCTGGGTATCAATCGCCTTGGCGATGGCCTGACGGACAGCCGGATCATCGAATGGCTCACGTGAACCGTTTGTGTAGAAAACAAAGCTTGCGAAATTCGATCCTCTGGATAGCGCAAACTCGCCGTTACTTTCGAATTCTTCAGCCAGGGCTGGAGGCACGGAGGAAAGCACGGCATCGGCTTCACCCGTGCGGAGCTGGGTAAACCGCTGATCCTGGTCCAGCACGATCTTGGCGATGATTTCTGGAACCAGGGGCTCGCCGCGATAGTAATCGGGGTTGGCCTCAAACCGATAGAACTGACCGGGTTCGACTTCGACGAGTTTATACGCCCCGGTGCCGATCATTCCCTGGAACTGGCTGAGCTCGCCGCTGACAGGTGCCTGATCCCGCCAAATGTGCTCGGGCATGATGTACGTCTGTGCCAGTCCTTCGTTCAGGAAAAATGGTTTTGGCTCCTTAAGCTGTATGGTGAGACCGTAATCGCCATTGGCATCCATGCTTTCGATGGCTTCCAACTGAGGCGCGGTGCCTGCAGCAATCTGAAAGTTGTAACTGAAGATCACGTCATCCACCGTGAAGTCTTCCCCGTCGTGCCATTTGACGCCTTCGCGCAATGTGATCTCCCAGGTCAGGCCATCTGCACTGGGGGTAGCAGACGTTGCAAGTGCAGGAACAGGTTCAAGCTCGGGCGTGCGGATGTAGAGCGGGTCGTACACCCAACCGATCATCCAGAAGCCGATGAAGGTGTTGAAGTTGGCAGGGGTGATGGGTCCTTCATCGTTATCGATGAGTACAACGAACGGCTCCGACGGTTCGGGCGCTGTGGTGGGCGCCTCGGTCGGTTGCTGGGTAGGCGCCTCGGTGGCAACCGGCGCTTCCGTCTCCGGCGGTGCGACGGATTCCGTTGCGGCGGGGGCTCCACAAGCTGATAAAAACAGGCTGATCAGGATCAGGCTGTTTAAGAGAAAATAAAATTTTGGCTTCATTCTCACTCCTCGAATGGATTTAACTTACAATACGCATGTTTGTAGTGGTTGTATCTATACTTCGGCGTTAGACACGAATCTGCTCTAGTATATGCGATGAACAGGCTTTTTTGCCAACAAGAAAACGGGATGACACACCGGTCATCCCGTTTTGTTTTCCAGGCGGATGCGATTTAGTCCGCGGCTGCCATGGCTTCTTCGGCCTGTTGAACCGTCGCCGGTTTGAAGATCAGGAAGATCGCGTTGATCAGGATACCAAGTACGGCGGCTGTAGCAATTGCGGGCAGACCGTTCGGGAAGATGCCCGGGATGGTGATCGGAATGAAACCACCGGGGAAGCCGATATTCCCGCCGATCCCAACGATCATGATCACCGCGCCGATTGCCAGGTTGCGCGGGTCGAACATGCTGACCTTGTGCTCCTGCATGAGCGCGATGCCCTGCATGCCGATCACACCGAACAGATAGATCGCCAGACCGCCGCTGACAGCCAGCGGGACGGTCTGCACGAGGCCTGCCAGCTTGCCGACAAAGCCAAGTAGGACGGCTATCACGCCCGCTGCGATCAATGCCGGACCCGAGTAGTTACGAGTGATCGCCATGAGCGAGTTGTTCTCGCCGTAGTTTGTTCCAGCCGTGGAGCCGAGCAAGCCCTTGAGCGTGTCATCGATTCCGTCGAGGATCAGGTTGAAACCGATATATTTGTCCAGCCCGTATTTTTCGCGGCCGGTATCCTCAGCCAGACGATCCACATAGAGGCTGATCTGGTAGAGGTGAGCCGTGGATTCCGGGACAGTAGCGATGGCCATGACCGCGATGCTGAAGATTGCGGTCCCCACCATGGCTCCGCTAAAGCTCGGCAGGGTGAAATGGGGTACAGCAAACCAGGGGGCGCTAGCCAGCGGGGCAAACTGCTCCGGGTTAGGAGCGACAATCGCGGAGAAGATGTAGCCGATGACGGCGCCCAGCAAGACCGGGATCATGCCCAGGAAACCCCTGTTTTGCAGGTAGACAGAGAACAAAATCGTCACCAGCAATGTGACGAACGCCACCAGGAAGTTGGCGTTTGCCATTTGCCCGAGGGCTGCAAATGCCAGACCAAAGCCGATGATGGCAGCCACGGAACCGGTCACGATGGGCGGCAGGACCATATCGATGCGCTCCTTGCCGATCGCCCGGATCAGGAAGCCGATGCCCACGTTGAGCAGACCGGTGACAACGATGCCCGCCTGCATGGTGCTGATCACCTCATCCGGCAGCGGTACCCCGAACTGCGGCAGGGAGCCCGTCATCTGCTGGGCGATAGCCAGGTACGCGGCGATATAACTGAAGCTGGAGCCGTAAAACAACGGGATGAATTTGCCGATCTGCCATTTGGCGAGCAGCAAGGCGACGATTGTGCCAACGCCGGAGACCGTCAGCACCGTGCCAACATGGAATCCGCACAACGCCGCAACCAGCACCGTGGCAGGGAACATAGTCAGAACGTGTTGGAAGCCCAGTAGCACCTGCTGAAGGGGCGGAGGCGTATCGTTCGGCAGGTAACCTACCACGTTGCTTCGCCTTGCCGCGGATACTGAAGTTCGCTTATTCGATTTAGCCATTGCATTTCTCCTCTTATTACTCCATCAGAATAATCTTTAATATGGGGCTGAAGTCGACGGATCCGGTTCACTCAAACTTCATTCGCACCTCCGGATAGAAAACTTCATGCAGAGCAATAGGTATAGGTATTGGAACGAGGTCGCGTGGAATGCATGCTGCATTAGATAACCCCGGTATTTGGATAAAGACACGCCGTTTTATAGCTATTCAGGCCGCCTTTTGGTTGTCTGCCGGGTCGACTTCGTGCTTAAGATATAATGACCCTCGCCGGGTGCTCTTTCCTGGCTTCATAACCATCCTGTTTTGCCGGTGTTTTTGTTACTATAGTCCTTATCTCAGATCCTTGTAGAGGAGAGTCTGATGGTATTAAAAGGCCGTGTAGCGCACAAGCTTGTGGGGGAGTTGCCGCCCAACGAGTTTTATTTCGATACAAGGTGCCATGTAGAAAATTTGCTGCACTCCAGACAGGTCAATCATGAAGCCTGCTCCCTTTGAGTACCATGCTCCCCAGACGCTTGAACAGGCCCTGGATCTGAAGAGGCAGCATGGGGATGAAGCGAAGATCCTGGCGGGCGGCCAAAGCCTCGTCCCGGCGATGAACTTTCGTGTGGTCCAACCAAGTTTGCTCATTGATCTCAATACGGTAAAAGAATTAGCTTATATCCATGAAAACGGCGCTTCGTTTCGGATAGGGGCGATGACGCGCGAGCGGCAACTGGAACTTAGTTCAGCCATCGCCAGCCACCTACCGTTGCTGCATGAAGCCGCCCCGCACATTGCGCATCCCCAGATCCGCAACCGCGGCACCATCGGGGGAAGCATAGTTAACGCAGACCCCGCGGCGGAATTGCCGGTGCTGATGCTTGCTCTGGATGCCCGGCTCAAGGCGCGCAGCGCGTCGGGCGAACGCTGGATCCATGCCAGGGACTTCTTTGTCGGCATGTTCACCACGGCGCTGGAGCCGGATGAGATCCTGGTCGAAATTGAAATACCGTTTATGCCGGCGCGCACCGGCTGGTCATTTCTCGAGGTGGCGCCGCGTGCTGGCGATTACGCTATGATGGGGGTAGCGGTGCTGGTCACGTTGGACGAGTCGGGGAAATGTGAACGCGCAAGACTGGTCTATCTGAACGCCGGAGATGGTCCGGTGGATGCCGGTGAGGCAGCTCAGATGCTACAGGGTAATCTCATCGGCGCTGAGTTAATTCAATCGGCAGCGAGGGTGGCGAGTGAAAAGGAAGTCAATCCCTTCGGGAATATCCATGCCTCGCCGGAGTACCAGCGCCACCTGGCAGAAGTGCTGACAAAAAGGGCGCTGAATATTGCAGCCGAGCGCGCCGCAGGGAAGAGCCCCTCATGACACAAAAAATTTCCGTTACGATTTCCGTCAATGGAACCAGCTACCTGCGCGAGGTGGAGTCCCGACTTCTGCTGAGTGATTTCCTTCGTCATGAGCTGGGTCTTACCGGTACACATGTAGGCTGCGAGCATGGCGTCTGCGGCGCCTGCACGATCCTGTTTGATGGCGAATCGATGCGCTCATGTCTCATTTTCGCCGTGCAGGCGCATGGCCATACCATTACGACTGTGGAAGGTCTGGCGCAAAGCAAAGAGCAGCTCCATCCCATCCAGCAGGCGTTCTGGGAGGCGCATGGCTTGCAATGTGGCTATTGCACGCCAGGCATCTTAATGACGCTCGTCCCCTTCCTGGAGCAAAACCCGGACCCCACGGAGGATGAGATTCGCCATGCGCTTTCGGGCAATCTTTGCCGCTGTACCGGCTATCAGCATATAGTGGATGCTGTCATGCTCGCCGCGGAAAAGATGAAGGTATCGGCAGGAAGGGAATAGGATCATGATCGGACGTGGACTCATAGAAGATTTGCGGACCGGGCACTTGTTGCTCCCCGATTTTCTTGCGCAGGTTGAAGCGGGTGTTCTGCAGCATGACCCTTCTATTCAGGCATTACTCCCGGAGGAGGGGCGCTTTGATCGTTTGTATGATGAAGCGGAGGCTCTTATCCTGAGCTACCCCGACCTGGTTAAGCGTCCGCTCATGTTCGGTGCGCCGCTCGGGGTTAAAGATATCTTCTATGTGGAGGGTGTCCCAACGAAAGCCGGAAGCCGCCTGCCCGCAGAAACATTTCAGGGGCGGGAAGCAAACAGTGTATCCCGATTGCGGGATGCCGGCGCGTTGTTCTTTGGAAAAACCGTCACGACCGAGTTTGCCTATTTTTCTCCCGGTCCCACCCGAAATCCTCACAACCTCGAGCATACGCCCGGTGGCTCGAGCAGCGGGTCGGCGGCGGCGGTTGCAGCAGGGTTTTGTCATATTGCGCTTGGGACTCAGACCATCGGTTCTATTATCCGCCCGGCTTCCTTTTGCGGGGTTGTGGGGTTGAAGCCAACCTATGACCGCATCTCGCGAGAGGGTGTGATCCCGCTTTCCCCTTCCCTTGACCATGTGGGCTTCTTTGTGCCTGATGTGGAAAGCGCCCTTAACGCAGCTCGCGTTCTGTATACCGACTGGGATGAGCCGGTCGAGCCAGCGAAGGTGCCCCGGCTGGGAGTTCCCTCCGGTGTCTATCTGGAAAGTGTCTCTGCCGAAAGCCAGGCTCATTTTGAACGACTGTACAAACGGTTTGAAGAAGCGGGGTATGAGGTAGGACAAATCGAGATCATGCCAGACTTCGCCGAGGTCCGCGCCCGGCATGATGCGATCCTATCCGCGGAGGCAGCTCAAGTCCACGCGCAGTGGTTCGGGAGTCATGAAGAGCTATACTCGCAGAAGTTCACGGAGTTGATCCGTCGGGGCCAGAAAATCTCAGAGAGCCAGTTGCAAGATGCTCTCACGGCTCGTGAAGGTTTTCGCGCCGACCTCCGGAGGACATTCCTCGACAACAACATCGATCTGTGGGTTTGCCCGTCCACAATTGGCCCGGCACCAAAGGGATTGGAGAGTACCGGCGACCCGATCATGAATCTACCCTGGACGCAGGCGGGACTCCCGGCTCTCAATTTGCCCGCGGGAACCAGTCAGGAAGGTTTGCCGCTTGGCTTGCAGCTGGTAGCAAACTGGTACAAGGATGAATCGCTGCTGTTCTGGGCAAGAGATCTGGAAAGGGCCCTGAAAACCGTATGAGTGTCACAAAATACGAGATTCGCCGCGGTGCTTATTACGATTCGGTTGTGCTCATGCAGCTCCAACGCG
>DATHTH010000023.1:0-22577 GCA_035463495.1 Anaerolineales bacterium | reverse complement strand
ATCCAGCGCGGTTTCACCGTAGACGGGCAAGATGGTATTCGCAATCCGAAGGGTATGCACGGTTATCGCCTGGAGGTCGAGGCGCATATCATCACCGCCTCGGCGGCGACCAGCGATAACCTGCGGCAGTGCGTGGGCGCGGCGGGGGTTGAGATCCAGCAGTTCGTGTTGAACCCGCTGGCTTCGGCAGAAGTCGTGCTTACAGAGCAGGAGCGCCAGATGGGCGCGGCCGTCTGCGATATCGGCGGCGGCACCACGGACCTGGCATTATATGTCAATGGTGATGTCTGGCATACGATGGTGCTGGCAGTCGGCGGCAATCACATCACCCAGGATATCGCTCACGGGCTGCGGCTGGCATTTCCGCAGGCGGAGGATGTCAAGAAGCAGCATGGCTATGCAATCCGCACCGGCGTAGGCTCAGAGGAGTACTTCTCCATCCGGCCCTTCGGCGAGGATCGCCCGGTGCAGATCAATCGCCAGGAAATGGCGCACATCATCGAGGCGCGCGTCGAGGAGATTTTCACTCTCACCCTTCAAGAGATCAAGCGCTCCGGCTACGACGGCTTGTTGCCAGCCGGCATGGTGCTGACCGGTGGCACCTCCCTGCTGCCTGGCATCAAGCGAATTGCCTCGGAGGTGCTCGGCCTGCCGGTCCGCACGGCACAGCCTGAAAATTTGACCGGTCTTGTAGATCGTTTGAAGTCACCCGCTTATTCCACCGGCGTAGGTCTGCTGCGCTGGGCGCTGTCGATGCACGATCAGGATCTGGGAGCGGGCCGGAGCCGCCGCCCGAAAGGAGAGAACTCTATGGATATGGTCAAGAAATGGATCGGAAGGATTTTGCCGTAACCGGGCCCCACCTGCAATTGGGGCCGGGATGTGACCGTGGTTTTTGCTGCGGAATCAATGGTAAGTATTATCAGACTCAATGATTGATGGAGGTAGACATGGACTCGACCAAGAAGCAAGCTGAAGAGAAAGAGAAAGGGAAAGAAGCCTTCGCCCGTATCAAAGTGATCGGTGTGGGAGGCGGCGGGACGAATGCCGTCAACCGCATGATCGATGAGGGCATCCAGGGCGTCGAATTCATTGCAGTGAACACCGACGCGCAAGCCCTCATGCTGGCGCAGGCACCCGCCAAGGTCCGCCTGGGTGACAAGCTCACCCGCGGGCTCGGCGCCGGAGGCGACCCCGAGATCGGCCGCAAAGCCGCCGAGGAATCTGCAGACGAGTTGTATAACGTGCTCAAAGGCTCGGATATGGTCTTCGTCACGGCAGGCATGGGCGGCGGGACCGGCACCGGCGCGGCCCCCGTCGTGGCACAGATCGCCAAGGAAAGCGGCGCTCTGACCATCGGCGTGGTGACGCGTCCGTTCACGTTCGAGGGCATGCGCCGGTTGCAGTCGGCGGAGGTCGGTATCGGCAAGCTCAAGGAGCACGCCGACACCCTGATCGCCATCCCGAATGACCGTCTCTTGCAGGTGGCGGACAAACGCGCTTCGTTGCAAGATGCCTTCCGCCTGGCGGACGACGTGCTGCACCAGGGCATCCAGGGCATCTCCGAGCTGATCACCATTCCCGGTCTGATCAACCTGGACTTCGCCGACGTGCGCGCCATCATGTCCGAGGGCGGCGCCGCTCTCATGGCGGTCGGAAAAGGCAATGGCGACGAACGGGCGAAGAAAGCGGCTGAGGATGCCATCTCCAGCAAGCTGCTGGACATCACGATCGATGGCGCGCGCGGCGTGCTCTTCAACGTGACCGGCGGCCCGAACATGACCCTCTTCGAGGTCAACCAGGCGGCTGCGATCATCCGCGAGACAGCGCACCCGGATGTGAACATGATCTTCGGTGCGGTCATCGACCCGAACATGGGCGACGATATCCGCGTCACCGTGATTGCCACGGGCTTCGAGCGCAGCAGCATGCCCCGCCGTGCTCTGGAACGCCAGCCACGGACCGAGACGCGGCGCTCGGAAACAGTCGGCTATATGCGGCCTTCTGAGCCGGTCAGCGTTCCGGCAGACTATCAGTCCGGCGAGGCGAAATCTGCAGGCTCCTCGTCGCCTTCGGTGAACAAGGACGATCTGGATATCCCGACCTTTTTGCGGAATCGCCGCTAACAGAGACCTGACAGGTTTGGACCGCGCGGCTCTTTTGCAAGGATCTGCGCGAAGCTAAGACGGTTCTTTCGGTTTCCTCGGAAACCTGTCAGGTCTTTAACAAATCATTGGTCCAGTCCACCCCCATTGCCGGGGCGGTCCTGGCGTGCCTGGGCGAGGCATGCCAGGCTGCCCCGCGTTTAAGTTAATCCCTACCCCCGCTCAGGCATTTCCCCCAAGCGTCTCCAATTGCAATTATGCTACAATACAAACTATGAAAGCCGTACTTCCCAAACCGGTACATGAATCCTATAACAGACATCGCAGGCAGCGAACAACTCAGATTATCCTGCCTGTGGTGCTGGGTGCCCTCGTATTTATGGGGCTGGTGGTCCTGGTCAATATCGGCACCTGGAGCTACAACGGCGATGTGGGCCGCTGGGCAGCCATTGCCACGATGTGGATCTCGATTCCGGTGTGTCTGATGGGATTTGTTTTTCTGGCACTCCTGGGAGGCCTGGTCTACTTGATGGGACGCTTACTGGGCGTTGCTCCCACTTATACCGGGAAGGCACAGGACTTTGTGCATAAGCTTGCCATCCGTATTCGTCTGGTTGCGGATAAGGCGGCGAAACCCGTCATCTCCATAAACGGATTTGGCGCGACGATCAAGGCTCTTTTAGGAAGGAAATAAATTGCTCCGGCAGATTGATTTTTAGGAGCAAACAAGAGAGGAGACAGATGATGGATCAACGAAATAAAATTTTGCTCATTGGCACGCTGGCGGGTGCAGCAACAGGACTGGTTGCAGCCATGATGCTGCAGCGCCGTGCAGAAAGCGCTGGAAGGGAGATCAGCCTTTCCACCGGTGAAGGCATCCAGTTGGGGATGCTGATCCTGGGACTCGTGCGGTCCGTGGCAACTCTAGCCGACCGGGAAGATAAGCGCTAAATTCGAGTCTGTGAAAATCAATAAAAAGCAAGGACATGACTTCTAGTCATGTCCTTGCTTTTTAACCTGTTATTCTTCCCTTCAAATCTTCTGCCTCGAATGGACCTTTTTCCTGCATGAGGGAACGCGCCTGCTCCACTTTGTCCCAGACATTCCAGAGCAGCACGCCCCGGACGCGGCCGTCATCCATATAATAGACGACCCCTTTCTTGAAGGGCTCTTCCTGCCAATCTTCTACAATCGTCATCTTGCTGCTCATTTCGCCGACGGCTTCATAGCCCAGGTCGAACAAGTCGGAATAAAACATCGGCGCGTGAGTATAGGTCTCGCTGGCGCCTGCCATATTGCGGCCGGCAATTTTCCCCATCTGCACGGCATTGTCCTCATGCTCCACCCGCGTCCGCTTGTCGAGCGCCGCGTGGAAAAAATTGGCGACATCTCCAGCAGCATACACATCGGGAGCCGATGTCTCCAGATGCTCATTGACGATGATACCGCTGTTCACTTTCAGTCCGGCTTCTCTGGCCAGCTCCAGGTTGGGATGGATACCAATTCCAGCCACCACTCCATCGGCTTCGAAAGCCCGCCCGCTCCCGGTGTGGACCACGATGCGGTCTCCTTCCTTCTGCACACTGGCGGCGTTATCTCCGGACACCACCTCGACGCCTTTTTCGCGATAATAGTCGTTCAGAAAGTGAGCGAGATCGTGGGGGAAGATGTTGTCGCTGATCGCACTGCCCGGAAAAATCAAACTCACGTTCTTGCCTACCATCCTCAATGCCGCGGCAATTTCAGAGCCAATGAACCCGCCGCCGATCACAACGAATTGCTCGCCCTGCTCTGTGAGGGAGCGCAGGCGTTGATAGTCCTGGAAATTGCGATAGTAGATAATATTTCCATTCCCAAAGGGCAGATGATTGGGCGTTCCGCCGGTGGCGATCAACAGTTTGTCATAGGTATATTCATCCCCTCTATCGTCTACAGCGAGTTTCCTTTCCAGGTGGAGCCTGGCAATCTTACGATTGAGATGAAGATCAGCCCGCTCTTCAGTCTTGCGCCAGATCTTTTCCACCGGGCGCCCCTTCCACAAGCCTTTCGAGAGGTTTGGCCGCATATACGGCGGATCGGGCTCCATGCTGATTACTCCGATCGACCCCTCGGCGTCGAACTCGCGGATTCCCTTTGTGGCAGCATCTCCGGCTAGCCCGCCACCGATAATGAGGTACTTGTAATGTTTCATGGCTGCTCCTTGTGAATACCACTAATAATAACGAAAAACCTGAGGAAATGTATAACCTGTATATCAGTTGGTGATCGAGATTCAGTACCGGAAAGAACGATTATCTCAAGAAGAAAATGTTTCGCAGGCAAAACCGCCGCTACTTTTGTGGTTCCGTCAGAGCAGCCTGTTTCTCTCCGATGGAAAGCATCAGCCGATCCAGGGCAGAGACAAATTTTTCCACGCCCTCCTCTTCCAATTGTTGTGTGGCTCGATCCAGGTCAATCCCAACGACGGAAAGCTTATTCAGAACATGATATGCCCGGGATATATCTTGTTCCAGGCTTAATCGAGGTTGTCCATGATCCCGATAGGCTGCCAACGTTTCTACGGGCAGCGTGTTGATGGTTTCTTGACCGATAAGCGGCTCTATATACTTGGTATCGCTATACAGGGGGTTTTTCGTGCTCGTGCTCGCCCATAACAATCGCTGCGGTCGGGCACCTTTGTTTGCAAGTCTTGCGAAGCGCTCGCTATTGAACATTTCTTTGTACAACTGATAAGCTACTTTGGCGCTGGCAATCGCAACCTGTCCCACCAGCGTCGAAGCGATATCCGCCTCTGGGCTAGCTACCAATTTCTTCTTTTCAAGAACCGGATCGAGGAGAACATCGATGCGGCTGAGAAAGAAGCTGGCTACGGAAGATACTTGTTTGAGATTTACTCCCTTGCCTGTCAGAATTTCAAGACCGTCAAGGTATGCATTGACTACTTCCTGGTATCGAGGCAAGCCGAATAACAGGGTAATGTTGACGTTGATACCTTCTCCGATGAGCTGCTTAATTGCCGGAATGCCCTCCCGGGTGGCAGGTACCTTGATCATAGAATTTGGTCGATCTACCAGAGACCAGAGCAATCGGGCTTCCTCTATTGTCCCCTGAGTATCGTGTGCTAACCTTGGGGATACTTCCAGGCTTACAAATCCATCCTGACCGTCCGTCCGTTCATAGATCGGGCGCAGTACGGCGGCAACCATTTGGATATCTTCCACCGTCAGCAATTGGTAGATCTCATCACTGTTCTTTCCCTGCAGAGTTAGAGCACGAATCGCTTCCTCGTAATCATAACTTTCTGCGATTGCCTTTTCGAAAATCGAAGGATTCGAAGTCACGCCACTGATACCATCTTCCCGAATTATCCGCTGGAGTTCACCTGATGAGATGATTCCTCGCGAAATAAAATCGATCCAGATGCTCTGTCCAAGCGATTGCAGCTCAAAGAGTGGATCGTGTTTCATGGTTTCCTCCTTGTTCATTTCGTGTTCCGTTGCAATCCGCAAGCGGAAAAGAATTCAGAACGCAGACTGGCATCCTCGGCATAGTGTCCACGCCACACAGTAGTGCGCGTCTTTGGGGCAGTTTCTCTGACGCCCCGCATCTCCACACATAGATGATGGGCTTCCAGGAATACAGCCACGCCATGGGGATGAAGCATGGTCTGCAGCGCATCTGCTATCTGGTGCCCGATCCGTTCCTGGACGGCAAACCGCTTCGAAAAAAGGCGCACGAGGCGGGTCAGTTTCGAAATCCCAATAATGTTTTCGTGTGCAATGTAGCCGACGTACGCCTGTCCATAAAACGGCAGGGCATGGTGCTCACAAAGTGCAAAAAACGGAATGGGGCCCTCGATCACCTGGCTCAGGTGACAATCGGGTTCGCCGCGGCATTCTGTGGCGAAAACCTTTAACAGTTTCGGATCACCATCATAGCCTTCTGTAGCATCAAAGAGAGCCTTAATAAAGCGCCGGGGTGTATCTTTAGTAGCAGGTGTGTTCAGATCCATACCCATGGCGGAAAAGATTTCTGAGGCATAGACTTCAAATTTATGGATCTGCTGCTCTGTAAGCTCACGCCTCTGTAGTCGCATCGCTGTTCTATAATCAATATCATTTACATCATCGTGCAAAATCATCATTGTCTCCTAAAATAGGTTCTGTTTCTTATTGGAAATGTTGACTTTCTGCGAGATCTTCTGCTCATTAGTTGCACGAAAATGCTCTTTCTTACCAAAAAGAAGAGTGCTTCCACTTCTATTGTGGAAGCACTCATGCACCTGGCGACCGGCATCTCAACTACATCAAATTCCGTAGATCATCCAGAGATGGCATATCCCCTTTCTCCTCCAGGAGTCGCAAATCACGCAGAGCTTCGTATTCGTCCCGGCAGGCGGGGCACTGATGTATGTGTTGTTTTACCTCCGGCATCCTGGCTGCAGCATCCTGACCAGAAACCTCAAGCTCTACATAAGGAGACACCAGGCGAAAACACTCCGTACACGAAATTTCTTCGTCCCGGGTCTCGTAGATATTCTTCAGCCAGTTCTCAAAACGATCGTATCGCATCCATACTCCACTGTCATTTGTTGCAAAACGAGGCCGGATCTTACCCTGGCGCACTGAACAGGGCGAGTATCTCACCAACGTCAAAGCCGCGGGACTCTAAGCCGTTCTTTAGTTTTCGGCGTGCATCATGAAGCATTTTGTAGACCGCATTCCGGTTTGTGCTGAATCGGCGCACGACTTCATCCATGGGGACCTCGTTGAAGACCATGAGAACAAGGATCTGGCGTTGTTTGTCGGTCAGATCGCGTTCTATCACCTCCCGAATGATTTCGCCGACCTCGCCCTGCAATGCTGACCGATCAGGCGCCAGCCCGGGGGACTTGTCCCGCATCAACCCTTCGGGGAGGGAACTGCCCTCCGTCGATGTTAGCTCGTCGAGGGAAAGACCCTTCCATCGCTCCCGGCGTGCAGTCATCAGCGCAATATTGATGGCAAATTTATATGCCCAGGTCGTAAACTTGCTGTCCCCCCGGAAATCCGAGAGATGGTTCATGATCGCGATCAAGGCCTCCTGCGCGCAGTCTTCCGCGATTTGCAGGATTTCGGCATGACTTAATTTCTGGAAATCGCCCCGGCTGCGGGTAAAAAAGAACAGGACCGCTCGCAGCAAAAGATTCCGCAGATCCGCAAGTGCGGCCTCCTGTACTGCACCTCTTGCTCTGAGCTCCTCCAGCCACTCTTCGTTTGGACGGATCCTGGACATTGCGGGCATTATATCAACACCACTCGGGCGCTATCCTGGCTTATAGCAGATCAATCCCTTAAGATAGGCTGCCTCGGGAAAATGTAGAGAGACCGGGTGATCTGCCGCCTGTGACATATGTCCCACAATTTGGGCCTCGACGCCAGCATCCAGCGCCGCGCCGGCAATGATCTTCTGAAACAGGCCAGCATCGATTCCACCGGAACATGAAAACGTGACCAGTGTACCACCGGGGCGCAAAAGCTTGAACGCGAACAGGTTGATATCCTTATAGCCGCGTGCCGCACGCTCTGCGTGGGCGGCTGTGGGCGCAAACTTAGGTGGGTCAAGGATGATCATATCGAAGGACCGGCCCTCGTCGCGGAATTTTCGCAGGAGCAAGAAGACATCGCCTTCGAGATGGGTGTGCCGGCTGGCAGGCAGGTTGTTTAGAGCAACATTTTCCTGGCAGAGCGCCAGCGCCTCAGCTGAAGAATCCAGCGAGAGAACGGAGCTTGCCCCCCCAGCCAGGGCGTTAACTGTGAACCCGCCTGTGTAACAAAAGCCATCCAGCACGTCTTTACCTCCGGCAAGTTTACGCACGCGCAAGCGGTTCGGGCGCTGATCGAGGTAGAAACCGGTTTTGTGCCCGCTCTGCAGGTTTACATTGAATTTCAAATCGTGTTCGGTAACAACGATGTTTGTAATTCGTGAGTCAGTCATCAGTAGAGCTGAGCCTCGAATCAGGCCGTTTTGTGGCGCCAACCCTTCCAGCTCACGCACATCGGCATCCGAGCGCTCATAGATTGTGGAAACTCCGGTCTCTTCAAGTAAGAGATCCGCGAGTGTCTCCTTCCAGAATTCAGAGCCTGTCGTCAGTGATTGAAGGACAAGCAGGTCCCCATAGCGGTCCACAATCAATCCGGGTATGCCATCGGACTCCGCGTAGATCAACCGATATCCCTCCGATTGACTGTTAACCTGCAACGCTTGACGTGTTGCGATTGCCGAACGGATCTTGCTGCGGAAAAACTCCGCATCGACCGGTTGCTCCTCAAACGTCCAGATACGAGCGCGGATCTGGGAAGACGGCGAATACGCGGCGCGCGCAAGGAATTCGCGATTCGCCGAAAGCACGTCGACCGTCGCGCCTGGGGAAGGCTCACCCTCAACTTTTTGCACCGCCCCTGAGAAAACCCAGGGATGGCGGCGGAGCAGCGACTTCTCCCGTCCCGGCTTTAGGATCACGGTGGCCATCATTCTTCTCCCGGGAAACGCTGGAGTTTCTGCATCCAGTGTTCCGGATCCTCGATCTCTGCGAACCCGTATTGCCTGTACAGTCCGTGTGCGTCGTTCGTGACCAGCAGCCAGCGCCGCATTTCCCGCAGGTCGGGGTGCTCCAAAATTGTCTCGAGCAGCCATTTCCCGAGACCGTGCGCCCGGTATTCCTCGAGGATGAATACGTCGCACAGATAAGCGAAGATCGAGTAGTCGGTGACGACGCGAGCGACACCGATCTGCTGGTCCGCATCATAGACGCCGAAGACCAGCGAGTTCTGGATGGCGCGCTCGGTCCGCTCCCGCGGCCGCCCGATTGCCCAGTACGCGCGAGTAAGCATATCCACAATGGCTTCCACATCGAGTCGCCTCGGGTCGGTGCTGATCGTGAACGTATCGCGCTGTGTCTCAAAGATCTGTAGCATGGCGTGAGTCTATCATAGGTGATATTATCTCGCCCTGAGCCGAGGGGCAGGGTTCTTCTGCCACACGGTCGAAGGGCCTGTAGGAATAGCGCGCTTCGACTACATGCCTCGTCCCACGCTCGGTATCCCGCTCAGTACAAAGACTGGAGTTTTAATGCTCAAACCCATACGCTGGCATACATTTCTTAGAGACTTTGTCGTTATTCAAATTGGCTTCATGCTATACGGACTGGCGCTGGCATTGCTGATCCGCGCCGATCTTGGGACGAGCACATGGCTGGTACTCGAGGTTGCCCTGGCCGACATCTTAAACATCCAGATCGGAACAATGACCGTGTACATGGGGTTTGCCATTTTGCTCCTGGCTTTGGCTCTACGCGAACGGGTGGGCTGGGGCACACTGGGAAATATCCTCAGCATCGGTCCCTGGCTCAATTTGTGCCTGGTTTTGATCCCCGAGGTGAACGACCAGCTTTTTCTACAGATTGCCATGTTCTTGCTCGGCGTTCTGATCCAGGGCATTGCCACTGCTGTTTATATCGGTGTGGATGCGGGCGCAGGTCCGCGAGATAGCCTGATGCTGGCGATCCATCGCAGCGCGGGGGTGAGTATCCGGTGGGCTCGCGGGGCGATAGAAGTGATTGTCGTCTTGATCGGTTGGCTGCTGGGCGGACCCGCCGGATGGGGAACGGTCGCTTTCGCGCTGCTGATCGGTCCCTCGGTGCAGTGGGCTTTTAAGCTCTTTCATGTGCGTCCCCATCAGCCCGAGGTTTCGGAAGCGGCTGCTGATTAGTGATCGTGGAATAAACTCATATATGGAGAATGAGATGATTGCAGGCGATTCCCCGCCTCATGCCCGAAGATCAGAAAATCGCTCGTCTGTTTCGCCTTTCGTCTTCGTCTTGATCGCCTTGCTCTTGCCGGTTAGCTTACTGGTCTATCATTTTGGTTTATGGTCCAGTGAACAGTTCGCCATTGCCGTGGGCGGCCTGGAATGGCTCGAATGGGCAGGAAGCGTCGGATTGCTGGCTCAGGCTGTCATCCTGACAGGGTTGATGCTGGCGCTATGGCGCTTGACTACCGATATTCGCTTCAAGCCGGTCTATGGCGGATGGATGGTTGCTGCATTGATGGCGTTTCCCGGGTTGGTACTGCGGGTGCTCGGTCCCAACAATGATCAGCTGGGTTCCATTTTGCAAATCCTAATTTGTGTGATTGCCGCCGTGATCGTTTCGAGACTGTGGAGCAACAATATCCGCTGGCAATCGAGTCATGTTTCATTCGCATTCCTGCTGGCTGCGTTCGGTGTGGGTCCACTGGCATTATTTGGCGCATTCGGTTCACTAACCGATTCAGTACTGAGTCTGTTCGCTGGTCTTTCCTTTGGCTGGCTCGCGGCGTTATTGATCGAATCTACCCGTGAGAACCGCTTCCTCGACGCGCTGGGAATTGGCGCACTGCTTTCTTTGCTAGGCTCCGCAATTGGCTATGATGGGGCGCAGTTGTTTCTGCTGGCGATCCTTCCCTCGTTTGCTTTCGCGGTTGCGGCACTCTTGCCCTCAAGGATTTCGATAGCGATCCTCACCGGACTCCTGGCGGCTGCGAGCCTGACCTTCTTTGACCCGAGCGAGCTGTCTATTGTCCTTGGTGACATGATCGGGGTTGCTTTCCGGGCGGTGGTTTTCACGGTGGGTTTGGGCTTGGCGGTGGGCCTGGTCGCTTTGCTCGTTCGTTCTCTCATGGAATCTGGTTCCCGGTGGGTAGAGATCATTGGCGCGATCGGCGCACTTGCAGCCTGGATCCTTGTGGCTCTTTTGTTCCTCAACAATGGCAATGAAGGCTTTTACGGCGACCGGCTCTTCGTCATCTTAAACGACCAGGCGGATCTTTCGAGCATCCGGCAAATCGAGGATATCGATGAGCGCAGGTCGGCTGCTTACCAGATCCTGACCCAGCACGCAAACCAGACGCAGGCAGAGTTGCGAAACACATTCAATCAATTCGGTGTGGAATATACGCCCTATTATCTCGTCAACGCCATTGAAGTGCAGGGCGGTGCCCTCATCCGCTTGTACCTGGGGACGCAGCCGGAAGTGGACAGGGTAATTCCCAGCCCGCGCCTGCGGCCCGTCGAGCCGGCCACCTCCTTGATATCGATGGCGGCGAGCGGGTCCACTGCGCCGGGTCTTCAGTGGAATGTGAGCGCGATCGGCGCCGATCGCGTCTGGGAGGAATTCGGCGTGCGCGGCGAGGGGATTGTGATCGGGCAATCCGACAGCGGCGCGGACCTCAATCACCCTGCCCTGCGGGAGACGTACCGCGGCAATACGAGCGGTCATGATTACAACTGGTTTGATCCGTGGAATCTCAGTCCTTCGCCTAACGATGAGGGCGGACACGGCACGCATACGCTGGGGACTATCGTCGGGCAGGGTGGAATTGGCATCGCCCCCGATGCAACCTGGTTCGCCTGTGCAAATCTGGTACGCAATCTCGCGAACCCGGCGCTCTATCTTGACTGTATGCAGTTCATGCTGGCGCCGTTCCCTCAAGGCGGGGATCCTTTTGTGGATGGTGACCCGACCCTCGCCGCGGATGTGATCAATAATTCCTGGGGCTGCCCGGAGATTGAAGGCTGTGACCCAAATGCTCTGCTTCCGGCAGCGAATCACTTGCGAGACGCCGGCATCTTCGTGGCGGTTTCAGCCGGCAACGATGGGCCCAGTTGCAGCACGGTCGCTGACCCTTTGTCTTTATACGATTCCGTATTTTCGGTCGGTGCGATTGACCGTTTCGGCGATATGGCCCTCTTCAGCAGCCGCGGACCGGTGACGGCGGACGGCTCGGGACGCATCAAGCCGGATATCGTCGCCCCCGGCGTGGGCATTCTGTCCGCGTTGCCCGGCGGGTTTTATGGCGCCACCAGCGGCACCTCCATGGCGGGACCGCATGTTGCCGGCGCGGTTGCCCTGCTCTGGTCTGCAGACCCCAGCCTGATCGGCGATATTGACCGCACGGAGCAGCTCTTGATCGATGCCGCGGATCCTTACCGCGGAGAGATGAGCGGATGTTTTACAGGCGATGTGCCCAACGCTGCCTATGGATATGGTGTCTTGGACGTATATGAGGCGGTGCAAGAGTTAATGGGACAATAAGGCGGAGGAGCTATTGAACCGGCGCATGCATGGAGATGCCCAATCATCGGCAATGGCATTTGTTATAATCTCCTTTAACCAGAAACAGGAGAGAGTCCATGCCCAAAACCAAGGGTACTGTTGCACTTCCCCTCGAGAAAGAAGAGATCATCAAGGATTACCGCCTTGCCTACCAGAGCAGGCAGGCGTCACTCATTGGCAGACGTGAAGTCTTAAGCGGAAAAGCAAAATTCGGAATTTTTGGGGACGGAAAGGAGCTCGCCAACATTGCGATTGCACGCGTCTTCCAGAAGGGGGACTGGCGCTCAGGATATTACCGTGACCAGACCTGGATGTTCATGTTGGGGGTGATGAATATCCAGGAATTTTTTGCCCAGCTCTACGCCCATCCAGATGTAAATCATGAATCGAACACTGGCGGACGCTCGATGAATGCCCACTTCGCCAACCGGTATATCAACCCGGATGGCTCCTGGAAGAACCAGACCGAATCCTACAACACCGCAGCGGATGTCTCACCGACCGGAACCCAGATGCCGCGTACAGTGGGGCTGGCGTACGCCTCGGTTCTGTACCGCGAGCTGGAAGAGCTGCAAGCCTTCCCTCAGTTCTCGAAGAACGGGAATGAGGTAGTGTTCGCCAGCATCGGGAATGCCTCCACCGCGGAGGGGATGTTCTGGGAATCGGTGAATGCCATTGGTGTGCTGCAGGCGCCCGCAGTCATCACTGTCTATGACGATGGCTACGGCATTTCGGTGTCGAACCAGTTTCAGATGGTCAAGGAAAATATCCATGCCATCTTGCAGGGATTCCAGCGGGACCCGTGCTTCGAAGAAGATTGTGAACGCGGTTACGACCTGTACCAGGTGCGCGGCTGGGATTATGCCGCCCTGCTCGAAACGTACGCCAACGCGGCGCAGATCGCCCGTCAGCATCACATTCCGCAGCTGGTACACATAATCGATGTGACCCAGCCGCAGGGGCACTCTACATCCGGCAGCCACGAGCGCTATAAATCATCTGAGCGCCTGCAATGGGAGCAGGAGTATGACTGCATCCGTAAAATGCGCGAGTGGATCATCGAGAACGGCATCGCCACAGACCCCGAGCTGGTCGCCGTTGAAAAAGAAGATCAGGCAGCTGTCGAGAGAATCCGCAAGCTAGCCTGGGAGGCTTATCTCGCTCCCATCCTGGAGGAGCGCGGCCAGGTTATGGACATACTGGATGAGATTGCGGGCAGCTCCTCGCATGCCTCTGAGTTAGCGCAAATCAAGGAGCGGCTGGCTGCCCTCCCCGCGCCGCTGCGGCGCGACGTTCACAGTGCTGCGCACGAAGCGCTGAGGGTGTTGCGCGACGAAGCGAACCCTTCCAAGCAGGTTCTGGTCCAGTGGAAGAACGAGCAGGATGAGGTCAACAATGAGCGCTATGGCTCACATCTTTATACAGGGAAAGCACTAGCTGTTAAAGGGGTGAAGCCTGTCTATTCAAGCTCGTCCCCAACCGTGATGGGTTTTGAGGTGATGAACGCGGTTTTCGATTCCATGCTGGGACGCGATCCGCGCGTGATCGCCTTTGGAGAGGACGTTGGTTTTCTCGGCGATGTGAACCAGGGATTCAAGGGCATGCAGGAGAAATACGGTCCACTGCGCGTGGCCGATACCGGCATCCGCGAAGCCACCATCCTGGGGCAGGCAATTGGGATGGCAATGCGCGGATTACGCCCGATCTGCGAGATCCAATACCTCGATTACTTGTTGTACGCCTTGCAGATCATGTCCGATGACCTTGCCAGTCTCCACTGGCGGACGGTAGGCGGGCAATCCGCCCCTGTCATCGTCCGGACGCGTGGCCACCGCCTCGAGGGCATCTGGCATGCAGGTTCTCCTATGGCGGGCATCATTCACCTGGTGCGCGGGATGCACGTGCTGGTGCCGCGCGATATGACGCGCGCCGCAGGGTTTTATAACACCTTACTGAAAGCGGATGAGCCAGCGGTAATCGTCGAAGTGTTGAATGGCTATCGGGTCAAGGAGCGCCTGCCCGATAACATCGCTGAATTTACGGTTCCGCTCGGCGTGCCGGAAGTGATTCGGGAAGGCAGTGACGTGACAGTCGTTACCTATGGGGCGTGCTGCCGGATAGCAGTGGACGCGGCGCAGAAATTATCGAAGGCGGGCATCGAAATAGAAATCGTTGACGTGCAGTCGCTATTGCCGTTCGATATCCATGGTCGCACTGTGGAATCCTTGAAAAAGACAAATCGTGTCCTGTTCCTGGACGAAGATGTGCCCGGCGGGGCGACAGCGTACATGCTGCAGGAAGTGATCGAGAGACAGGGCGGGTACTATGATCTGGATTCCGAGCCCAGGACCCTTTCCGCAAAAGCTCACCGCCCCGCCTATGGCAGCGATGGCGATTACTGGTCCAAACCCAATGCCGAAACGGTATTCGATACCGTGTATGAATTAATGCATGAAGTCGATCCTGCGAAGTATCCGGAGATTCGTTAACGGTAGGGACGAACCGCAAAGACTCAAAAGGCTTTCTCGGCAGTCTTCGTGTGCTGCGCGGTGCAAAAGGAGAATGTATGGCAACGAAAGTACTGGTTCCCCTGCTTGGCGAGGGTGTTGAAGAAGTCACAGTTACAAAATGGCTCAAGCGGGAAGGTGACTCGGTCGATGAGCTCGAGCCTTTGCTTGAAGTAAACACAGATAAAGTGGACACCGAAATCCCTGCGCCTGCATCCGGAACGGTATTGAAGATCATGGCGGAGGAAGGTATCTCTGCAAGAGTAGGTACGGTTTTAGCCGTCATTGGTAAGCCCGGGGAATCGATAGAGGCCTCTTCTACACCAACGACTGTAAGGAAAGGAGAATCTAAGGATGACAGTCAAAGGTCTATAGAAGAACCTGCAACCTTGAACGTTCAACCTCCTGCCAAACAGGATATCGGCTTTATCTCGCCTGTGGTTGCCAAAATCGCCGCGGAGCACGGTGCGAATCTATCCCAAATTCAGGGCACCGGACTCGGTGGGCGCATTACCAAAAATGATGTGCTGAGCTATGTGGAGGGTCAGAAGATCAAGGTCGAGCCTCCCGTGGCCCAACCTGCCACCCTAAAACCAATCGAGGGAGATCAGCTCATCAAGCACACCGTGATTCGGAAGCAGATCGCTGAACACATGGTGATGTCCAAACATACCTCCCCGCACGTCCTGACTGTCATGGAAGCAGACATGGGGCGTGTAGCCAACCATCGCTCTGCTCATAAGGAAGGCTTCGCGCGTGATGGCGTCAATTTGACCTTCACTGCCTACTTTATGCTAGCCATTGTCGCCGGTCTGAAGGCCTATCCAAATGTCAATTCCTCGTGGACAGAAGATGGCATTCTCGTGCACAGGGCGGTCAACATTGGCATGGCAACCTCGCTCGGCGAAGAAGGCTTGATCGTTCCTGTAATCAAGAACGCCGATAATCTCTCGTTGCTGGCAATGGCGCGCACAATCAACGATCTGGCCAAGCGGGCGCGGGCGAAAAAGCTACAGCCCGACGAGGTCAAGGGTGGGACCTTCACACTGACGAATCATGGCACCAGCGGCTCGCTGTTTGCCTTCCCCGTGATCAACCAGCCGCAGTCCGGGATCCTGGGGGTCGGCGCAATGCAAAAGCGCGTTGTTGTGATTGACGATGCGATTGCCATACGCCCGATGGTGTATCTATCGTTCGTGTTCGATCATCGCATTCTGGACGGCGCGGCTGCCGATCGGTTTCTGATGAAAGTCAAGGAGACGCTGGAGAACTGGGCGTAGAATTCATCAGTGCCGGGAAGTGACCCTTATCTTAGAAAAGCGAGGGTGCCAGTAATCAGCTCTACCAGTCCCGGATCGAGTGATATTGCCAACAAGGTGCTTAGAAGGATAGATATACCGGCTAAGAAAATTCCAGTGAGCACATACAAGTGTTTCGTCCAAGCCTTGTGCGCCGAAAGTTGATATCCTTGCCAGAAACCTATCACGCTCAGAACAATGAGTGCTGGGATGAAATCACTCAGGTAGCGTGTTGCCGCCCAAAAAAAGATCAAAAGCAGGGAAAAGGCAGTCATAAACGAACTGCTTAATAGAAGTGCCAGCCAAGCCAGTGGTCGATCATGAGTATCCTCCGGTAAAATCTCAGATGGTTTTCTTTTAAACAGATTTGCTAAGCACGCAAAAAAGGGCACGGCTGCAAAGACTGAAAACGGAAAAACGTACATTAATCCGGCAATTGGCTGGGCATTGTAGAATTCTGGCACCGGCTGAAAAGCCATAAGGGAGCCCTCACGTCCCTCCAGCATGGCGACGAATGGAAAGTTTTGCATCCATACAGGTGGATGAATTAGATAATTGTACAGGTTTGGGAAAATATATGACGCTGAGAAAAGTTCCGTCTGATGCTTTTGAATATCCAGTCCCGCTAATGCATACGAAAAACCAGTCTCGGCGATCGAACCGAAGCGCGCCCAGTTATACCAGCTCAGGGCTGCACCTCCCAATGCCAATGGCAGGCACAGCATCGTGAATTTCATGGTTTTTTCTGTAATAGATTGAGTAGTTCTGAGCAACCGAAAGCCTATCACGAGTACCATCAATGCGACTGGCGCCACCAAAGCATGCCTGGTTCCGATTGCCAGTGTCCATAAAGACCCTACCAGCACAAGTCTCCCGGTCGAGACGGACGGTTTCGTTATGGCAGTGAAAGCTGCGAATATTCCACTCAACAGGAAAAACTGTCCTGCGCCGATCGCTGCCTGGTAGATCCGTGCATAATCATCATAGTGACGTAATAGCACAATCGGCCAAATGCTGCCTCCCAGAAATATGGACAGTGGAAGCATCCATCTGGGCAAGGTATAGTAATAATGCTCCCATACCGAGAGCAGTAAAAAGGACTGCACCAAAAATATACCCAAACCAAACGTAAATGCCAAAATGAAGTCGCTGATGAGCGTATCGGAAACAACCTGGATCGCTGCAAGCAGGATGGCAGGAACCGGACCCCAATAGATATAAAACTTCTCTTTGTACAATGAAAAGTCCATTGGAGTGACAACTCCTGACCTTTTTAATTCTATTCGGGCTGCCACGTCATAGGGATTATCCAGAGCTAACAGTTGAGGAGTAGGATTCAGCGCCAGGTGAAGATCGCCATTGAGAAATGCCTCGGCGAGGTACGCATAGTAAATGGTGGTTGTCCCACTTTGATTTCCACCGCCTGAAGTGACGTACCAGGTATAAAAAAGTATGACTACAAAAAGAGACGGAATGACTAAAAGATAATTTCGAACTGGCTGCTTGACTTCGAATTTGTGTTCCAAACTTATGTTGTGCCTTATTGGGTTTTCAAGATACATTTGTCAGTTTTGGGTAGCATGATGCGGGCTTAAATGCCGATCCACCCGGTGCTGATTATACTCGTGGCAGGTAGGGTGTAAGAATGCCAGGAGCATCCCGCAAGGCTTGAATTAGCAGGTAAAATAACGTTTGATCTTTCTATACTTTTCAGTGGAGATGGAGAATGATATGGCTGAAAATTTCGATGTGGTTGTGATCGGCGCGGGACCCGGGGGGTATGTGGCGGCGATCCGTGCGGCGCAACTCAAGCAAAAGGTGGCAATTGTCGATAAGCAATGGCTCGGTGGTGTATGTCTGAATGTCGGCTGTATTCCTTCGAAATCGTTGTTGAGGAACGCCGATATTGCACACACGCTCCGTGAACGTGGCAAGGATTTTGGATTCTCTTTCGAGAATCTAAACCTGGATTTTGGTGTCGCGGTCAAACGGTCACGACAGGTATCGGATAGACTGGTCAAGGGTGTTGGATTCTTGATGCGGAAGAATAACATTGCGGTCTTTATGGGCGAAGCGCGCATTACTAAGCCAACAACAATCTCTGTAAAAGATAAGGATGGCAAGACCACTGAGTTGAACGCGAAGAACATTATCGTGGCGACAGGTGCGCACGCAGCTGTCCCTGGCGCTTGGAAAGTGGACGGTGAAAAAGTTATCACCTACCTCGAAGCGATCCTGCAAGAGAAGTTGCCAGAGTCTGTAGTCGTGATTGGTTCGGGCGCAATCGGTGTGGAATTTGGCACCGTATGGAACTCTTATGGAGTGGATGTCACGATCGTTGAAATGCTGCCTCGGCTTGTCCCATTGGAGGATGAGGAAGTTTCGAAGGAGTTAAAGAAGGAATTCGAGAAGCGTGGCATCAAATGTCTTGTTGGACATAAAGTGGAATCGGTGGAAGCGACGGAGAATGGTGCCCGCGTGAAGGTCTCAACCGATGGGAAGGAAACAACTCTAGAAGCGGAGCAGGCGCTGGTTGCAATTGGGTGGCGTCCCAACTCGAAGGGATTTGGCCTCGAAGAGGTGGGTGTGAAGCTCAATGAACGCGGCTTCGTCGAAATTAATGAAAAGATGCAGACAAGTGTCCCGAGTATCTATGCCATTGGCGATGTCACGGGCAAGCTGATGCTGGCGCATGTTGCCTCGGCGATGGGCATTGTTGCGGCCGAGAATATTGCAGGCGCCGAAACCATCAGTCTCAACTACGAGATGCTGCCGCGCGCCACCTATTGTCATCCGCAGGTAGCGTCATTCGGGCTTACCGAAGCCCAGGCAAAGGAGCGCGGCTACAACATCAAGGTGGGACGCTTCCCCTTCCAGCCCAACGGCAAGGCGCTCGGGCTCGGCGATCATGTCGGTTTCGTCAAGATCGTGGTGGACGAAAAATACGGCGAGATCCTCGGCGCGCATATGATTGGTCCAGAAGTGACGGAATTACTCCCTGAACTTACGCTTGCGCAGATGATGGAGTTAACTCCGCATGAGATCGCGCGCAACGTTCATGCTCATCCGACGCTCTCCGAGGTAATCATGGAGGCGGCGCACGGCGCGGAAGGTACGCCGATCCATATGTAGGTTGTAGATGAAAGGTGAAAGTCAGCCCCGCAAACACGCGGGGCTCTTTCTTCTGTGGTTCGAGCATCGCCGGCACTTTGCCGGTGTTGTAAAGGCTAGCTGGTTCCTGGGAAAGGAGGAGTGATGTCAGAAGAGAATTTCGTCTCGCGCGGCTTTGTCGGTAAGCGGCGAGGGGGAGAAAAAAAGGATCGTATCCCTCCGGGTCAATATCTCACGGACGATTTTCCTGTCCTTTCCGCGGGACCAACTCCCTATACGCCTCTCGACAAATGGACATTCACGATTGAAGGGCTCGTCAAAGAGAAGGCTTTGTGGACGTGGCAGGAATTCCTTCAGCTCCCCTTGCAAACGTATAGTGTGGACATTTCATGCGTGACCAAGTGGACGCATCTCGACATGAAATGGGAGGGCGTCAGCCTGGATACCTTGCTGGAGCATGTTGAGCTAGATCGCAAAGCCATGTTCATCACAGCCTACAGCGACGGCGGTTATACCACCAATATGCCTCTCACCGATATCATCAATGGTCAATCCTTTATCGCTTTGAAATACGACGATGAGCCGCTCACGCCGGAACATGGCGGTCCGGCACGGATGGTCGTGCCGCATCTTTATTTCTGGAAAAGCGCCAAATGGGTGCGCGGCATTCGACTCATGGAAAAGGATACACCAGGCTTCTGGGAAGCGCTCGGCTATCACAACCGCGGCGACCCGTGGAAGGAACAAAGATATTGGAACGATTGACCGGTTGTTATTCCCTTTGTGCCCCTTCGTGTCCTTCGTGGTGAAAAGTCTTATGAAACCGACCCTCAACTGGCAAATCGCTTCGATTACCAACATCAAGTCTGAAACTCCCAAAGTGAAGACGTTCACCTTGGGGCTTCCTGCGTGGATGCGTCACCGCGCCGGGCAGCACTACGATATCCGTCTGACCGCAGAGGATGGTTACCAGGCGCAGCGCAGTTACTCAATTGCATCCGAGCCCGAGCGGGAAGGTGAGGTGGAGATCACGGTGGAGCGCATCGGCGATGGCGAAGTTTCCACATATCTCCATGACGTGGCAATTGTCGGGGATCGCATTCAGGTGCGCGGGCCGATCGGCGGATACTTTGTCTGGGAAGCCAGCATGCAGGAGCCGCTGCTGTTGATCGCCGGTGGATCGGGTGTCGTGCCGCTGATGTCCATGCTTCGCCACCGCGCGGCTGCAGGGGCAACGAATCCGGCGAATCTACTGTACAGCTCACGCAGCTTCGAGGACATCATTTATTACAACGAGATGGAAACCTTACGCTCTACAAATAATGGGCCGCAAATTTTTCACATCCTCACACGCTCCCAGCCGCCGGGCTGGAAAGGGTATGCCCGGCGGATCGACTCGGACATGCTTAGAGAGGTTGCCCGGCCCCTGGGCAGGTCAGTGCAAGTCTTTATCTGTGGGCCGACGCTTCTGGTAGAAGCGGCTGCAAATGGGCTGGTCAATGTGGGGGTGCGGTCGGAACAGATCCGCACCGAGCGCTTTGGACCTACTGGAGGCTGAAATGGATGAGAGGACAGATATCAACCGCGAGTTGATGCTCGATGCAAACGCAGTTGCAGGGCTGCTTTTTGAGATCTTTGGCGCAGAGATGACTGCTTCCCCCACGGAATGTGCCCACTGTGGCAGCAGCGGGGATGTGGGTGCTCTGCTTGCCTTCACGCAGGGTCCTGGGGTCGTTCTGCGCTGTTCCTCCTGCGAAAACGTGGTGTTGCGCATCGTGCGCACCCCCCGAGCTGTCTACCTGGATGCGCGCGGAGCAGTCTATTTAAGGCTGGAACGCTAATTCAACAGGTTTTCGGTGCGAGACGGTAGGGGGAACTCCAAGCGGATGAAATCGGTCTTATGAGTATAATAATATCATTACAGTTTTGTGAGTGAGCTCAATCGTGCTTTTTCGCACGATTGGGCAGGAGGCGTTATGAATGGTTCTCCGAACACCAAGCCGCGGGGGCCATCGTTGCAGTCACGGTATGGGAACAGACTTTCGCAACGTGGAATGTTAAGTCTCTTGATGTTCCTTGCCAGTATTGGCGCACTGACGATTGCTTTGATCGGCGGCGCGAGGCTGGTGTTCGATATCTTGGGCGCGGGTCTGATTAATTCTCTGAGCACACTGCCCACAAAGGCATTCGTAGTCGGGCTGGCATACGTAGTGGGTTGGCTGGCTGCCATGGTAGCGATACGGATCTATGGAAACCTGGTATTGCCATTTGTCATCAATATTTTTATCTGGACATGCCTGATTGGCGTGTGTGTCTTATATCTACTTATTCTGCAAAGACTGTACGATCAGTCTTATGACTTGCTGCGGTTCTGGGCATATCTGATCATGCTTGCTGCCGGATTGACGGCCATGGTTGGATTGCATCTCACTCTCGAAGACCATGATCTACGGCCCCTCTCTATGCCGCTGCTCATCATCAGTATGATTCAGCTGGCGCTGATCGTATTTCGCTACGTGTTCACCGATGGAAACCCGGTCTATCTCTGGAGGGATTTGTTGTTCTTTCTTTCCATGGCAGGTTTCGGATTTCTGATGCTGGCACACATTGGCTTGCTCACGCCCCTGCGGACCCGTATCAGGAATTATTTCGACCGGAATAGCAAAGTCATCAGGAGCGAGGAGTAGTCGCCGGCACAAAATAGACCGAAGCCATCGCTTCGGTCTATTTTTATTATGCCACCGGCATCTGCATAACGAAGGTGCTGCCGGGTAGTTTCGCCTCGTCGTAGCCCGGGCTCTCCACCCAGATTTTGCCGCGATGAGCCTTGACTATCCCTGCTGCGATGGCTAAGCCGAGGCCGGGACCGCCGCCTTTGAATTTGGTGCGTCCTGAGGAGTGCAGCTCTACCTTGCCGAGCTGATAGAGCTTCTCGAATATGATCTGATGATGAGCCGGGTCGATCCCGATCCCTGTGTCGCGGACCCGGATCTCGCAAAACTCTCCCCGCCCATCCAGTTGAACCGGGTGAGCACTGATGGAAATCGAGCCGCCATCCGGCGTGAACTTGATGGCATTAACCAGAATGTGCTCAATCGCCTTTTTGAGGAGCATCGAATCAGCCAGAATGGGAGGTACGTGGCTGAGACCGGGATCCAGCTCGAGGTTGATCTGGCGCGCCTCCAGCTCCTCAGCGTAATCTTTCCTGATGAGGCGCAGCAGGGGAGCAAGCATGACGCTCTCGAAGTGGGGCGTCAGCACCTGGTTTTCAAGGCGTGCCACATCCAGCATGCTGTTTACTACCTCGTGTAGACGGTTCGTTCCCTGGATGACGCCCTCCATAATCTGCGCCAGCCCCGGGTCCTGCTGCACCGCAGGCGCTGCCTTGATCATTCCCAGGTAGCCTTTGATCACTGTGAGAGGT